>CBDUIJ010000032.1:0-29276 GCA_965367215.1 uncultured Granulosicoccus sp.
ATGCAACCGGTGAAGTGATGTGTCTGGTCGAACTGCCCGCGCGCTACGAGACATTGACCAAGACCGTCCTGGACAAACCCGCAACCACCAAGACCATCAACATTCCTGCCGAGTACAAGACGATTCAGGTAGAAAAGCTGGTCAGCCCTGCTCGAGAGGAACGTGTCGATGTACCCGCTGAGTTCACGACGGTGGATCGTCAGGTCAAGGTATCGGATCCTGTTTTCTTCTGGTTGGCCAAGGGCGAACAGGCTGATGAAAACGCGATCACGACCGGACGCGAAATCTGCCTGACTGAACGCCCGGCTGAAAACGTCGAAGTCGTGCGCGAAGTTGTCAGCACACCCGCGGTGGCCACCACGCGCGATGTTCCTGCACAGATCGAAACCATTGAAGTGCAGCGTGTGCTCACACCGGCTTCGGAACGACGCATCGAGATTCCGGCCCGTACCAAGACCGTGACCAGTCAGATCGAAGTTGCGCCTGCCAAGGTCGAATGGACGCAAGTGCTGTGCAAGGTGAACATGACAAGAGACATCATCACCCAGTTGCAGGAAGCGCTGACACGTGAAGGTTACGATCCGGGGCCGGCTGATGGTCTGGTGGGGCAGGGAACCTTGACGGCGATCGAGCAATATCAGGACGCCGAAGGAATCGATCGAGGTGGTATCACACTCGAATTGCTCAAGCATCTGAAGGTGGAGTTCTAGCACCTCGAACCCACTGTCTGACCTTACCCAGAGCCGCCCCTTGAACCGGGCGGCTTTTTTGTGTCAGATATTGTCCCAGACCCAATTGGGCAGCAATGCCGGACGCCAGTCGGTGTAGAGAGCCTGCCACTGATTCCAGGCAATGTCATAGGGGGCTGTCCAGAACCAGGCGACCAGCGTGATGAAGATCACCAGGCAACTGGCAGGCAGCTGCTGCAGGTCCAGTGGCTTCATGGCACTGCCGAAGGAGCGGCGAACCCTTACGCCGGTGAAATCGACGCTGTACAGTTCGTCCAGTATCAGATGGATGAGATAGCCCAGGGTCATGAAGACGCCCAGCAACCAGCTCTGCAATTCACTGGTCTCCATCTGCTGCCAGGCAACGGCGCACATCAGCACACCGGCCATGATGGCTGCTATCAGTGAATGCAGAATGCCACGATGCCTGGTGACAGAATGAAACAGCCACCAGACCGGAAATCTCACCAGCAGAAAGACGGTGATGGCGCCGAGCCATAATTCCAGGCCGGTAAACTCTTCCACATTGGCGAACAACCAGACCAGTGCAGCAACTGTTCCCAGCCCGGAAAACAGGGCACGCGATGGCTGAGACTGTTTCAGATCGATATCGGGAATGATGCCGCCGATCATGCCGGCAACGGTCAGCATCAGTCCTTCTGTCATCCCCAGCGACAACAATTTCGTACAACACGTCGCTCCTAGACTGACAACAGCTGCAGCACCAAAAATGTGTGTGTTAAAGTCGGCCACTATCGGGTTTCCTAAATGAGGTCGTCGTGCTGGTAACTTTCAAGACAAGCGCATACTCGGACATAACCATGTTCGGAACGGCGGCAGTATCACTGCTGAAGCTGATGGGGCAAAGCGGCAATGTGCCGGGTGCCATTCTGGCCGCGGATGTTCCGCAGGCGTTGAAGACTTTACACGAAGGGCTGACGAAGTTGGAAGCCGAAGAGTTGAATCCCGGCTCGACAAATCCTGAAGAGGGTAGTCAAGGTGGGTTCGACGATGAAGAAGAAGAAGCGCCAGTGGCGCTGCATACCCGCGCAGGTCCACTCATCAGTCTGCTGGAAGCCGCAGCAGCAGCCAATGAGAGCGTGCTCTGGGATAGTTGATCGGACGCAAGCCAGGGGGAAGCTGACTGTCAGAGTCAGTGCCGGCAGCAATGTGTTACAGGTCGCGACTGCGACTGATTGCTGCCGCTTACCAGCGGGTTGCTGCTGGTGATCGGAAGTCTGTGAGCCGAAGGCCAGCACCTCTGTTCAAGTGCTCGCCTTCGGCATCGTCGTATCCGAAGGTAATCAGGAAAGCATGAACCCCAGGTCTTTCTGCGTGAAGTTCTGCAGATCGGGCAGGGCACTGTTCAGATCACTTTCCGATACGCCCATCCAGCGTGACAGCGTGGCTGCATACTGGTTGACCGAAATCTTCGGAATGATGCGTCCGGCAAAGCTGCCATCCTCTTCGCCGGCATCGTCGGGGTTGTCGCTGTCGGAATAGTCAGGCGTCTCTCCAATGACCTTGCCGCCATCGACTGCACCGCCGAACACGAAGCTGTGACCGCCCCAGCCATGATCGGTACCGTTGCCATTGCTGCTCAGGGTACGACCGAAGTCGGAAGCGGTAAAGGTCGTGACACTGCTGGCCTTGTTGAGGCCGTCGATGGTGTCCTGAAAGGAACTCACGGCTTCGTTCAGACCGGTCAACAGGTCCGGCTGGCGTTCCAGCTGATCGGAGTGCGTATCCCAGCCTCCCATCAGGACGAAAAACACCTGCTTCTGCATGCCCAGTTCTTCGCGTGAGGCAATCATGCGTGCAACCAGGTGCAGCTGTTTTGCCAGCTTGTTGCTACCGTTGTATTGCATCTGCGGAAGCTCGTTGGCCTGCAGGGCAGAGTGCAGCGAGGCGGTGGCATCCGAGGCGCGACCCACGGCATTGGCAATGGCTCGCATCATCAAGGGGTTGCTGCTGGCCTGGCCTTGCGCGATGAGCTCATTGAGTGTGCGTCCGACATTGCTCAGACGGCGCGGTGGTATCCAGTCACTGATGTTGTCGAATCCATACATGCGCTCCACCGCCACATCGGCGTTGAGCGTGACATAGTTGGTGCTGGCCGATGCCAGCCAATCGGTGCTGCCACCCATGGAGAACGCCGGTGCGACCGGTATGCTGCCATTGCAGTTGGCCGCATGCGCGCTGATGGCGCCACCCCAGCCGAAAGAGGTGCTGCCATTGACAATGCCGGCGCCGGTCTGCCACAGCTTCTGCTGGGTATTGTGAGCGAACAGGGACTGTGGCAACGCAACGGTACCCAGGTAGTCGGACTTGGTCGTGGGTTGAATCAGTGTGCCGGTGTTGCTCAGTACGCTCAGGCGTTGCTCGTTGTAGAGCCGCTGGAAGTCGGGCAGCAGCTTGTGAAAGCCGAACTCACCCTGCTGTGCATCGCTGACGGAGAGCAGGTCGGATTCTGCTACCGCCAGCTCGTTGCGCGAGCCCTGGTAATCCGCGTAGCGACTGCCACCGGGTACGAACATGTTGAACGAATCGGCGCCGCCCGCCAGAAAGATGCAGACCAGGGACCGGGCTTCATCGCATTGTTCCGCATGAGCCTTGCCCGAGCCTGCCATCATGGACACGCCGGCGCCCAGAGGCAGGGCTGCCAGGGTCTTCAGCAAACGGCGTTTTTCTTTATCTACTGGATTTCGCATGGTCTGTGTCGCGAGTCATCAAGCCCGAATGAGGCGGGCTGTCGTTTGATCTGAAAGTTCGATCAGCATCGCAGCTGTCACTGTGCCGTGCAGGCAGGGTGTGACTGCTGAATGGTGATCAGCGGTCGGTCGAATGCCTGCAGGCTTATCGTTGAACATGATATTGAGGGGCAGTCAGCACCATGAACAGGGTGTCCTGCACGGCGGCAAACCGACCGGCATCATCACTGCCGAGCGCGCGCGTGTAATCGAACAGCGTCTGACGCATCTCATCGGGCATCGAGCCTGCGAAGAAGATCAGGTTGTACCAGTCAAGCAGCGCATCGGCGTCGGCGGCCAGATCGACCAGTGGCTGCAGATTGATGACGGTGACCCGAGGGTTGTCATCACTCAGATCGGAGCGATCGTTGAAGCGGTAGATCTGATGATGGAAGTTGTTGTGAGTCGAGGCCAGGTTCGCCTCGGTCATGATCTGCATCTCGGGTGACAGAGTGCTGCCACCGGGCACGATGGTGTGATCGGGCCGGTAGAAGTTGAATACCGACGAGGATTGCAGTACTTCCTGGCCGGTCATCTCGTCAACGCGCGACAAGGTGAAGTTGGGCGTGTTGTGTACCCCTTCCGCCAGTGGGCCGGGAGTGCCGTCAAGGGCGCGCCAGACATGGGCCAGGCGCACGACAGGTTCGCGCAGCTTGCCGAAATCCGGATCATCGATGTAGGCCGTGCGAGCCTCGTCATCCAGCAGGATGGCCTTGACGACGGCGGCCAGATCCCCGCGTTCACCGGCACCGTTGTCATTGAATACCGCCACGACGCGCTGGATGTATTCCGGGCTTGGGTTGCTGGTCACCAGGCGCTGAATGAGCTGACTGGAGATGAAGGGAGCGACGTTCTGGTGCTGGAAGATGGTGTCCAGTGCGAAGGCCATGTCTTCGCGAGTGCTCAGGCCGGCCGGGGCGACACGGCCATTGAGCAGGGTCTTGCTGCCGGTGTCGTGAAATCGTTCGTCCGTGACCATTGGCGTGGTGAAGGTATCGCCGCCACCCAGGTTGGTCGTCTCCCATGAAGTCACCAGGTCATAGTTCCAGCCGGTGAATACACGAGCAAATTCCTCTATCTGAATCTGAGTGTAGGAGGGGACGGGATTGTTGGCTGGCAGGGCCTCACCACGTTCGTTCAGTTCGTACAGGCCAATGGAGAACAGTTGCAGCACTTCGCGAGCGTAGTTCTCATCCGGTCGAATGTTCTCGGCCGGGTTGGCCTTTTCGTTGCGTACCATGCTCAGGTAGACGCCCATGACCGGATGCAAGGTGACATCCTCCAGCAATTGGCGGTAGTTGCCGAAGGCGTTGCGACTCAGCATGTCGTAGTAGTTGGCCATGCCCCACTGGTTGTTGGCCAGCAGGTAGTCCAGATCGGACACCACGAAAATCTGGCTCAGGGCAAAGGCGACTCGCTGTCGCAGTTGGTCAGGCTGGTCCAGTACATTGTTCCACCAGGCTTCATGGCGAGCATCGCCCTGACTGCCATTGCTGTTGGCGCGTGTGTAGGGTTCGGTGAGGGAGACCGGCAGACTCATCTGCTGATCGATCCAGTCTTCAAGCGTCGTGTTGCGCAGCTCGGCGATGGTGTCGGGCGTGGCGCCGAATGTCGCCTGTGCCAGAAAACGCGAGGCGGCGACATCCTCTGCATCCAGGTTCGATACGCTGGTGACAGGGGGGAGCTCACCGGACGGGCCGCCATTGTCGGGCTCTTCCAGATCCTCGCCGGTGGGCGTGCCGCCACCGTTGCCACCGCCGTTGTTGCTGCCGGTTCCCGTGTCGTTGTTGACGACAACACCGCTGTCGCCACAGGCCTGCAGCAAGAGCGTCAGGGAGAACAAGGCCGCCAGAAGCCAGCGACTGTTGGACAAGGACAAGGGTAGGCGCAAGCGTCTGGGGCGATTATCGTGAAGTCGTTTCATGGAGTGTGGGAACACTTCCTGAGGAAGGCGAATCGGTTGTGGCGTAACGTACCAGATGCACGCGGCATTCGCGGTGGAAAGAAAATCGAAACAGCGGGCAAGTTCATGCATCGGCATGCGGCTGCCGATGCAATGCGAGCCGCTTCACAGCTTCAGGCGAGAAAATGTAATTTCTGCCTTGATGCGGAGCAATTCACGGCAATGTCGACGCTGCCTGGCCCTGACTGTCTGATGCCATTCTGGCATGCCACGCTGGCGAAATGGAGTCGCACACATTGCGATCACTTGATTGTTATCACTTTTTTACTCAGGCTTGGTCATCATCAGAACCGCGTAGGGCTGCCGACACAATGTTGCCGGGGATTGTGAACTATCCGGCAACGATCTGAGACAATAGCCGACAGTACGCACCGGTACACTGCAGTGTCGCCCTTTTGCACCTGCTCACGAGGACGTTGAAACACCCATGACAAGCCGAATGCGCAGTGTCTGCCCGCATGACTGCCCCAGCGCCTGTGCGCTGGATATCGAGGTGCTGGAAGACAATCGCATCGGCAAGGTCTATGGCGCAAAGGACCACAGCTACACGCAAGGCGTCATCTGCGCCAAGGTGTCGCGCTATGCCGAGCGCATACATCATCCGGATCGCCTGCTGAGCCCGTTGCTGCGAAAGAGCGGCAAGGCCTCTGTCGGTGGTCAGGCGAGCGCCCGCTTCGAAGCCGTTTCCTGGGACGATGCCCTGGACAGGATCTGCGAGCGCTTCGAGAAGATTCGTCAGCGCAGCGGTGCAGAGGCTATCTGGCCTTTCCACTACGCCGGTACCATGGGGCTGGTTCAGCGTGACGGACTGGATCGTTTCCGGCATGCCTACGGGACGTCGCGACAGCATTCCACCTATTGCGTGGCCTTGTCCGATGCCGGCTTCAAGGCGGGCGCCGGGGTCAAGAGCGGCAGCGATGTCCGGCTCATGCACAAGAGCGATCTGGTCGTCGTCTGGGGTGGCAATCCGGTCAGTACCCAGGTCAATGTGATGCAACATCTGGCGCAGGCAAAGCGGGCCAATGGAGCAAGGTTCGTAGTTATCGATCCGTACCGAACCAAGACCGCCGAGAAGGCCGATCTGCACCTGATGCTGAAGCCCGGCACCGATGGTGCGCTGGCGTGCGCCGTCATGCATGTGATGTTCGAAGAAGGCCTGGCCGATGAGGCGTATATGGCGAGGTACACCGACAAGCCTCAGGAGTTACGGCAGCATCTGTCGAGCAGGACACCGGCCTGGGCATCGCAGATCACGGGCTTGCCGGTGGAGCAGATTGTCGAGTTTGCAAGACTGTACGGCAATACCCGTAAATCCTTTCTGCGTATCGGTTATGGCTTTTCGCGCTCGCGCAATGGTGCGGTCAATCTGCATGCGGTGAGTTGTCTGCCTGCCGTGTCGGGTGCCTGGCAATACGAGGGCGGTGGCGCCTTGTATGGCAATGCCAGTATCTATGATCTGGATCGCAGGCAGATTCAGGGGCTGGACATCGACTGCCGGACTCGGGTGATGGATCAGTCGAGAATCGGCCGGGTACTGACCGGTGAACCTGGTGATCTACAAGGTGGGCCCGCTGTTGAAGCCTTGTTCGTGCAGAACACCAATCCGGCGGTGGTGGCACCGGAAACCAGACTTGTATTGAAAGGGCTGGCACGCGAAGACTTGTTCACAGTGGTGCATGAACAGTTCATGACCGAAACGGCCGAGTATGCCGATGTCATCCTGCCGGCTACCATGTTCCTGGAACATGATGATATCTATACGGCCAGTGGTCATACCCACCTGCAGATTGGCCGCAAGTTGCTGGAGCCACCCGGCGAATGTCGCAGCAATCATCAGGTACTGCAGGGCATGGCAGAACGTCTGGGCCTTGCGCATGCCGGGTTTCATCTCAGTGAGCGGGAGCTGGTCGACAACTTGCTGCAATCCTCCGGTCTGCCCGACTTCGACGCCATGGTGGCCAGCGGTGGGCACGACTGCGCGCATGCCAGTTTCGAGGATGCCAATTTCCTCAATGGGTTCGGCACTCCGGACAAGCGTTTCCACTTCTCACCGGACTGGTCGACGGTGGGTAGCAATACCGAAGGCATGCCGACCTTTCCCGATCACTGGGCGGTGATCGATGAGCCGACAGAGCAGTGCCCCCTGCGATTGGTGGCGGCGCCTGCGCGACAATTTCTCAATTCCAGTTTTACCGAGACCGTGTCCAGCCAGCGCATGGAAAAGCAACCCCTGGCCAGGCTCCATCCGGACGATCTGCAACGCTATGGTCTGGAGGACGGTGCACTGGTGACACTGGGTAACGAGCAGGGTGAGGTGAGCCTGCAGGCCATGGCCTTCGATGGTGTACAGCCTGGAACCGTGGTTGTCGAGAGCCTGTGGCCCAATCGCTTCTTCGCCGGCGGTCTGGGCATCAATACGCTGGTCAGCAGCCAGCCGGCACAGCCCGATGGCGGTGCCGTATTCCATGATACGGCCGTGTGGGCGCGAGCAGGGGGCTGAGGCTGGCCCGGCTCACTCACGGTGCTCATGGAAAAACCGCTACGAACCTTTGTGATGCAGCCGAGTCCCATTGTCTGACTGCAATGAATTCGGGAGCCTGATATGACGTTGATTTCCACTACCTGCAAGACCCTGACGAGCGTGGGGAGAACGAGCAGGGCAAGCGCCTTGATGGCAACGACTGTGAGGCGGATAGCGGCAATCGGTGTCGCCATGGCCATACTGCTCATGGCAAGTACCGCGCAGGCGGCAGAACCGGTGTCGAAATCCCGTTTCGGTGGCGTGGCTATCGGCGGGCATGATTCGGTGGCTTATCATGAGTTGCAGCGGGATCCACAGGCACCGGCTGTCGAGGGAATCAAGCGCCATACGGTAAACTACAAGGGTGCCAAATGGCATTTTGCGTCAGAAGAGAGCAGTGAGCGCTTTCGGGCAGACCCTGAACGATTTGCACCGGCGTACAATGGTTTCTGTGCCAATGCTCTGAGCCTCGGTGAGGGGCTGATTCGCACCGACGGTACGCACTGGGAAATTTTCGACGACACTCTTTACCTTTTCTATGCGGCTGGCGGTCGCGAACGATGGACTGATGGCAACTGGAAGAGCTACAAGGAAGATGCCGACAAGGCATGGACTGATCTGTCGAAGAAATAGTCATGCCGCACCGTTGGCGGTGCTTGTCTGATGTCGGCGATGAACGCAAGAACGCGTGGCGATCTCCTGATTCTGCTGGCAGCCTTTATCTGGGGAGTGGCCTTCTACTTCCAGAAAGTGGCCATGCAGGACATCGGGCCACTGCTTTTTCTGGGGATGCGCGGTGCCGTTGCCGCATTGGTGCTGCTGCCATTCGTCTTTCGTGAACAACAGCGTGTCCTGAGACGAGAACAGACTCGGGGCGGGCGTATCTGGCCCTATGGCCTGCTGGCGGGGGCGGTCTTCTTTCTGGCCGGCGGCACCCAGCAGACCGGCATCGTCGATGCCACGGTCACCAATACCGGCTTTCTCACGGCATTGTATGTCGTGGTCACCCCGTTTCTTTTCTGGATCGTACGGCGTCAGCGCCCGGGTCTGATGACCTGGCTCTCGGTCGTGCTGGCGTTCGTGGGTGTCTGGGCGCTGAGTGGCGGTGCGCTGGAGTCGCTCAACCGGGGCGATATCCTGGTCGCCTGTTCGTCGGTGTTCTGGGCGACACTCATCATCATTTCCGGCCAGGCGTCCCGTCTTGCGCAGCCACTGACTTACACCTGCATCCAGTTTGCAGTGGTGGCACTGCTGAGTTTCATCAGTGCCCGGATGTTCGAGACCATCGAGCTTGATGCTCTGCGGGCTGCGTTGATCCCCATTCTTTACGTAGGTGTGCTCTCCAGTGCCTTCACGTTCGGCATCATGGCGATTGCCTTGCAGCATGTGCCGGCCCCACGGGCCTCCATTCTGCTGTCAATGGAGACAGTCTTTGCAGCCATGGCAGGTTTTCTGTTCCTCGGCGAGAGCCTGTCCGCTCTGGGCTGGATCGGTGCCATGCTGATACTCATGGCCGTTGTGGTGGTCCAGCGTTCGCGAGAATAGGCAGCAGGGCACTGCTTGCTTGGTACCCATTACCCATGGTTGCGATGCGTGCCGTAAGCCATCATCGGTTCGTTGGATAGCGTCACTCACGACCTGACAAGACGGAACAGGCATGTAGCGAGGACTGCAGCATTGACTGCGGTGCCCGGTAGAGTGGCCACCGTTCGTCTTCCAGATGCTATCTCGACCAGATTCTGAACTCTCCAGCAACCTGTGCAAGACTACGATTCGGCTATGACCCATGATGCAAGGCTCTTTTCGAACTCTGACAGTGGCAATGTGGCAAGCCGTTGTTGCCCGATGGGTGGCAGGCAACAACGGATGGGCAAGCGTGGTTCTCTCAGCCTGAAACTGCTGGCGGCCTCGTTGCTGCTGCTGAGCCAGGCGCCGGTTTACGCGCAACAGAACACACTGGACATCGGCATCCTCTATCTGGAGCAGCGTATCGAGCATCCCCCGGTATTGTCCAATCTGATGAGCTGGCCAGAGGATGAAGGGGAGCGGGGGGCTAGCCTGGCAATCAACGATAACAACACCACGGGCAGGTTTCTGGGGCAGAACTACACGCTCGATACCGTGATCTTCGAGCCGGACGAACCCGAGGAGGCGCGCAACGAGCGGATTCGCGCAGAGCTGGCCAAGGGCGCGCGACTGGTTGTAGCCAATCTGCCTGCCAGTGTTCTGAACAGCATTGCAAGTCTGCCGGAAGCGGCTGACGATCTGTTATTCAATGCGCAAAGCATGGATGGTGTGCTGCGCAATGAACAGTGTCAGGCCAATGTCCTGCATACGATTCCGTCACGCGCCATGCTCAGTGATGGTCTGGTGCAGTTTTTCTACAAGCGCAAATGGCAGAAGGTGTTCCTGATCGAAGGGAATACCGACAAGGACAAGGCCTTTGCCGACGCCCTGCGACGATCGATCACCAAGTTCAATCTGGATATCGTCGAGAGCAAGACATGGATCGAAGATGCCGATATGCGTCGCACGGCATCAACCGAGGTTCCTGTCTTCACACAGGCGAGAGACTACGATGTGGTTGTGATCGCCGATGAAGACCAGGACTTCTCCCAGGACATTCTCTATAACACCTGGCTACCTCGGCCGGTGGCCGGTAGTGCAGGCTTGACCCCGGTGGTCTGGTCGCCGGTCATCGAGCAATGGGGAGCGGCCCAGCTGCAATCGCGATTTCGCAAACTGGCGGAACGTGACATGACATCGCGTGATTACAGCAACTGGGCGGCTATCCGCAGCATTGGCGAGGCCGTGACTCGTACCGAGTCGACGAGTCCTGCCGATATTCGAAACTATGTGTTGTCGGATGAATTCGAACTGGCCGGCTTCAAGGGGGCGCCACTGAGTTTTCGCGGCTGGAATGGGCAGATGCGTCAGAGTGTCCAGCTGGTACACCCCAAGGCCGTTGTGGCGACTGCCCCCATCGAGGGTTTCCTGCACCCGGTAACCGAACTGGACACCCTGGGGCTTGATGAACCGGAAAGCCTGTGCGAGAACTTTCGCCAGCCCTGATAGTGAGCGGCAGGAGAGAGCATGAAGATAAAACCATGGAAAAAGCGAAAAATGGAACCGCGTGTATCTGCAGGTAAATCTGCACAGTGTCTGATGAACAAACGTCCCGGCGTGCTGTGTCTGGGTACTCTGGGTCTGATGCTGGGTGTCAGCAGTGGTACGGTCAGCGCCCATTGGGCCTATGTCAGTAATGAAAAGGACGACACGGTGTCGGTCATCGATACCGAAACCAATGAAGTGATCAAGACGCTGGAAGTTGGCGAACGGCCACGAGGCGTGACCCTGAGTCACGACTACACGCGCCTGTTCATTTGCGCATCGGACTCTGACACGGTGCAGGTGATGGATGTCAGCAATGATGCCATCCTGTTCGAATTGCCCAGCGGTGAGGATCCTGAACAGTTTGCCTTGCACCCGGATAATCGGCATCTGTACATCGCCAACGAGGATGATGCCATTGCAACGGTTGTCGATATCGAAACACGTCAGGTAGTCTCGCAGATCGACGTCGGCGTGGAGCCCGAAGGCATGGCGGTGAGTCATGACGGTAAATACGCCATCGTCACATCCGAAACCTCCAACATGGCGCACTGGATCGATACGGCCACGCAGACCATCGTTGCCAACACCCTGGTCGATCAACGGCCTCGAGATGCCGAGTTCACACCCGATGACAAGGAGTTGTGGGTCTCGTCCGAGATCGGCGGCACCGTCTCCGTCATCGACACGGCAACCCGGGAGATCAAACAGAAGATCAGCTTCGAGATTCCCGGTGTGACGCGCGATCAGATTCAACCGGTGGGTATGGAGATCACCGATGATGGACGCACGGCATTCATTGCACTGGGCCCGTCGAATCATGTTGCGGTGGTCGATCGCGAAAGCCTGGAAGTGACGGATTACATTCTGGTCGGTCGACGTGTATGGCATATGGCGCTGACGCCCGAGCAGGACAAGCTCTACACCACCAATGGCGTGTCCGGTGATGTCACGATGATCGATGTGGCAAGTCGCAAGGCCGTGCAGACCATCAAGGTGGGACGTTATCCCTGGGGCGTGACCATACTGCCCAAGGATCATATTCCGCAGTAGGTTCCGCTGTTTCGCTTCAGGCCTGGCTATCGACTGGATTCACAACTCCGGGAGTACAGTCGATTTCAGGCCTTCCTTTCTCTGGCGTCGTTCATGGCACCAATACCGCAACTCCTGTATCCAGAGGCAGCATGCCAGCAGGCACAGTAGTGCGAGGATGGCCTGCCAGGGCAGTGATCGAGCGGTGCTGCTGCCTTCGAGCCGTAACAGCATCCGATCGAACCAGTTGCCATCAAGGGCCAGACTGGCCAGTAGATCGGCGCGATCGGGTAGCCCGACATTGATGCGGCGTGCCGGAATGATGGCCTCTCTGGCGGATGCCGTCACCGTGTCATACCAGGGAACACGAACCGTATCCAGGAAGACCGGGATAGGACTCTGCGCGATCATGCGAAATTCGAAAACGGCTGTGGCCATGATGTGCTCGCCCTGCAATTGCTGAGAGCGTGATTGCCGGATCGGCGTGGTCGTCAAGGCACGGCTTTCCGGTGGCACGATGTCTGGCAGGTGATTGGCCAGCACATCGCGCGCGCTGAGGGTGATGGTTCTGAGAATCTCATCCCCGGCAGAAAGCTCCCGAGGGTCCCTGGACCAGCTGTCACTGACGCTCAGATCACTGGCAGGCAACCACCAGTGGCTGGAGTCGGCTGCCGGCTGAATCTGCAGCACCAGCGGCGAGGTGCTCTTGTCGAATACTGCTCGCTGGGTACGCGAACGAATCACGGTACCTGTCCAGCTGACCGGGCTCAGGCTGAGCGTGCCGGAATGCCGGGCAAACAGATGGTAACGCCAGGCCGTGAGGCGCCACGAGGGTTCATCATCCCGCTCATCGATGGTTCTGCGCTCGACAAACTGTTCCAGCACATCGAAGCCTGCGAAATCAGGCAGTGAGACCTGCTCGTCGGCGATGGGGAAGCGATGTCTGAGCTCGATGTCGGCGATGATGTGCTGACCGACAAAGGCTTGCCTCGTTGCATCGGAGCTTCCTCTGGTCGTCGGCAGGCTGATCTGGCTGGCGCCATCGCCCATGCGCAGCGTCACATCGATCTGCAGATCATCGGTATCCGGCTGCCATTGCAATTCTGTTGGGGCTTGAACATCGATCGTGATCGAATTCGATGTCACGCCGCCCTTGAAGCTGTTGCCGTTCAATGGACCGAAGATGATGCGGCCCTGGCGCTGCGGCAGAAGCTCCATGCGACGCAATTTCATCTCGACGACCTGATCACTGATGACCATGATGCGTGTACCCACGGTTTCACGCAGCAGCTCGGCTTCCTTGAGCAGGGGACTGGTATCCACAGCTTCATCCAGACCGACTGACTCGAGCTCGATCATGACGCTGTCACCCAGATACACCGCTTCATCGCTGCCAAGCAGCGTGATGGACGGCTCTACATCGGCGGCACCCGCATCGCCGACGACAAGAGCGAGACAGAGGCAGCAGACTGCAGCGAGACGATGCCAGTTGCGTGTCACCATGAGCTTCCACCTTCGGGTGCGGCTTGACCTGCCGCTTGTCGGCGCCGCTGTTCCAGCCTGATACGCCGCTGCAGATAGAGACTGGCATCGTGATTGATCCGGTTCAGCCACTGGGTGGTCGCCTGTTCGGTTTCCAGCGCGGTGCGCAGACCCGCTGCCTGTGAGTCTGCCGAGGGCGTGTCAAGCTCCGAACCTCCCGAAGCTCTGTTGGCGGCTTCTTCATCGCTGGCCTCCCCATTGAGCGCACCGCTACCGTTCTCATCGCTGGCAGGCGTTTCCTGTTCACTGGCCTGAGCGCCTTCGCCAGCGTGAGCATCTTCGCTCTCGTTCATGCTCTGTTCGCCAGGCGTATCGGATTGCTGTGTGGGGTCAGAGTCACCGGTTTCGCTCTGTTCTTCTCCACCTTCACCGCTGCCGCGCTCTCGGCGATCATCCTGGGTGTCGAGACGTTCGATTTCATCGCCCGATGGCTGCCGTCCGCCCTGGCGGTCCTGTTCATCCTCCACCGCCAGCAACTGGCGCATCAGCTCCGCATTGAAAGCCGCATCCTCCAGTGAGGGATCCATCGACAGCGCCTGCTGGTAGGCATCCAGAGCGAGTTCGAAATAGCTCAGCTTGACGTAGCAGTTGCCGAGGTTGAACGCGGATACGGCGTCATTGGCCCGAATGAAGGCCTCTGCCGCTCGCCACCATTGTTCGGAGCGATACAAGGCAATGCCTTTCCAGGCCGGGTCGGTAAAGATTTCACCGGCTCGGGCATAGTCTCCCGCTTCGAAGAGGCGGTGGGCAAGCAGATTGTCCTCGGCGGCCAGCAGTGGGGTGGCAGGGCACAGCAGCAGGCAGAGGATCAGTCGCAATCGCAATCGCAATCGCAATCGCAGTCGCAGTCGCAGTCGCAGTCGCAGTCGCAGTCGCAGCTTCAGTCGCAGGTTCAGTCGCAGGTTCAGTCGCAGGTTCAGTCGCAGGTTCAGTCGCAGCGGTGATCGTGATGGTCTCGTGACACGCGATGCACATGCCGCGAGTGGCCGGGGCTGCGAATGCATGAGCCAGCGCATCAGTGTGCAGACTCCCGGTGGAACAGCAGCAACATCAGCGGGATGGCAAGTAGCAGAAGCCAGTGCGACTGCTCACGCCACACCAGACTTTTCAGTTCGCTGTGTGTCGAGGCGGTAGCCTGTCGGTCCAATGCCAGCGGCGCGTAATCGATGACGCCAAAACTGTTGGCTCTGACGGCCTGGCCCTGACCGGCTCGTGCCAGGGTCTGAACCTGCTGCCAGTCGACGCTGGTTTCATCCCGAGCACCGCGGGCCTGACTCCAGGTTGCACCCGCGCTTTCACCCAAGCTTTCATCTGAGCTTGCACCCGAGCTTGCACCCGAGCTTGCACCCGCGTTTTCACCTGTATCAATGGAGGCGTTCGCCGGATTTGCGCTTTCAGGCTGTGGTGCAGACGAGCCGAATACCAGCATATCGACACGGTGGCCGGCATCGCCCAGAAATCGTGCTGCGGCGATGCTGCTTTTCCCGACTCCGCCTGAATCGCCCAGCACGAATACCCGTGCCTGGCGAAACTGACTATCCTCGATGATAGAGCCTGCCAGTGACAGTGCGCGTGTCAGGTTGGACCCTTCAACCGGAATGATGCCGTGTTCCAGCAGCGCTGTGTGCTCGTTGAATACCGTTCGGTCAAATGCTGGTGGTGCAACCAGAAAGGCGTCTCCGGAGAACAGGATCAGGGCGATTGGTCTGGCAGCCGCCTGGCGCGACAATTCCGCCATGGCCTCACGCATGGCAGCGAGACGGGATGGCACGGTATCGTTCAAAGTCATGGAACGCGACACATCTGCCACGGCAACCCAGCCGATGCTGTGGCGCCAGGTGTCATCGTCACTCTGGCGCAGCACGGGCTGACTCAGGCTCATGGTAACGAGGGATGCCAGCAGCAAAGGCAGATTCCATCGAGTCGATCGATGCTGCTCTGCGCCCAGATAGCGGAACAGGGCCGGAGACAGCACATTGCGCCAATGACTGTGAGAGCTCGTCTGTCGCCACAGCACAGACCCGATCAGCAACAGCAATGCCGGCAGCAACCAGAGCGGTCGCAGAACGACCCATTCGCCAAGTTGCCAGGCATTCATGGGGGAAATTGCTCGCCGGTTCGCTCGTGGGATCGCCCTTGGCCTGCCAGGATCAACAGACCGATCAACAGCAGGCCCTGCGGCCACTGTCGGAGATCCTGCCGCAGAATCACGGGAGGGGCGGCCACTTCTGCGCTCTCCAGCTTGTCAATGGCGCTGTATACCCCCTGCAGGTCCGTGCTGTCGGTGGCTCGGAAGAACTGACCACCGGCCTGTTCTGCAACCTCCCTGAGTGTTTCTTCATCGAGGTCCGCGGACTGGGCAGTCTGGTAGCCTCCGCGTTCTCCATCGACGCTTCCCAGAGCGATGGTATGGATCCGGATGCCCAGTTGTTCTGCCAGCTGCGCCGCACTTTCCGGTTCCACCGAGCCTGCGTTGTTGGTGCCATCGGATAACAAGACGATGGCCTTGTGCTCTGCAGGGTCGCCTTGCAGAGTCTGAATGGACAGACCGATGGCATCGCCGATGGCGGTGGATCTCCCCGCCATACCGATACCTGCGCTATCGAGTATATTGCTCAGCGCCCCCAGATCGAAGGTCAGTGGTGAGGCGATGAACGCCTCCTTGCCATACAGTACCAGGCTCAGACGATCGCCCTTGCGTCGCGCCATGAAGTCACCTGCCACCTTCTTCACGATACTCAGTCGATCGCCGGTTTCGCCATCGAGCGAAAAATCCTGCCTCTCCATGCTGCCCGACACGTCAACAGCCAGTGCGATGGCCCGACCGCTGACCGGCTGTACCACCGCATCCCCAGGGAGCCAGGGTTGAGCTATTGAAGTCAGTAACAATGCCCAGCAGCACCATGACAGCCACTGTCTGAGAGACATTCGCCTGTGCGTTTGTCTTGCCAGCGCTTGCAGGGCCTCGTCCATGACTGGCGGTATGTCGATAGCCGTCAGCACCGGTTCGCGGCGCAAGCGCTGCAGCAGCCATGGCAGTGGCAGGAGCAGAAATATCCATGGCCAGTTGAAATGGATCACCGGGCGGCCCGGCTGCCTTGTTGCAGGGAAGTGCTACGAGGCCTTGTCGGCAATTGGCGGATCAGTCGTTCGAGCTGTGTACACAGCGTCTGCAGTTCCTCGTCGGTCAGCTGTGGTGGCTTGTACAGCGCATTGCCGAATATCTGCCCCGTCGATTGCGTGAACCAGTCAGTGGCAAATTCCTTGTCAAGATCCATGAGCCAGGCTTGCGTATCGTTGGACACATGACCGTGTCGATAAAGCAGAATCTGTCTGAGCAGCTTTGCCAGTGTCAGGATGGCTGGCGCCGTTGCCATGTTGCGTGCCTGACGTATCTGGAACAGAGCATCGCGTCGCCATTGTTCGTGCGTTCGGCGCCGGCGGCGGTAGAGCCCCAGTACGATCGCCAGCAGTATCAACAGGTTGGCAAGAATCAACCAGAGGGAGACGCCTTCAGGCGCCGGTGGCAGCTGGACATCGCGCAGTTGGCTGAGTATCTGTTCCGTCTGGTTCATCGGATCACAGAGGGTCTGTGAGTGATGGACGTGTGGGCAGGAAGAACTCGGTCTGAGGCGAGCGGGCGAGAATGCCGGGAGCCTGCCTTTGCGACACTCACGGTAAATGACCACTCTGGCGCAGTGTCGCAACGATGTCCGTATTACCGGAGTCGGAATTCAGCAGGGGAATCAGAAGCTCTGCAAACCGCTTGATTCTCTGCTGCTTCTGCTGCGACAAGTGTTGCTTCAGCTGCTCGACCTGTTTGCGACTGAGTGTGGCGATACGGCGGGTCTTTTCCGTCGATGTCCCGGAGCGGTATCCGTAGTGGCCTGCAGGCAAGCCCCGTTCGAGCATCTCATCGTTGACATGAATGGCAACCTGGCGAGTCGCCTGCGACAGGGCATTCATGGCCTCATCGAAATGCTGGCCGAGCTGGTCGAAGGCGCTGACCCAGATCACGGAGCCGTGCAATTGGCGTTGCGCACTCAGCCAGTGAGCCACCTGTTCCAGTGTGATGGCCGCATTTGTGATGGTGGTGTCAGCACTGGTCGGGGAAATCAGTGCATCCGGATGGGTGTCTGCATAAGCGCTTGTCGCCAGCGTGTCAGCCGCAGCTCTGTCAGTGTGATCGCTTCCCGCTGTTCCCGCTGAGACTGCAGGATCAGTTGACGGCGAATTCTCGGTGGCCCTGGAAGGCAAGTCGCTGGTGTCGGTTTGCTGTCGAGCAGCCTCGAAGCGTCTTGCCAGTAGTGCGCAGGCATCAATGGCCGCACGATGTCCACCGCCATTTTCACTGACGGCCAATCCGGCATCAGCAATGCCGATGACGCATACCCGGCTACCGCTCTCGATCGCCTGCCACAGCAAGCGTGCCGTCAGATGGCAGGCCGTTGCCGAACGCAGTGCTCGTGTACCGGTAAACATGGAGCGGCGAAGATCGGTCAGCAGCGTGACACGGTGTTCGCGCTCTTCGCGATACAGTCGGGTATGCAGGGTGTTGGTGCGAGCACTGGCTTTCCAGTCGATATGCCGCAGCTCATCCCCGGCGCTGTAATGCCGCAGGTCATCGAAATCGGTGCCATGGCCGCGCCGTGCGCCGCGGAAATTCCCGGTCCACTGTCCCGAGCCGGCAGGTTGATGCAGGGTGCTCTCGCGGGCGGTGTGTCGTTCATCCAGTAGAGACTGGACGCTGACAGAGACTGCCGGGTCCATCAGCGTGTCAGAGACCATGACGCTCATCTCAGGCAGAGTGTGCAATATGGTGTGCTCGAGACCATTGTGCCTGAATGCTGGGACGGGGCCTTGGCGTGAGCATCCGCCATCAAACGCGTGGCGTGGATTCCAGCAGATCCTGGACAACCTGACGGTTGGTGGTGCCGGCAGCTCGTGCGCGATAATCCAGCGCAATACGCCCGCACAGGATATCCGGTGCCAGGCAGGCAACATCGTCTGGTGTCACGAATTCCCGCCCATCGAGCCAGGCGGTGGCGCGTGAGGCGATCGCCAGATTGATCGAGGCGCGTGGACTGGCTGCCTGGGCAATCATCGCAGCCGATTTGCCACCGGCGCCAAGCCCGCGAGTGGCGCCAACCAGGCGCACGATGTAGTCACGGACGGCTTCCGACAGGAATACCTGTGACACGGCCTCTCTGGCGCGCAGAACGAGGTCGCCGTCTCCGATAGCTGCCGTGTCAGGCAATTCGCGCAGTGGATCCGGTTCACTCAGTACCTGATCGAGAATCCTGCGCTCCTGCTCGATGCCGGGCAGGTCGATGTTGACGAAGAACATGAAACGGTCAAGCTGTGCCTCGGGCAGGGGGTAGGTGCCTTCGTGCTCGATCGGGTTCTGAGTCGCTGCGACAAGAAACGGTTCCTGCAGTTTTCGCGTGACCCCGTTGGTGGTGATCTGATGTTCTCCCATGGCCTCCAGCAGGGCGCTTTGCACCTTGGGAGGCGCCCGGTTCACTTCGTCGACCAGCACGATATGGTTGAACAGTGGACCGGCATTGAATCTGAATTCGCCAGTTTGCTGCTGGAAGATATCGGTGCCCGTGATATCGGCAGGCAGCAGGTCCGGGGTGGCCTGCACTCGCACAAAGCTGACGTCCAGCAATTGGGCAAAGCGGTTGATGGTGCGAGTCTTGGCAACCCCGGGCGGTCCTTCGATCAACAGATGCCCGCCAGTGAGCAGGGCAACCAGTAGTCTGTCTATCAGGCTCTCGAGTCCGACCAGTTGACCTGCAAGCCTGGTTCTGAGCAACTGCAGAGAGGCAAAGGTGCTTTCCAGCTCCGCTTGCCTGGCGGAATCTGCATTCATGGGAGATTGGCAGCGGGGGTTGTATCGTCAAGGAAATTCACTGGCTGAATCCGGATCAATTCGCCGTTTTCCTCCTGCCATCCATCCGTACCCAGTGGGTACCAGTGAACGGCGCTGTAGCCCCAGAGAATTGCCCGGCGCGCAGCATTCCAGCTCTGCCAGCAATCGGCGGTGCAGAAGAAAGCCATGGGTCTGTCCAGCTCGCCTTGAGTCAGTCTTGCAATATTGCGCCGGAAATAATCCTCTGCTTCACTGCTCAATGTCCCGCGACCGACTTCAGGCAACCAGATGGAACCGGGAATCGACAGACGTATCTCCGAGGTCACCCAGGAACCGTCGAAGGGGTCCGGCCCCAGGCCTTTGGGCGGGTAGACATCGATCAGCAAGGCCTCTTCCTGTTTTCTGAAAGCGGCAAGCTGACTCGTGTCCAGCGTGGTTCCACCGGGCACATCAGCCGGCACAGGAGCGCGATAGCGTTCCATGCGCAACCCGGTGTCCGGGTCGACGTCATAGCCCTCTAGTGACAGTTCAGCGCCGAATGCACAACTGGCAAACAGCGCCACTATGATAAACAGGGTTCTTTCCAGCATGAGTCGTAGTATGCGCTGTGCGGTTACCGGAAGCAGTGGTACAAAAGTTCAACACCCGGGGCCAGGCGTGGTGCTCCGCCGCCCTGTCATGGCAAGGGGTGGTTCCAAAAGTACCATGTTGGCGAGGTATCGGTTTGGGCTACCCTTGCGTCCTTCGTTGGTATACGGGTTGTAGAACGCTATGAAAAAACGTTTCCTGACTGGTGCGGTATCGGTACTGGTGTTATCTCAGTTCATGCTTGTCAAGACAGGCTTTGGCCACGGTGATGTTCAGCCACAGGCCGTCGAGACGGAAGGCCTGGAAGCCTTGCCGGAAGAAATTGCAATGGAAAATCCCTACCGGACCATGGGTGGGGAGCAGTACGAGTTGGCCAGGAGTATCGGTTCATCCGCCTACAACACCAATTGTGCTCGCTGCCATGGACTGGAGGCCATATCAGGTGGGATTGCTCCGGACCTGCGCCTGCTCGAAGACGGTGAGTTCGGCGATGAATGGTTCATGGAAAGAATACGAAAGGGCTATACCCAGAACGGTACCTACAAGATGCCTCCTTTCGAGAACATCCTGAGCCAGGAGGCCATGTGGGCAATACGCTCTTATACAGAAACTCAGCCGCGTCCAGAATAATCGATGACAACCCGAATGGTTGGCTTCAGGCAATGCCTGCGTCATCTTGCAGTACTGGGTCTGCTTGCAATCGGGCTGAGTTCGCCCGGTCTGCAGGCGAGGCCTGTGGACGACGTGGTCGACAGCGGTAAACTGGTGGTGTTTGCCTACAGCGATTACGCTCCGTATTCATGGAAGGATGAGGCAGGAGAAGCACAGGGCATCGATGTGGAAATCGGACGTCGTTTTGCAGAGAGTCTGGGCGTCGATGTCGAATTCCTGATCCGTGGTGCCGATGAGAACCTGGATGACGATCTGCGGGTGAATATCTGGAAGGGCGACATCGTCTACGGCAAGTATGCGGATGTCATGATGCATGTGCCCTACGATCGGGAAGTCGATGCGCGTAACGAACTGGCGGTGTTGACCTCGCCGTATTTTCAGGAACAGATGGCGCTGCTCCACAATCGGGCGATTCACCCGACGGTCGAGACTTTCGGGCGATTCGTCACCAATCCCATTGCCGTTGAAGTGGATACCGCAGGCGACTTCTTCCTGTCCAATGCCTTTCGTGGGCAGTTGTTGCAGAGCATCCGGCGCGGTCGCACATTCAAGGATGCCCAGCAGTTGTACACGAGTGAAGAGGTTGGTGCTCTGATGGGCGCGCGTGCCCAGATGGAGTGGGTGGCGCACGAATCGCCTGACATCGATTCGCAAATCGTGCAACCACCCATGCCCGGTATTGTCAGAACGGGTTGGCCCATCGGGATTGCCGTGAAGCACGATAGCCGCGATCTGGGCTATGCACTGGGCGATGTGCTCACTGAGATGATCGACTCGGGAGACATGAAGGATCTCTATGCACGCTATGGAGTAGAGTGGTTGCCTGCAGAATTGCCATGAGGTGTGCACCATGAAGTATTGGGCAAGAGTCGCTGTTGTATTATGCATGGCGCTCGCCAGTTCCGTTTCGCTGGCCAGAGAATTGCCGGAGGACCCCTTTCAGTCAGTGATGTGGGAAGCCATGGCAGAGCGTTTCATGCCCGATGGCGAGATAGTCTTTGATGAACGTGTCCGAGTCATGGCACCGCTGTCAGCTGAAAATCAGTTTCATGTGCCCGTGACTGTCGATGCTACCGCGCTGGAAGGCGTGGTCGAGATCGTGGCCGTTGCCGATCTGAATCCCATTCCGCTGGTCATGAGCCTGCGTCCTTCGGACGCTCTGGCCTTCATCGGCTTCAGACTCAAATTGCAGCAGACATCACCGATTCATGTCGGTGTTCGCACCCGCGATGGCGTGTGGCATGTGGGTGGTGCAATCGTGGATGCGGCCGGTGGTGGTTGTACCGCGCCAGCCGCAGCGCACGGTAACAGCAGCTGGATGCAGACGCTAGGCGAGACGCGCGCTTATGCCGGGCGGGATGATGACAGTACGGCGCGCATGACCCTGCGCATGCGTCACCCAATGGATACCGGTCTGGCTGCAGGTATTCCGGCGTTCTACCTCAACGAGCTGGCGGTCAGGAATGATGCAGGAAAGCTCATTGCCGAGCTCGATCTGTACGAGCCTGTCAGTGAAAATCCAACGCTGACCCTCAAACCTCGTGTGGGTCCTGAAGAGTCGATTCTGCATGTGTCCTCACGAGACACTGAAGGCAATACGTTCAGCTTCCCACTGGATGTGCCTGCCGCCACCGGACTGTGAAAACACCGCCAATGACTGATCGTCAATCCCGATACAGCAGAGCCAGCGCGGCCCCGATATCGAAGTCACGAAGGCAGGTCATGCAGTGGTTTGCGGCCGGCTGCGGCTGTGCCATCTGTGGCTCTGCCAGTGCACGATTGCTGGACTTCGACCTCATGGCGGTCGAGGTGGCCTCGAAGACCTGGGCGGTGCTGGGGCGTACCGAATACTTCAACATGGACAACGGCGGCAATATCGTCAATGTGGCCTTCGTGGAAGTGCCCGATGGTGTCGTCGTCATCGATACCGGTCCCTCGAAACGCTACGGCGATGCCTTGCGCGTACTGATTGAAAAGACCGTACCGGGCAAGCCGATACTGCGGGTCTACAACACGCATCATCATCCGGATCATTTCCTGGGCAATCAGTCATTCGACTCCTCTGTCATTGCGGCGCCGCAGAAGGTCATAGACAACATCGAGCTGGAAGGCAATGGATTTGCCGATAACATGTACCGCTTGCTCGGTGACTGGATGAGGGGCACCAATGCGGTCGCACCAGGCATTGCCTTGCAGGCTGATCGTGAAGATGTGGGAGGACGAGCGTTCTCGCTGTATTATCTTTCGGGTCATACCAGCAGTGACTTTGTCATCCGGGATGACGAGACCGGCGTGCTGTTCGCCGGCGATCTGGCCTTTCTGTATCGCGCGCCGACAACACCGCATGCCGATATTCTCAGCTGGCGAGAGTCCTTGACGGTGCTGTCCGGCATCGACAAGTCCCTGCTCATACCCGGCCACGGACCCAGTGATGACAAGGATGAATCGCTGCAGCAGACAGGCGATTACATCGACTGGCTGTATGGCAGCATCAGTGACTCGGTGAAGCGCGGCCTGACCATGAACGAGGCCATGGCCTTGCCTGTTCCCGCTCGCTTCGAAGGTCTGGGTGTGGTGCGGTCCGAGTACGAACGATCCGTCGTGCACTTGTATCCCGGACTGGAAGATGCACTCTATCCCGTCATCGAGGTCAGTCAGTAGGGATTCGACCCACTAGAGTGTACCTTTGTCCACTATGGCAACTCCGGTAACTTGGCTAGACTGCTGTTTCAGCGGTGAGGCATCTCGGGTGCCCCTGGTAATGCAACACCGCGTTTTCCGTCTTGATGCGGGCATTGAACGTTCATACTAGGAGTAGCTAATGAAGCGAAAACAAACCATGCTGGCGGTTGCCGGTACTCTGGCACTCAGTGTTGCAGGGTTCAGCAACACGGCCACGGCAGTGGATGTTTCCATTGACGAGATCGTGAACGATCAGGCCAGCGGGGAAGATATTGTTTCTTACGGTCTCGGGCCGCGTGGGCAACGCTTTAGCCCACTGACAGCGCTCAACAAGGACAACATCAAGAACCTCTATCCCGTCTGGTCGTTTTCGTTTGGTGGCGAGAAGCAGCGCGGTCAGGAGTCGCAGCCACTGATCAAGGACGGTGTCATGTACGTGACCGGTTCCTACAGTCGCATGTGGGCCATTGATATCGCCACTGGCGAAGAACTGTGGCAATACGATGCTCGACTGCCTGAAGGCATTCTGCCTTGCTGTGACGTCGTCAATCGTGGTGCTGCCATATTGGGCGACAAGGTGTTCTTCGGAACCCTGGATGCCAAGATCGTGGCTCTGGACGCCAAGACCGGCAAGGTTGTCTGGCGCAAGAAACTGGGCGATTACGAAGCGGGCTATTCCTATACAGCTGCACCATTGATCGTGCCGACCAAGGCTCATGGCCCACTGATACTGACGGGTAATTCCGGTGGTGAGTTCGGTGTTGTCGGTCAGGTCGACGCACGCAATCCCGAAACCGGTGAGCTGGTCTGGTCCAGACCTACCATCGAAGGGCATATGGGAACGCTCAATGGTGAAGAATCCTCCATGACCGGTGTGAAGAATGAAACCTGGGCAGGGGACATGTGGGAGAACGGTGGTGGCGCTCCATGGTTGGGCGGTACCTACGATCCTGATACCGGGTTGGCCTATTTCGGTACGGGAAATCCTTCCCCCTGGAACAGCTACCTGCGTCCGGGAGACAATAAATGGACATCCTCACGCATAGCGATTGATCCGGAGAATGGTGAAATCGTCTGGGGCTTTCAATCAACTCCCCATGACGGCTGGGACTTTGACGGAGTCAACGAGTTCATTTCCTTCGACATGGAAAAGGACGGCGAAACCATTCAGGCAGGAGCCACCGCGGATCGCAACGGCTTCTTCTATGTACTGGATCGTACCAATGGCGAGTTCATTTCTGCCACACCGTTCGTGCAGGATATCACCTGGGCCAAGGGCATCGACGAGAACGGTCGTCCCTTGTTCGACCCCGAGAATCGTCCGGGTAATCCGGCAGAAAGTGCCGATGGCAAGAAGGGCAAGGCCATCTTCGCCGTTCCCAGCTTCCTCGGCGGCAAGAACTGGATGCCGATGGCCTATTCCCAGAAGACCAGCAATTTCTACATCCCGTCCAATGAGTGGGGCATGGATATCTGGAACGAGCCGGTCACCTACAAGAAAGGCGCTGCCTACCTGGGTGCCGGATTCACGATCAAGCCACTGTTCGATGACTACATCGGTTCTCTGAAAGCGATGGATCCAATCACGGGTGACATCAAATGGGAGTACAAGAACAAGGCTCCATTGTGGGGTGGTGTGTTGACCACGGCAGGTGGTCTGGTCTTCATGGGTACACCGGAAGGCTATCTGAAGGCGTTCAATGACGAGACGGGTGAAGAGCTCTGGAAGTTCCAGACAGGTACGGGCATTGTTTCATCGCCCATCACCTGGGAACAGGATGGCGAGCAGTACGTTGCCATTGTGACCGGTTGGGGTGGTGCCGTGCCTTTGTGGGGCGGTGAAGTTGCCAAGGTGGTCAGCTACCTGAACCAGGGTGGTTCGGTCTGGGTCTTCAAGATCCCCGAGGGCCTGGCCTCCAACTAGTATCCGGTTCCAATAGCGATGCGTGATGCCCCTTGCGACAAGGCCGTTTCAGTGGCAAGGGGTGTCACGTCAGAAGGGTGAAAGTATCGACCTGATTGGTTTTCAATGGACAGAAACAGCAGAGGTCAGGATGTGTAAATTCAAATCATCAGGCAACTGCCTTGAATGAGTGATCTGGGCCAAATCCTGATCATTGATGATCACCCCTTGTTTCGTGAAGCTCTGGCGTCGGTTCTGCGGCTGACCTTTCCCGACTCGATTTCCAGAGAAGCGGGCACCCTGGATGGTGCAGTGGATATTCTCGAGACAGAAGGTCTGTTCGACATCGTGATGCTCGGCTTGAGCCTGGCGGGTGTCGAGAGCTTCGATGGTCTGAAGAAGCTGCGTACCCTGTTTCCGTGTCAGCCCTTGCTGCTCTTTGCGGGTTCTGACAATACGCGAATCGTCGATGAGGCCATTGCCTGTGGTGCCGCGGGTTTTCTGCCAAAAATGCTCGGTCCGGAAGTCCTGTCCACGGCCATCTGCACGATTCTTCGCGGCGATATCTATATCCCCGACCCCTTGCTGTCAGTCAATGACGACGATGATGGTCTGGTGGTGGGCTAGCAGAAACGCAGTGCCGCGATGAGAGTCATCGGGGGAGGGACGGTACTCCAGCGAATTGCTGCGCCCTGGCAATGCCTGAAAAGGACTGAACCCGGTTTCAGTCTGTCTGCGATGCCTCGACCTGCCCATCAGGCTCAGGCGGCATGCCAATGGCTATGCCGGTGAAGGTCTGGTTGATGTGCATCGAGTTGTACTGTTCGCCGTAGGTGTTGAAGCCGACGAATTTCTTCTCTCGATACAGTTCGGCGATGCGATGGGTTGTCTGGCGATGCAGGGCATCCAGTTTGCGGTAGATGCAATCAAAGCCGAACATCATGTCGATCGCGCCGATATCCTGTTCCAGTTCCTCTATGGCCTGTCGTGAGGAGCCTTCCATGCCTTCCGAGCGTGCCACGGTCATGACCAGCCCGTAGTCAATGGCGCAGAAGAAGGTCAGCGACATGTCGTCGTTGAGTTGCTGAATCGAACGGCAATAGTATTCCCCGCCATAGCGGATGATGACCGAATACGAGGCAAAGCTGCCGGCATCCAGTTCTTCCTGCCTCATGCCGATGGCATTGGCATAGGCAACCGCTGCCGGCTCGGCGTTGAATTCACTGACTCGGCGCAGATCCGGATCGGCTTCGGTAACCACGAGCTTGTGCTCGGTCGGTACGAAATTGTTGTTGGTGAACAGCTTGCAGGGAAGCCTGCAATCGATCAGTGTCAGAATTGCCGCCCCCGACAAGGTCTGCTGGTTGCAGATCTGCCAGGTTTTTTCGAATCGCAGGTCATCACCGGCAGAACCGCCTATCAGGGGAATGCCTTCGAGCCCTCTGTCGATCGCGACAGTGACGGTCTCTTCCGAATACGACAGGCCATCGATCAGCAACAGCGCAAACTGCGTATGCGTATCGTCCGGTTGTGGCAGGGAGTCCAGAAACTGTTGTCTGTGTTCCGCGGTGTTTCTGGCGATATTTTCCATGCCCAGATTGGCCGCGTCATGCAAGACCGTATGGCTTGCGACGAACCAGCGTGCCGGAAGCAGGATGGCGATGAAACCATGATCCTGCATGCCGTCCGGTGTGACTTCGCCACTGGTGGAGCAACCACAGAAATTCAGGGCAGGGCTGCGCTGCTGCAAACCCGACACGAGCTGTTCAGGCTCGTGCCGGGTGGCGGAGAACCAGATGATGGCCAGTGCAATATCTTGCTTATCGACGATATCGCCAATGCTGTCGCACAGTTGCTCGGTGCTCGCGGTCTCGCTCCACAATACCTGTATCCCGCTGTTGTAGCGGTTCACGGACACAGAGTCTGTTGCGGGTCTATTCACGGGGCCAGGCCGATTGCACAGGACAGAAAGCAGAGTGTGTCATAGAGTTCGGCCACAGGTGAAGGGCTATCTGGAAATCACCTGCTCCATGGCTTTGGCCAGTACCGACAATGTGTCTTCGGTATCCTGCCATCCCATACAGGCATCGGTAATGCTCTGCCCATAGGTCAACTCCTCCATGGGCGCCATGGCCTGCTTGCCTTCCACCAGGTGGCTTTCAATCATCAGGCCGGCAATCATCGAGGACTCGGCCGACAGGCGCCCGGCAATATCGGCCGCCACCACGCTCTGTCGCTTGTGATCCTTCAGGCTGTTGCCGTGACTGCAGTCGATCATGATGCGTGGCGAGATGCCGCGTTGTTGCTGGATGTCGCTGGCGGCCTTGACGCTGTTGCTGTCGTAATTGGGTTCCTTGCCACCACGCAGTATCAGGTGGGCATCCGCATTGCCGCGTGTCTTGAACAGGGCAATCCGGCCCTCACTGGTGGGGCTGAGAAAGGCGTGCGCATGGCTGGCGGCCTGGATGGCATCGATGGCTATACCCACATCGCCACTGGTGGCATTCTTGAAGCCCACGGGGCAAGACAGTCCGGAGGCGATTTCGCGATGAACCTGGCTTTCGGTGGTGCGCGCGCCGATGGCACCCCAGCTGACCGTGTCGGCATAGTACTGGCCGGTGGCGGCATCCAGAAATTCGCATCCGGCGGGCATGCCGATGGCCGCCAGATCCAGCAGCAGTTTGCGCGCCTTGTGCAGACCGGCATCGATCTGGAAGCTGTTGTCCATGTCCGGATCATTGATCAGCCCTTTCCAGCCAATGATGGTGCGTGGTTTTTCGAAGTACACGCGCATGACGATTTCAAGCGAATCGCTGTATTGCTCGCGGAGTACGTTCAGCCGCCGCGCATAGTCCATGGCGGCGGTCGGATCGTGAATGGAGCAGGGGCCGATGACGATCAGCAGTCGCGGGTCGCGACCGTGAATGATGTCTGCAATCCGCTGGCGCGTGGCGGTGATCGCCAGGGCCTGGTCGGCGGGTAGCGGCAGCTCCGAGGACAGCTCTGCGGGGCTCGGCATGGCGACAATCGACTCGATGCGAAGGTCGGAGGTGGTGTTGTTCATGGCGTGTAATCAGGAATCGACTGTGGCGAGGCATGGGCAGGCGCCGCGCGAATCGATCATGATAACGCAGGAGAGGGGCCGGGCGGATAAGGCGCCGCCCGGCCGATCGACTTCAACCCTTGGTCGCACCCAGGGTCAGGCCGGCAATGAAGTGCTTCTGCATGGCGAAGAACATCAGCACCGGTGGCACGGCCGCCAGCAGCGAGGCTGCCGATACCAGTTGCCACTGGCTCACGAACTGCCCATTGAGCGCACGAACGCCTGCGGTGATGGGCAATGCATGGTCACCCTGAATCAGCACCGTTGCCCAGAAGAAATCATTCCAGATGAAGGTGAAGATCAGTACGGACAGGGCCGCGATGGCAGGCTTGACCAGCGGCATCACCAGATACCAGAAGATCTTGAACTCGCCCACCCCGTCGATACGCGCCGATTCGATGAGCTCATAGGGCAGTGCCTTGATGAAATTGCGCATGAACAAGGTACAGAAGCCGAGCTGGAACGCCGAGTGAAACAGCACCAGCCCCGTGACGGTATCGTACAGCCCGGTGCTCACTGACAGATCGCGTACCGGCACCATCAGAATCTGGAACGGCACGAAGTTGCCAGCCACGAAAACGAAGAACAGGGGTACTGCCCATTTGAAGCGGTAGACCGACAGGGCGTAGCCGGTGAGGCAGGACAGGCCGACTGCCAGGATGACCGTGGGTACGGTGGTGCGCACCGAATTCCACAGATACATGCTCGCCTTGGATTGCTGAAAGACAGCCGTGTAGTTCTCGATCAGCAGGAAGTCCGATGGCATTCCGAAGATGTTGCCGGAGTTGATATCGGCTGCCGGCCGG
>CBDUIJ010000033.1:0-29093 GCA_965367215.1 uncultured Granulosicoccus sp.
GCGCCACAGTTGGCTTTACGAAAGCAGATGGCACGTCACTGGAAGGTCAGGTATCGCCCATACTGCTCTATGAGCCGGTACTCAGGGGGCGACGGACAGGCGGCCTTCTACTTCAAATCGGCTGATCAGACTGGCAACCAGACCCGACGCCTTGGCTCGATTGACGAAGTCCTGTACGAATTCTGCCGCCTGTGGTTTGTCGACCTGACAGCCCATGCACTGCTGGACGGCCATGAAGCTGTCGTCAAACAGTCGGGAGCCGGGCATCAATGCCTGTTGCTGCAGTAATTTGGGTCTCAGTCCTGCCAGTACATCCAGTTTTTCATCCCGAAACAGTTCGAAGGACTCATCGAGTGTGCTGGCTCGCATCAGGCTTGCCTGTTTGATATGACGCGTCAGCCACAGGTCGTAGGCGCTACGCGCCTTCACGGCAATGCGGTGACCCGGCTGATCGACCTGCTCCATGGTCGTGATTGCAGAGCCGGGTGGTGTCAGGTAGGTTGCCTGTATTTCGCAATAAGCCGGGCTGAAATGAATGACCTTGGCACGCTCGGTTTCCAGAGCGATATTGGCGATATCCCATTCGTCTCGGGTTGCCGCATCGGCGACATCTCCCGGGCCTTCATAGGGGATCAGTTTGAGATCGACGCCCAGTTCATCCGCCAGTGCTCGTGCCATGGCAGGCGAGACACCGTCCGGCTGACCTGCTTCATCCGTCTGGTTGACGAGCAGAAAGTTGCTCATGTTGATACCGGCACGCAGCACACCATGGGGGACCAGCGTATCCAGCAGTTGCTGGCGATCGGACGCATTCATCATGAATTTCCAGTGGGTTCCGGAATTGGCTCGACGTAGAATACACCAACGCTGACGGCCGTCACACTGACTTGCGTACCGGCACTGATCGTGGTGTCAGACAGGTGCTCGGCAGGCTCGACTCGCCACGGAATGCCGGAGTACTTCTGTACACCCGGCACCGCCCGTGAGACATCGCTGTTAACGACAAAGCTGTGGCCTATCAGGTCGCTGCTGCGGTCGTGGCCCAGTTCGGCACCACTTTGCAGACGCTTCAAAGGTGCCCACAACACCAGGGTGATCAACGCCGTCGCCACTGCAAAGCAGGCGACGGCGGCAATGAAGGAGTCGGGCACCAAGGAGAACCATAACAATACCCCCGTCAGCAACGCCCCCAGACTGCCAAACAACAGCACGCCGCTGGCAAATCCGAAGGCCACGGCTTCAATGGCCAGCAACAGGAAACCCAGTGCCAACCAGATCGTGGCCTGATTGATGAAGAGGGTATCCATATCAGGAGTTACCCGTCCTGAATGCCTCGCTTGAATTCATGGCGGCGACCACGGCCATGCTCTCGGCCACGACACTGCCGGCATCGGTCTGTTTGCTATCCATCAGGACGACGGTTGATTCCTTGGCAATACTGGCCTTGGCGGCGATCGCCTTGGTGGCCAGATCCAGCTGCACGGCTTTCTGACCCTGTGCGGTGGCGGCAGCCTGACCGATGGTTTCCAGAGCGCCGGCCTTGGCCAGTGCCACGGTCGTGATGGCTTCGGCTTCACCCTGCGCTTCGAGGATCTGCTGTTCACGCTGTGCTTCGGCTGCCAGTACGATTGACTGCTTGTGGCCTTCGGCAACGTTGATGGCTGACTGACGTTGGCCTTCGGACTCGAGTACGGTGGCGCGCTTGTCACGCTCGGCCTTCATCTGTCGTTCCATGGCTTCCAGAACGCTCTTGGGCGGGGTGATATCCTTGATTTCATAACGCAGACACGTGGTGCCCCATGCCTCGCCGGCCTCGTTGATGGCCTGCACGATGGCGGAATTGAGCAGATCGCGTTCTTCGAAGGTGCGGTCAAGGGTGATCTTGCCGATTTCCGATCGCATGGTGGTCTGGGCAAGCTGCGTCACACCGAATACATAGTTGTCGATACCGTAGCTGGATTTTTCCGGGTCCACGACCTTCAGGTAAAGCACACCATCGACGGTCAGGGTGATGTTGTCCTTGGTAATGGCTGACTGAGAAGGTACATCCAGCGCCAATTCCTTGAGAGACACCTTGTAGGCGACCCGGTCGATGATCGGCAGAACGAACTTCAGACCGGCAGTCAGGGTCGTGCGAAACTTGCCGAAACGTTCGACCACATAGGCGGTGTTCTGAGGGACGAACTTGACCGATGAATTGAGCACGATCAACGTCACGATTGCCAGGCCGACCCAGAAGGCCGAGGCAGAACTGAAGAGTATATCCATTTATTTTTTCAGGAAGTCAGGAGTGAGTGGGGGGCACTTCACTAGCTATTGTGGTGCCAAAATGCACTGATTTCAATGAGTTCCGCCTCTCAACTGTCGATAGTTCCACTCTCCGGTTCTGTCCTGAGCGCCTCGATGACAAGGTCACGCAGCCGGACTGCCAGCGGGCTCAGAGTCTGTTGTTTCTTCTGGATGAGGTGGTAGTTCTGAATGGTGATCGGGGCAGGAAAACGCACGGTCGCCATCCCACCGACGCCGGACCCTTCCAGCAGCTCCGATACTTCGCTGGAAATGGGTGATATGGCGTCCGAGCTCTGCAGGCAGGCAATCATGACCAGCAGGGAGGTGGTATTGATGATCTCCTCGGGTAACGGCATCGAGTTCTCGATATAGGCCCGTTCCACGGCATCGCGCATCGGCGTGCCGACGCCCTGAATGACCCAGCCATAGTGACTGAAGTCCTGCAATGTCGGTTTCTTCAGACTCAACAGTGGGTGATCGCACCTGACCAGGAACTCGGCACTCTCGGAGCGGCCCTGCATGAAATCGAAATGCCGCCGGTCATGAGCGGGTGGCACTCGGGCGAGCACGAAGTCATAGTCACCATTGTGCAAACCCTGGATCAGCTCTTCACTGGGCGCCACGGCAATCGTGATATCGGCGCCTCGGGTGTCTGCACGCAGCTTCTGCACGGACGGTACAACGTAGGCGACAGCCGCGCCAGTCACGGAACCGACCCTGACGCTGCCGGTCTTGCCGGCAGCAAAGGCATCCACTTCGATGGCCGTGGCCGTCAGACCGCGTAGCAGCGAGATGGTATGGCGAATCAGAACGCGACCGATGGGCGTCGGCACCATGCCTTTGGGTTTACGCACGAACAGGGGCTGTTCGACCATGCCTTCGATCTCCGCCAGCATGCGTGAAGCGGCGGGCTGCGTGATGGCAAGTCGTTCGGCAGCAATCGACAACTGGCCGGTCTCGTCAATAGCACTGAGCAATCGCAGATGACGCCACTGGAGGCGTTGGGTCAGGTGTCGCATGGGTAGCGATATTCCATTAATGATATGCAGAAGTCAATTAATGTAATTTGAATGATATGCAGGTGCAGGGCTACACTGCAGACCAGTTGCAAGTCGAGTGCACCAGGTACTGTCGACATACAACAATCGGCTGGCAGAACCAGAGAGTTTTCCAGCCTTCTGGAGAGTGAATATGAAAAAAGTACTGACGGGTCTGTCGACCCTTGCCGTATCCGCAAGTCTGATGATCCTGCCCTCCATGGCAGCAGCTGCGGACACCATAGGCATCGCCATGCCGACCAAGTCATCGGCTCGCTGGATATCCGACGGCAATTCCATGGTCGAACAGTTCGAGGCTGCGGGTTACGAGGTTGATCTGCAATACGCCGAAGATGACATCCCCAACCAGCTTGCACAGATCGAGAACATGATCACCAAAGGCGTCTCTGTGCTGGTCATCGCTGCCATTGATGGAACCACGCTTTCCAATGCGCTCGAGAACGCGCATTTCGCCGACATCAAGACCATTGCCTACGATCGTCTGATCCGCGATAGCGCCTATGTCGATTACTACGCAACCTTCGACAACTTCAAGGTCGGAGTACAGCAGGCCAGCTCCGTGGTTGCCGGGTTGGAAGAGCGGTTTCCCGACAGCAAGCCCTGGAATGTGGAGCTGTTCGGTGGCTCGCCTGACGACAACAATGCCTACTTCTTCTATGACGGTGCCATGTCGGTATTGCAGCCCTTGATAGACGATGGCTCGATCAATATTGCATCCGGCCAGATGGGCATGGACAAGGTGGGAACCTTGCGCTGGGACGGCGCGGTGGCACAAGCACGAATGGATAATCTGTTGTCAGCGCACTACACCGATGCGACGGTTCAGGGCGTATTGAGCCCGTATGACGGCCTGTCCATCGGCATTCTGAGTTCTCTCAAGGGCGTCGGCTACGGATCGGGTGACCTGCCCATGCCGATCGTGTCGGGTCAGGATGCGGAGCTGCAATCCATCAAGTCGATCATTGCCGGTGAGCAGTATTCCACCGTATTCAAGGACACCCGGGAACTGGCCCGTGTTGCCGTCAGTATGGCCGATGCCCTGGTCAAGGGTGGCGAGCCCGAGATCAATGACACAACGACCTATGACAACGGTGTCAAGGTTGTACCTTCCTATCTGCTGGAGCCGGTTTCTGTCGATGCCTCGAACTATGAGGCCATCGTGATCGATTCCGGTTATCACTCGAAGGACGATCTCTGAGTCGCGATACGGATACAGGCACGTACCCCTGTCTTCCTGCTCTGCGCAGGGGGCAGGGGGCTGGCCCGGAGAGGATGTGTCGATGCAAACGATTCTGGAGATGCGCAACATCACCAAGACATTTCCCGGCGTCAAGGCGCTCGATAATGTCAATCTGAAGGTTGCCAACGGAGAAATACACGCCCTGGTGGGTGAGAACGGTGCTGGCAAGTCCACCCTGATGAAGGTGCTGTCCGGCGTTCATGCCGCTGGCAGTTACGAGGGCGAGGTGCATTTCGATGGACAGCTGACCGCCTTTTCTGGCATCGGTGATAGCGAAGCGCTCGGTATCATCATCATTCATCAGGAACTGGCGCTGGTGCCACTGTTGTCAATTGCCGAGAATCTGTTTCTGGGCAACGAGCTTGCTCACAACGGCATCGTCAACTGGCCCGAGACCTATCGACGCACCGAGGCCTTGCTGGCCAAGGTCGGTCTGCATGAGCCGCCTGCGGCACTGGTCGATACACTGGGTGTTGGCAAACAACAGCTGGTGGAGATCGCCAAGGCTTTGTCCAAGGATGTTCGGCTGCTGATACTCGATGAGCCGACAGCGGCTCTGTCCGAATCGGACAGTCAGGTGCTGCTGGATCTGCTGCTGGAACTCAAGGCGCAGGGTGTCACCTCGATCATCATCAGTCACAAGCTCAATGAGGTGCGACGTGTTGCCGACACGATCACCATCATTCGTGATGGTTCCACGGTCTCGACACTCGATGCTCGCCAGCAGACGATAACCGAAGAACAGATTGTCCGGGATATGGTCGGCCGTGACCTGTCACAGCGCTATCCCGCACGCCAGCGTATCGCCGGTGAAATGCTGCTGGAAGTGCACGACTGGAATGTCTGGCACCCGGAGCACAAGACGCGTCAGGTCATTCGCGATATCGATTTTCATGTTCGTGCCGGAGAGGTTGTCGGTATTGCCGGGCTCATGGGAGCAGGGCGCACCGAGCTGGCCATGAGTCTGTTCGGGCACAGTTACGGGCAGAACATTTCCGGCAGGGTCAGCTTGCGAGGGGAGCCACTCGATGTCTCCACGGTGAGCGCAGCCATTCGCGGTGGGCTGGCCTATGTGACGGAAGATCGCAAGGAGCTGGGTCTGATACTGGACGAATCGATACATCGCAACATCACCCTGGCCAATCTGCGTGATGTCTCATCGTCTGGTGTCATCAATCAGGCAGAAGAGGCCAAGGTAGCTGAAGGCTATCGACAGGCCATGAACATCCGCACGCCGTCCGTGGCTCAGCGCGTGGTGAATCTCTCGGGAGGCAACCAGCAGAAGGTCGTCCTGTCGAAATGGTTGTTCACCGCACCCGAGGTGCTGATCCTCGATGAACCCACCAGAGGCATCGATGTGGGGGCCAAGTTCGAGATCTACGGCATCATCAATGAGCTGTCGGCACAGGGCAAGGGCGTCATCATGATCAGCTCGGAAATGCCTGAGCTGCTGGGCATGAGTGATCGCATCTACGTCATGAATGAAGGTGGTTTCGTGGGTGAACTGAGTGCCAGTGAAGCCAGCCAGGAGCGAATCATGTCGCTCATCGTCACCGATTAGGAAATTTTCGAATGTCTGATACTTCGTCCACCAAGGGTGACTCGGCACAGGTCGGCGTGTCGCGCTATCTGCTGAATCACATGCGTGATTACGGGCTGCTGTTTGCCCTGATTGCCATCATGCTGTTCTTTCAGATCGTCACTGACGGCACGCTGCTCAAGCCTGTCAACATCACCAATCTGTTCCTGCAGAACAGCTACATCATCATCATGGCGCTGGGCATGCTGATCGTGATCGTCGGTGGCAACATCGACCTGTCCGTAGGCTCGGTCATGGGATTCATCGGTGCACTCTCGGCGGTGATGATCGTCAATCTGGATGTGCCGGTGGCTGTCACCATACCGGTCTGCCTGTTCGTCGGTGGCCTGATCGGCGCGGCACAGGGCTATTGGGTGGCCTACTGGAAGATACCCAGCTTCATCGTGACGCTGGCCGGTATGCTGGTATTTCGTGGTCTGTCGCTCTGGTTGCTCGAAGGGCAGTCCGTCGGCCCCTTCCCCAAATCCTTTCAGTTGCTCTCAACGGGGTTTGTGCCGGATATATTCGGTGTCGGCCGGCCCAATGTCACCGCTCTGGTCGTCGGTGGTGTTGCTGCACTGGCCATTGTCTACATGGGGCTGCGCAAGCGCCGTCGTAACAGCGCCTACGGCATCGTCGATGAACCACTGGTGGTCTTCATCGCTCGCAATGCCATCGTCAGTGGCGCCCTGTTGTTCGTTGCCTACAAGTTATCCACGTTTCGTGGATTGCCCAATGTGCTTGTCACCATGGGTGTGCTGACCGTGATCTACGCCTTCGTCACCGAACACACCACTATCGGTCGTCGCGTCTATGCGCTGGGCGGTAATGAAAAGGCCGCAAAACTCTCGGGTATTAGAACCGAGCGTCTGATGTTTCTCACCTTCGTCAACATGGGCGTGCTGGCGGCGCTGGCCGGGCTCATCTTTGCAGCCCGCCTCAATACGGCGACACCCAAGGCGGGATTTGCCGTCGAGCTGGATGTCATTGCCGCCGTATTCATCGGTGGTGCTTCCATGTCCGGTGGTGTGGGCATGATCGTCGGTGCCGTGGTCGGCGCCTTCATCATGGGGGTGATGAACAACGGCATGTCCATCATGGGCATCGGCATCGACTATCAGCAGGTCATCAAGGGACTGGTCTTGCTGGCGGCTGTCATTTTCGATGTCTACAACAAGCAGAAGCAACGCTGAGAACCAATTGACATGACTTTCAAGAAAGCGCAGTGGCCGCGTAAACTGAGATCGACAGAGTGGTTTGGTGGAACTTCGCGTGATCATATCTATCACCGTTCATGGATGAAGAACCAGGGGCTGCCGGCCGATCTGTTCGATGGCCGACCAGTCATCGGCATCTGCAATACCTGGTCGGAGATGACGCCCTGCAATGCACATCTGCGGGACCTGGCAGACCGAGTCAAGCACGGCATTTATGAAGCAGGCGGCTTGCCTCTGGAATTCCCGGTCTTCTCACCCGGAGAGAGTGCTCTGCGTCCGACCGCCATGATGTTCCGTAATCTGTGCGCCATGGATGTCGAAGAGGCCATTCGCGGTAACCCCATGGATGGTGTGGTGTTGCTGGCCGGTTGCGACAAGACAACTCCGGCACTATTGATGGGAGCTGCATCGGTGGATCTGCCGGCTATTGTCGTATCTGGCGGTCCCATGCTCAATGGCATGTTCCGGGGAGAACGGGTCGGCTCGGGTACTCATCTGTGGAAATTCTCGGAAGCGGTCAAGGCGGGGGAGATGACGCAGGAGGATTTTCTGGACGCCGAAGCGTCGATGAGTCGTTCGCCGGGCAGTTGCAATACCATGGGTACGGCCTCGACCATGGCATCCATGTCCGAAGCACTGGGCATGGCCCTGTCGGGGAACGCCGCCATTCCTGCAGTTGACAGTCGTCGACGTGTCATGGCCCATCTGACCGGACGACGCATTGTCGATATGGTGAAGGACGATCTCAAGCCTTCCGACATTCTCACACGCAGTGCCTTCGAGAATGCCATTCGTACCAATGGTGCCATTGGCGGTTCCACCAATGCCGTCGTGCATCTGCTGGCCATTGCCGGGCGTGTCGGTATCGACCTGAGTCTGGATGACTGGGATCGCTGTGGACGCGATATTCCCACGATCGTCAATCTGCTGCCATCGGGCAAGTACCTGATGGAAGAGTTCTTCTATGCCGGCGGATTGCCGGTGGTGATCAAGCATCTGTGTGAAGCGGGCGTCATGGATACGGAGGCGTTGACCGTATCGGGGAACAGTGTCTGGGAAGAGGTCAGAGAGGTTCGCAACTGGAACGAGGATGTCATTCTCCCCGTCGAGAAGGCCTTGACCAGCCAGGGTGGAATTGCCGTATTGCGAGGCAATCTGGCACCCAGCGGGGCGGTACTCAAGCCCTCGGCAGCCACCCCCGAATTACTGGTACACCGTGGACGAGCGGTGGTGTTCGAAGACATCGACGACTACAAGCGCAAGATCAATGATGATGATCTGGATATCGATGAAAACTGCGTCATGGTGTTGAAGAACTGTGGACCCAAGGGCTATCCGGGGATGGCGGAAGTGGGCAACATGGGACTGCCGCCCAAGGTACTGAAAAAGGGCATCACCGATATGGTGAGAATCTCCGATGCACGCATGTCCGGTACGGCCTACGGCACGGTCGTGTTGCATACGACACCCGAGGCGGCAGCCGGTGGGCCGCTGGCCGTCGTTCAGGACGGCGATATAATAGAGTTGAATGTGCCCGAGCGGCGCTTGCAGCTGGAGATCTCCGATGCCGAGCTTGCTGCCAGACTGCAAGCCTGGGGACCCACAACGCCGACCCCTGCCAGTGGTTATGAACACCTGTTTCACACTCATGTGCAGGGAGCGGACACCGGGGCGGATTTCGATTTTCTGGTCGGCTGTCGCGGTGCTGCCGTGGGCAAGGACTCGCACTGATGAGCAAGCAGATTGCGCTGGTTGGTATCGGCAAGATTGCCCGTGACCAGCACATTCCGGCAATCGAGGCTGATCCCGAGTGGTCACTGGCGGCAACTGTCAGCCGTAATGCCAGTGTCGACGGCGTCGAGAATTACCGGACACTGGACGCCTTGCTGGCAGCCAGACCGGATATCGACACCATCTCCCTGGCGATACCTGCGCAGCCGCGCTTCGACTACGCCAGGCAGGCCATTGAGGCAGGCAGGCATGTCATGCTGGAAAAGCCGCCGGGTGTCTCCATGGCTGAATGTCAGAACCTGGAGGTGCTTGCCCGCCGCAGGGGTGTGTCCCTGTACGCCACCTGGCATGCTCGCCACGCCGAGGGCATAGCCGAGGCACGTGAATGGCTGGCGACACGCACGCTGAAGAGTCTGCAGATCAACTGGAAGGAAGATGTGCGGATGTGGCATCCCGGTCAGGAATGGGTCTGGGAACCGGGTGGCCTTGGCGTGTTCGATCCCGGTATCAACGCCCTGTCCATCATGACCGGCATACTGCCGGTACCGGTGCACCTGACCGAGGCCACTCTGCATGTGCCTGCCAACCGGCAGACGCCGATCGCGGCCAGTCTGTGCTTTCACCATCCTGACGGTGCCGGAGTCCAGGCTGAATTCGACTGGCGTCAGAGCGGTGATCCGCTCTGGGAAATACTGATCGAGACGGATGATGATTCGCTCGAATTGTCGTTTGGTGCGGCCTCCATGGATATCGAGTATCGCCGTTTGTACCGCCATATGGCGGAGCTCGTCGGGGATGCAGCGGTAGACATGGACCTGTCGCCGCTGACCCACGTTGCAGACGCCTTCATGCTGGGAAGACGCATCAGCACAGAACCCTTCTTCTTCTGATATCCGATGACAACCATGAAATCCGTATTGAGCGGTATTGCGCCGATTGCTCCCACCCCGTTTCACGATGACGGCAGTGTCGATGACGAGGGCATGCGTCGTGTGCTTGATTGCATGATCGACCAGGGCGTCGACGGCATCTGCATTCTTGCCAACTATTCAGAACAGTTTCTGCTTTCCGATGATGAACGTGCCTCACTGACGCGTTTGTGTCTGGAACACGTCGCCGGACGCAAGCCGGTGATTGTCACCACCAGTCATTTCTCCACCGATATTGCACTCAGGCGCGCGGTTGACTGCGAGTCGCAGGGCGCTGACATGATCATGATGATGCCGCCGTATCACGGCGTCGGTATTGCGCCGAGTCCGCAGGGTGTGTTCGAACATTTTGCGGCCGTCAATGATGCGATCTCCATACCCATCATGGTGCAGGATGCGCCGCTCAGCGGCGTCAACATGAGTGTCGAGATGCTGGCTGACATGGCGCGTAAGCTGGAGAATGTCAGCTATTTCAAGATCGAATGTCCGTTTGCGGCAGACAAGCTGGCGGCACTGATCGAGCTGGCAGGCCCGGACATCGACGGGCCCTTCGATGGTGAAGAGGCCGTGACATTGCTGGCCGATCTGGATGCGGGGGCCACAGGCACCATGACTTCAGCCCTGTTCCCGGAGATGATTCGACCGATTGTGACGCTCTATCGTGGTGGCCAGCACGAGGCTGCACTGGCACAATGGCAGAAATGCCTGCCGCTGATCAATCACGAGAATCGGCAGTGTGGCCTGCGAGCCTGCAAGGCTGTGTTCAAGGAAGGTGGTGTCATTGGCAGTGAGCGTGTACGCCACCCGCTGAGACCCTTGTCGGCGCGTACGCGCGAGCGTTTGTTGTCTCTGGCAAGAGAACTCGACATCATTGCCTTGAATTGGGGACAATGAGCCTGCATTTAGCTGCATGCCTCGGATTCCCGAGTCGTGAAAACTTCAAGATACTGACAGGAACTTCACATGACGCTGTATGGCAACCGTATTGCCGGCAAGATCCGCGAAGATGGCACAGTCTTCGAGAATGATCCCGTTTCAGGAGAACCTTCCTCCATCACTGCCGGCACCGTAGAGCTGGTAGAAGAGGCGGCCAAGGCCGCTGCCGAGGCCTTCAAGACATACGGTCGCACCAGCCGTGCACAGCGAGCAGAGTTGCTGCGCGCCATTGCCGAGGAAATCGATTCTCGTGGCGCCGAAATCACCGCCATGGGCACGGGTGAGACAGGTCTGCCAGCAGCACGTCTGGAAGGTGAAAGAGGACGTACCGTCGGCCAGCTGCGTCTGTTTGCCGAACATATCGAAAAAGGTGACTACCTGGATGTACGGCATGACGGCGCCTTGCCGGACCGTGCGCCACTGCCACGCCCGGACCTGCGTCTGATGCAACGTCCTCTGGGACCGGTTGCCGTATTCGGCGCATCCAACTTCCCTCTGGCGTTTTCCACGGCTGGTGGTGATACCGCATCAGCACTGGCTGCAGGTTGCCCGGTTGTGGTCAAGGGACATCCCGGACACCCCGGTACTGCTGCGCTGGTTGGCGAGGCGATCGACGCCGCCGTCGCTCGATGTGGCCTGAACCCCGGAACCTTCTCGCAGGTCAATGATGGTGGCCCCGGTAATGGTGGTGCTGACAGCCGAGCGGTAGGTGCTGCGCTGGTTCAGTCTCCATACATCAAGGCGGTCGGTTTTACCGGTTCCCTGCGTGGTGGACGTGCCCTGTTCGATCTGGCCTGTCGTCGTGAAGAGCCGATTCCATTCTTTGGCGAACTCGGTTCGGTCAATCCCGTCTTCATCCTGCCAGCGGCAGCCAAGGCCAGAGCCGCCGAACTCGGTGCTCAGTGGGCAGGTTCTGTCACCATGGGCGTGGGTCAGTTCTGCACCAACCCGGGCATTGTCGTCATTCCTGCTGAACAGGCTGCGGACTTCGAAGCGGCAGCTGCCAAGGCGCTGGCCGAAGTACCCGCCACTCCCATGCTGACATCCGGCATTGCCGATGCCTACCATCAGGGGCTGAAGGCGCTGGCAGACCATCCACAGGTACGCGTGGTGCAGTCAGGTGAGAGCAGCGGCAGAAATGCAGCACCGGCCATGTTGGCGGTGTCGGCTGCCGATTTCATCGCCAACCCGGATCTGGCTCACGAGGTATTCGGTCCGGTGGGAATCATCGTCTCGGCCGCCAGCGATGAAGACATGCACGTCATCGCGCAGAACATGGAAGGTCAGTTGACCATTACCTTGCAGCTGGACGAAGCCGATCATGCACTGGCTGCCGAACTACTGCCTGAGCTGGAAGAGAAGGCGGGTCGCATCCTGTGCAACGGTTTTCCAACGGGTGTGGAAGTGGCTGATGCCATGATGCATGGTGGACCGTATCCGGCTTCCACCAATGTGGCAACGACCTCGGTCGGCACTCTGGCCATTCGACGCTTCCTGCGCCCTGTGTCCTACCAGAACTTTCCGGAAGGATTGTTGCCTACCGATCTGACGGCATAAGCACGGCCGGTTGGTTGCAGGGCGTCAGGCGATTGTGGGTCTGACGCCCTTGTTTCAATCCGGTATCCGGTCCCGTGACAACGTCAGGGCCGGTTACCGGATTGTACGAGGAGAATTCTCGGTATTGCCGAATCGTGCTTTGAGCACCCGCTCGCTGATCCAGGCGTTCAACAAAGCCGGGTCAGGCAGCTCCCATTCGATCCAGTGCTTCGTTGGCTCTATCAAACCACAGGCGTGACACCAGATTGTCCTTGGCCAGGGTAATGCCTAGCGTATCGACACCGGTATGGCGATAGCGCAGATCCAGCAGGATTTCCCGAGCGATGGCTGAATTCCCCAGCCCCTCTTGGGCCATGGCCTCGCTGTACAGCGCGGTATCGTAGTAGGTTGAATCCGGATATTCATTGCGAAGCTTCTGCATGGTCTGCAGAGCGGCGGAATAGTCCTTCTCATCCATCAGTTGGATATAGCCTTGCAGGTACAGGGCGTCGTCCGCCAGATAGCCGTCCGAGTAGAGAGTGTGGATGATCTCCAGCTGTACGCTGGCGTTTTCCAGATCTCCCGACTCACGCTGATCCAGTGCGGCCAGGTACATGTCGAAGTCCTCGCCATCACCATAGACTTCGGATTCACTGATGACCGGTAGCTTGATGGCCGCCTTGCGCTTGTTGATGGTGACCGGGTCGCCATCGATGTAGTCGCTGTAGGATTGCTTGGCAGCCTGGTAGTCGCCTGAATCCTCGAGATCCTTCGCCTTGTAGAATTTCTGCTCATTGACGTTCACTGACTCTTCAACCTGTTGCAGGGTCTCGTAATCGACGATGAAGTCGGCGAATTTGCGACCTTCGGTAATAGGCTGAAAGGTGATGCCGACCGTGATGGCCTCGGCCGGGTTGAGCACGATTTCATCGATGATATCGGTGGTGTACTGTTCGACATCGTCCATGCCGCCGTTGTCGCTGGGCTCTATTCCCAGCGAGTTCAGCGTGTAGATATCGGCACCACGATTGGCAATCTGGATTTTCTGGGTAGCGCTGGTACCGACATCATTGGTACCGAAGTAGAACTGGGGTGTCGATATGAACAGATAGGTGCCATTTTCGCCAAGTTCCGGCGTGGTCTTGCCGCCGGTGCTGCTGCTACCGCCGCTGCTGCAGGCTTGCAGTACCACCGCTGCCAGCATGGCGCTCACCAGCGGGCGCAGCTGCGGGCGCAGGGTTGACGGTTTGTGGGGTAGGGTGCCACTCATGTCGCGATACCTCATGTCAGGCTGCCTTGTCGTTGGCCGCCGCAGAGTCGTCGTTGCCGGCGCCTTTCACGGGTTTTTCGACCTGGAAGTAATCCAGCGCGGTGCGGCACTCCTGAAGAGCGCTGTTGATGGAATCGGAGTTGGTTGCCGTCGAGTCGATATCGCCTACTTGTGCAATACCGGATTTGGCTGCCTGAATCTGCTCGCGGACACTGCGCATGGCATCGGTCAATTCTCCGGCAATTTCTCCGAACTCTCCCTTGTCGGAGGCTCGCAGGCGCACATCAAGATTACCGTCGCCGATCTCACGCAGGCTGCGCTTGATGGCAAGGATGGGGTGACCCAGACGGCGTGTGATGAAGATGCTCAGTCCGATCGTGATGGTGGCGTTGATCAGCAGCATGGCGATCAGCCACTTACCCAGTACATCCGACAATGAGGGCAGTGCCTCATTGGCCAGTGCCATGTCCTCGGAGACAAACAGCAAAGGCGCCATGCCTTCGATCAGGCGTCCCAGCATCTGATGGTAGAAAACGCCGACCAGTGCCGTGGTGATGGCCAGGTACAGGAAGGTCAGCATGATAACCCGACGAATTTCACGCGCCTGAAAGGTTTTATCGCGCAGAATGGCGACCAGGAAGTTGGAGTCAGACGAACGAGCCATAGGAAGACACCGGAAATTGAATGATATATGCCAATGTCGGCGTACCAGCAGTTAACTTGACCGGCATGGATCAGGCAATTGACGCGTCTCTGCGTATACTTGTGGCACAGTTCACAGCCCCCCAAGGGGACCCCCTTTCGATGAATGGCGATACGCTGGACTACGTCGATCCCGGTACGGCCTTCTCCCTGGTCGGAGTGCTGTACCTGCTGCTATCCATTGCGGCGGGTACTCATGTGGTTTTGAACAAGCAGAATGAGGCGGCTGCGTTCAGCTGGCTTGGCATCATCGTGTTGGCGCCGCTGATAGGGGCTGTTCTCTACTGGTTGTTCGGTATCAACCGCATCCGCCGCCGCGCGCAGGCAGAGTTGCCGGATTACACGATCTCGGTCAAGGAGTCTGTGGGTGAGCAGATGGCGGACATCGACGCCATGCCTGATTCCTGGCAGGGGCACATGCGGCTGGGCATGGGGGTACACGACACTCATTATGTGTCAGGCAACCGGGTCGAACCGCTGATCAACGGCGACGAGGCTTACCCGGCCATGATCGATGCGATCAACGAAGCCAGCCATTCGGTCTATCTGTCCAGCTATATCTTCGAGTACGATCAGGTAGGCGTGCAGTTCGTCGAGGCGCTGGTGAATGCCCACCATCGTGGTGTGGCGGTGCGCGTCATGATCGACGGCCTGGGTGTCGGCTACGGATTCAGTCTGGTCAGGGCTGATCGCGTTCTGCGCCGTCGTGGAGTCAAGACGGCCCGGTTTCTGTCAACCTGGTCTTCCAACGGCACTCGATTCATCAATCTGCGCAATCACCGCAAGATCCTGTCCGTGGATGGCGAGCTCGCCTTTGTTGGCGGTATGAACATCCGTGCAGGCAACCTGGTCGGCACAACACCGGACAACGTGGCTGCCGCCGACACAGAGACGGCACTGGAGAGTGCCATTCTGAATGTGGGCAAGCACCTGACTCAGGATGTGCATTTCAAGGTGCAGGGGCCGGTCATCAACCAGATCAATGCGGTATTTGCGGCCGACTGGCAATTTGCGGCTCGCGAGAAGCTGAAGCCGCCGATATGGCGCGGAGGTCATGTCGGACCGGTCTTTCTACGAGCCTTGCTTGACGGTCCGGATGACAACTACCAGAAGCTGCAGTTGACCCTGCTGGGGGCCATTCAGATTGCCGAATCCCGGATCTGCATCGTGACCCCTTACTTTCTGCCTGACAAGACGGTGCTCAGCGCCCTGCAACTGGCCGTGTTGCGTGGCGTGCGTGTTGATATCTGCGTGCCGGAGCACAATAATCTACTGATCGTGGGCTGGGCCATGCGCGCCAATCGACGCCGTTTGCTGCAGATCGGGGTGCACTTGCATGAATCCGCAGCACCCTTTGATCACAGCAAGCTGTTCATCGTGGATGATTACTGGAGCATGGTCGGGTCGAGTAACTGGGATTCGAGAAGTCTGGAACTGAACTTCGAAATCAACCTCGAATGTTATGACCCGGCGATGAACCGTGAACTTGCGGATATCATCGAAGGCAAACTGGCACACTCGCGGGAGGTACTTGAATGCACAGACAGACATTTCCTGCCGCGTTTGCGCAACAACTTCTTTCGTCTGTTTTCTCCTTATCTCTAGATTAGGGCAAGGAGCCCTGAGGTCCTCATGATTCGTCGGCATCTACTACCTCACTGCTACACCGCGGACGACGAGCTACAGCATCTGGGTAACGCCAGGCAGCCGGTACTGGGGCCGCTTATCCACGTTCTTGTGTGGAACATTCTCAAGGCCAAACGCGCCACCTGGGCATCGGACTTCCAGCAACTGATGGGAGATCGGGATCTGGCCCTGTTGCAGGAGGCGGTGTTCAACGCACCTTCCGACCCCTTGTTCACGACCAACGATGGCCTTGAATGGATCATGGCGCGCAGCTTTCGGCATCCCCGAACGCAGGTTGAACACGGCGTGAAGACGGGTTGCGTGGTGGCGCCGTCAGAGCAGCACTTCTACATGTCGCCCCACAGTGAGCCGGTAAGCCAGACGCAGAAACTGCTGCTGACGACCTTGTATCCACTGGAAGGGGAAGGGGAGCAGTTGCTGGTGCTCAACATGCATGCCATCAATTTCGTCAGCGTGCATAAATATGTCGAGCAGCTGGATCAGCTGCGGGCCGCGCTGGAACCGCATGCGGGGCCGGTCATTCTGGCCGGAGACTTCAATACCTGGAATCCGGCACGACTGGGGTTTTTCAAGCAGGTGGCGCGCAATGCCGGTCTGACCGAGGCAGTCATGCAGCGGCAAAGCCGGCTGGCTCACATGAACCAGCATCTCGATCATGTGTTCTACCGTGGACTGAAGTTGCACGAGGTGCAGTCACTTGAGCACTATCAGTCATCGGACCATGCGCCCATCACGGCGACTTTCGAGCGAATCCGTTCGCGCTGAGGTTGTTCCTGTATCGGCACTCCCGGTGTCGACGGACGTTCAGTCGTACCAAGAGGCGAGGGCGTCGATCAGCCTCTGACAACCACGATCAGGAAGGTGACGAACAACACGACGGCGGCCATCATCATGGACACGCTCAACCATTCCTTGGAGCTGCCCTTGGGGCCATTCTGCAGCCAGTGTTTGGCGGCCGGGATCATGCGCCAGATCATGAAGCCCATGACGAGCGCGACGGGTATCTGAAACCACAGGTTGCTGTCCATTGTCCTTATCTCCAGGTAGACATGACTTTGCGAAGGCTGAAACGACACCGGGCTGCCATGACAGCAGCCCGGTGAGGCTTTACGAGACTGAAACTACATTCAACAGGCGTCCGCCTTGCGGCGAACTCAGGCTGAGTGTGGAATCAATCGTCGCCCATGATGCCCAGCAGGTGCAGCAGGCTGGTGAACAGGTTGAAGATGTTCAGGAACATGGATACCGTGGCGCGGATGTAGTTGGTCTCACCACCGTTAACGATACGGCTGGTGTCAAACAGGATGAAACCACTCATCAGCAATACGATGGCAGAAGAGATGACCAGCGACAGTGCCGGGATCTGCGCAAAGATATTGACGATGGCTGCACCGAAAACCACGATGAGTCCGACGAACAGCATGCCACCCATGAATTCGAAGGTCTTCTTGGTAGTGAGCACGTAGGCGCTCAGTGCAAGAAAGATGACGCCGGTGCCACCCATGGCTGTTGCCACGATGGTGGAGCCGTTAGGCAGTGATGCATAGGCGTTGAGCATGGGGCCGAGGCCGAAACCCAGAAGACCGGTGCCCAGGAACACGATACCGACGCCTGCTGAAGAATTTTCGTACTTGGGCAACAGAAACATCAGCACACCCAACGCGCCCAGCGTGCAGACCAGGGACATGCCGCGAGGTGGTGCAACGGCCATGGATACTGCGGCCATGACGCCACTGAACAGCAATGTGGCTGCCAGCAATGCGTAAGTGTTACGCAATACGCGGTTGGTGGAGAGTGCGCTCTCTGCCGACCGTGTAATGGTATTGGTGTTTAACATGACTTTGAAAGCTCCTCGATGTATCCGGACAGAAATCTGTCGCGTGATGGTTTGGTGTACTTACTATAACCTTGTAGCGACTTTCTGCTACAACAGATCACACGTATTTTTCGCTGATTCAATTCGGGAAAAACGGAGCTGAATCAGCAGCTTCGGTAAGCGCAACAATAAGGCCTGCGGGGCATAATTCAAGCAGGATTCATTGGCTCCCGTGAGGTTCAGACAGTGCTTGTGAAAAAAAAGTTGCCTTCTGACGCGGAAATTTGCCGCTGAAGCGCACAAGCCGGTCAGAATCTTGTAAACTTCCGGCCTCACGGAGAGGTGGCAGAGTGGTCGAATGCGGCGGTCTTGAAAACCGTTGACTGTCAAAGGTCCGGGGGTTCGAATCCCTCCCTCTCCGCCATTGATTCCTTGCAAGGTTTCAATGGCCGCGCTCAGGTAGCGCCCACGGCTCAGCCGGAACCCCCAATGTTGAACGGCCCCAGTCTTTTCCATCGTATGGAAAGGCCAGGCGTTATTGCGTTCTCACCTATCTTGCAAGAACGCTGACCGATAAGGCGACGCCATGACGCCGCCTCATGTTTCTGGTCTCGGGTGCTTCTACATCAACGCACCGGCGGCGCATAGATAAGACCACCATTGGTCCACAGCTCATTGATGCCGCGTGCCAGGCCGATAGGCGTGTCGGGACCGATGTTACGGTTGTAGACCTCGCCGTAGTTGCCCACCTGCATGATGACGCGGCTGCACCAGTCGGGATGCAGTCCCAGCTGTTCCCCGGCGTCACCTTCCTTGCCCAGCAGACGTCGAACGGAGGGTGTTGTGGAGGAGGCGGCCATCTGGTTGACATTGAGGCTGCTGACACCGAGCTCTTCGGCGTTGATCATGCAGTTCAGCGTCCAGCGCACCACGTTTTCCCAGACAGGGTCATTGGCGGCCACCATGGGGCCCAATGGCTCCTTGGAGATCACTTCGGGCAGAACGGCATGCGCATCGGGTTCTGGCAATGTGGTGCGCAGGGCAGCCAGGGCAGAGCGATCGGTAGTCAGAGCCTTGCAACGACCTTCGCGGTAGCCCACGGCGGCCATGCTCTGATCGGCGAAAAACACGGGACGGTAGCGCAGATCGCTGACAGCGAAGAAATCGGCCGCATTCAGCTCCGATGTCGTGCCGCTACTGACGCAGATGGGCTGATTGTCCAGCTCCAGTGCGCTACGGATACCGCTGCTCTTCTTGACCAGAAAGCCCTGGCCATCGTAGAAGTTCACACCGGCAAACTCACCGAATTGCGTATTGCGGCCCAGCGTCCATGTCGTGTTTCTGGACAGGATATCCAGCGCACCGGATTGCAAGGCGGTGAATCGATCACCCGAGGCCACGGGCACCATTTCCACCGCTTCACTGTCATTGAAAACTGCACTGGCTACAGCCCGACAAACGTCGACATCGAAACCGCTGTACTCGCCCAGGCTGTTGGCCTTGGCAAAGCCTGCCAGTTCCAGGTTGACACCACATCGCAGCGCCCCTCGTTGAGTGACGCTATCAAGGGTGGCGGCGGAGGCGTTATTGCCGACGACACTAGCCAGCAGGGCTGCCAGTGCCAGGTATTTTCTGGTCTGCATGGTAATCATCGCGGGCGATAGTGGACGAGTTCCACCGGAGTGGGGGAGTTGTCGGAGGCGTGGCGATAGCTGGCGCGAGCACAGGGTGCTATGTAGGCAGCCTCGGTGGGCACACCGTAGCCCGCCAGCTCTTCCTCGACACGGATGGCACGGTTCATCGATGCATCGTCACGACCATCGGCGTCCAGGCAGGCCTTGATGACCATGATGTCCTTGTCACCGAACTCCCGAACCAGCAGACGTACGGCCTGCTTGTTGGCATTGCCCATCATCTGAGTCTGATTGTCATCGAAAATCAGTACCGTGCGGCGATGCTTCACGTAACGATCCAGGTTGGGTGTCTGACGTTTTGCGTCATTCTCGAAATAGCGCTGACGCGCTTCATTGAACACCGATTCCTGAGGGGTGCGCTTGTCCTGAGGGAGTTGGTCGAACTCCTGGACGTCTACCGTGCTTGCCTTGAGTTCCGGATCCGGCGTGCCCTGTCGTTGGGCACCACTGATAAAGACCATGCCATCGCCGCCCTGCTCGGCAAAGATATTGTCTGCCAGTTCGATATCGGCAATATGGTCCGTACCGGAGATCTCCAGTAGCGAGGAGGGGAATACGCCATTGCCATCCACCGAGTATTCGCGGGAGAGCTTGATCTTGCCGACGGCCAGCGCGTAGTCGGTGATGCTGCCCGATTCCGTTTCGGAGAGGCTCTTGCTGTAGGACACGAAATGCTGGCCCTGATCGGCACTGACCATCTGCATGCCGAAGCCGGCATCTTCCAGCGCCCGGATCACGGCATTGCCATAGGCTGATTGCGGCTTGTTGAACTGCAGCGTTGCCGTGGCAGGACGCATCTCGGGTATCTGCACCAGCGTTGCCACCAGATTGGTCGCGATAAGCTGCAGATGGGCGCGTTCCTGCGCACTGATGTCCTTGAGTGCCTCTTCGTTGCCGGCCAGACGAGGCATGAGAGCCTCTTCGTCGATACCTGGTCCATTCGAGAAACCGGCACAACCCGTCAGGGTTGCTGCCAGTGCAAGACCGGCTGTCGTTTTCGTGAATCCGGGGAAAAAACTCATGAATTACTCCGCCACAATTCCATGACTACACCACGGCTGGGAAAGCGATCACCAACATTGGTGGGCGCCCAACAACCTTCGTCGAGTACTTTGTCGCGCGCCACACCACGCGCGAGTAGCGCTTGCGTGACACGCTGGGCACGACCCAGTGCCAGGCCTTCATTACCGATTTCCAGCGCTGTCGGTCCATTGCTGCAACCTACCAGACTGATCACATCGTTGTCTTTCATCTTCGTGTCGACGAACTGTTCGATCAATTGCTTGTTGGTATCACCGAGCACCATGGAATCGTTGCCGAAGACAATGACCTGTTGGTCGATTTGCTTGAAGTCATCCAGCACCGAGGCAAAAGTGGATTCGTTGCCGTAGAACAGGTTGTTGACTTCCACCTTGCTGGAATTCAGGGCTTGCAGGCTGGGACCATCGGAGGCCTTCTGGCTCACTTTGCTGACGATTTCCGGGGTAATCAGAGCGATGACCGGAGAGGCATCATCGAGCTCCAGAGAGGCGACATACTGAACCTCTGACAAGCTCGAATCCTCCACCTTGAAACGTCTGGAGCTGGCGTCGCTGACGACTACCGCACTGCGCGTACCGGACAGACGCACCACGCTGTCGGGAGTGATGGAATTGCCTCTGAGCTTGCGGTAGTCGCGGCTGACCTCGATGGCGCCGACAGCCACTGTCAATCGCACCAGTTCAGGTGCATCGCCAGTCTTGAGCGAATAGGACAGATAGTTGGCTCCCTGATCGGCACTGACGCGCTGTATGCCAAAGCCTTTGCTGGCGAGACCACCCACCAGATGCTTCATCCGTGGATCATCGTTGTCCCGGTTCAACTGAAGCGTTGTGCTCAGTGGTTCGAATACCTGGGCAACAATGCCGGACAGGTCATCGAACATGGCCTTTTCGGAAATCGTTATCGACTCGGCTTTCGAGGCGCTGGTGATACCAGGCAGGATGTCGGAGCCATTGCCATCGGGCACGGCGCAAGCTGTCAATGACAATGCGGCCGTGACGAGGCAGGCGGCGGAGAGGCGGAACAAGGCTCGGTTGCCACTACGGGCAGGGTACAAGGCGCTGTTGCCGGAAAGTTGTATCACAGTTACTGCTCCGGGTTTTTGTGGGTCGCTGGTCGGCTGGCCGACGTGAAAATCGGTACCCAAGATATCAACAAGTCACAGGTTGAATGATTCTGCCTGAGACGATTTCAGGATGGGTCACGCTTTGTCCCGGCGACCTTCCGTAAACGTGATTCAGGCCACTCATTCGACCTGCCCTGGACCGGTATAGTAGCCGCATATTACCGGATGGCTCGGTAATCCTTTCAGAAAATTCAGCGTCAGAGCAAAAACGGATTTATGCGTTCAGTTCATTTGATCAGTGTGTTTTTAATGGCCTGCCTGCCTCTTGGCTGCGCCAACTGGCCCGGGACAGCGGGTCCTGAGAGCGTTGCAGACCAGGATCAATCGACCGCCTTGCAGCTCATCGCCGAGGATTTCGTCATTGCGCTGCAGCAGATTCCTACCTTGCCGCCATCCTCGACAACGGTGCAACTACTGCAATCGGAACTGGACGATCCGTTTACCCAGCGTATGCGCGATGCCTTGCAACAGGGTGGATACGGAACCCGTTGGGTGGAGAGTGGTGCTCATTCGCAACTGTTCCAGTATCGTCATGAAGAGGGGATTGACGAGACATCAAGGGCAAACGAGCTCTATGAACTTGCCATCGGCGATATCGAGCTGCGTCGCCGTTATGTCCTGGGTGAAGATGATCGGACCAGCCCGGCCACGCCCATGTATGTACGGGGTGCCGATGCCAGCAAGATAGTGATGAATGACTCGCACTTCGGGTCTGTCAGCAGTACCGCAAGCCTTGCCGGTCTGCCAGAGGAGGGTGTGGTGAACTCGGCTGAAGCCGGTAACGACGCTGCTTCGGTCGCACCGCAACGATTGTCGGTGCCGAACGAGGTCAACCCCCTGAATCCACTGATTGCGGGTACGGAGCGCAAGACAGAAATCGGTTTGCCCATGATTGCCCTGCCACGGGTCGAGAATGTCTTTGAGCTGGGTGGGTCGAACTACACGGATATTCTTGCTGACAGTCTGCTGGTGAGAGAGCAGGTGCTGACCTTTGCCAATGATTCTCTGCGACTGGGAATGGTGAACAAGATTCTGGTAGAACAGATGGTAGAATCCTTTCAACCCGAAACGGATGTGTTCTCCGTGCTTGGCTGTTCTCTGGGTCCAACGAAGTTGAAAAGCGGCAATGCGGCGCTGGCGTTGGGCAGAGCCAGTCGGGTCAGAGAAGCCCTGCTGTTCGCTGGTGTGCCACAGGACAGGATTCTTGATGAAGGCTGCTGGGCGGATGATGGTTCGGGCAAAGCCTTGCCGCGGCGTGGTGTCGTGGTGACTCTCAATCGAAAGGTCTGAAAACGAGTCAGTCAGTGAACGCTAAATTGCTGAAATCCCTCTTGTCCAACCTGTGCCATGGCATGCACCGGCATTGCTCGAGTGCGCTGCTGATCGTGACCTTGCTGTTGACGGCCGGGCCGGCGCAGGCCTTCCAGCTGCAGTCCATGGACGCCAGTCGGGTCAATCTGAACGATTACGTCGGTGGTGGTGAATGGACGCTGGTGATGTTCTGGTCAACAGACTGCATACCGTGTGAAGAGCAAAAACCCATGATCGAGGCCTTCCATCGGGATCACGAGGGGCGGGATGCACGCGTGGTCGGTATTGCCCTGGATGGACTGGAGGCACGCGAGGAGATTCAGTCGCTGATCGATCGGCATCATCCCTCATACCCCAATCTGGTGGTATTCACCGATGTCTTTCACCGCCAGTACAAGGAACTGACGGGCAAGGACTTTCGGGCGACGCCCACTTACCTGTTGTACAACCCGGCAGGTGAGCTTGCCGGTGCGCGCAGTGGTGTGATCGAACGTGAATTACTGGAGTCAGTGGTCAGCGGCGGCTGAGACCACTGCCTGCAGGGTCGGCCACCGCCTGTCATCTACATCATTGCCCGATCAGGCAGCTGCCTCTGAGCGGTCACGCATCAGCGGTGCCAATGCTTCATAGGTCGCCTTGTAGCGTGCATGTTCGGCGGCAAAGGCCTCACTGGAGCCATCGGGTTCTACCGTATGGGCAACCGCAGGTGGTGTGCAGACACTGAAGGGATCAGCCTGTTCGGCGGCAATCATGCCCAGACGAGCGGCACCGAGGCTTGCGCCAAAATCACCATCGGCCGTGACATCCAGAGGGATATTCAGGGTGTTGGCAATCACGCGTAGCCAGTAATCCGATTTTGCACCACCACCAATCGCTGCTGCCCGTTGCAGGGTGGTTCCCGCGCTCTGCAGTGCCAGCTGCGAGTCCTTGAAGGCGAAGGCAACACCTTGCAGCACGGCTCGTGTCATTTCGATACTGTCGCTGGAATGCTTCAGGCCCATGAAGACGCCGCGTGCATCCGCATCGTTGATGGGGGTGCGCTCGCCACCCAGGTAGGGCAGGAAGATGATGTCGGTTGGCTCGGCAGGCAGGGCGTCCAGTGGGGCGCTGAGGGTCTGCGGTGTCGACTGCATGGCTCTGGCCAGCCAGTTCAGCGCGTCGGTCGCGGCCAGTATCACGCCCATCTGATGCCAGGTGTTCGGCAGGGCGTGGCAGAAGGCATGCACGGCGCTCTCGGCATTGGGCTGATAGCTGTTGTTGGCGGCAAACAGCACACCGGAGGTGCCCAGGGAGACGAAGGCATCGCCATCACGGACAGTTCCCATGCCACAGGCGCTGGCCGCATTGTCACCGGCGCCACCGGCAACCACGACTGATTCCTGCATGCCGAAGCGATGCGCCAGGGTGGCACGCAGTTGTCCGGAGACGTCGGTGCCTTCCACCAGTCGTGGCATGTGCTCAGTGGTGAGCCCGGTGGCCTCCAGCAGTTCATCGGACCAGTGGCGAGCGCCGACATCCAGCCAGCCGGTGCCGGCGGCATCCGACATCTCGCCCACGTGTTCGCCGGTCAGCCAGAGCCTGGCGTAGTCCTTGGGCAGCAAGACCTTGGCGACCCGAGCAAAGTTTTCCGGTTCATTTTCTGCCACCCAGGCAACCTTGGGCGAGGTGAAACCGGGAAACAGGATATTGCCGCCGATATCCCGGAAGCGGGGCGTGTCCAGACGATGGGCCTGGGCATGGCTGCGCGTATCGTTCCACAGCATGCAGGGACGAATCACCCGGTCATCGGCATCCAGCAGGGTCGCACCATGCATATGGCCTGACAGGCCGATGCCGCGCACTGCAGAGAGTTCGGTGGCGTGACTGCTCTTGAGCGCCTCCAGCGTATGTTCAATCGCGTTGATCCAGTCTGCCGGATCCTGTTCGGACCAGCCATCGTGTGGCCGACTGACCGACAGGGTGGCGCTGTGGCTGGCAACGATGTGTTGTGCCTCGTCCATCAGGACGCTCTTGACGCTGGAGGTGCCTAAGTCTATTCCCAGATACATGGTGTGAAGTATGTCAGTAGATTGAGTTGATGGAATGAGGGGGTCAGTGTAGTGGTGTTACTGGAAACCACTGCATGATCGTATCCTTGCCGCGTTCGATGATCACATGATGATTGGCGAACAATTTGTAGGGGGCGCTCCACTGGCCATCGGGCCACTGTACGCGAACGGTGGCCCGCTCTGCCACACCGAGTCCGACATGCACGAACCCGGCATTGCCCGAGGCATGGCCGCCACCCACCTGCAGGCGGCGGGTCTGCACCCGATTGCCCGTCTTGATCGACACGCGAGCGCCGATGGCGTGACGGTTGTCGCCTTTCTGTTGCAGCGCCAGCTTCAACCAGTTGCCACCGGCGCGGGGGCCTTGAGGGCCTTGCATGCCCTGGTTGCGCAGCAGACTGATATTGGCACCACGGTTGACGACCACGATATCCAGCAGGCCGTCGGCGTTGAAGTCGGTGATACTGGCACCTCGTCCACGTCGATCAAGCGCCACGCCAGCGGCCAGGCCCTGCTCACTGAATGTCTGCTCGTGAGTACCGAGCAACAGATTGTCAGGGTCGAAGGCGGCGAAGTCGCTCATCTTCTCCACATTGCCCTTGGTGATGAACAGGTCGAGCAAGGCATCGTTGTTCAAGTCCTCGAACTGGGAATGCCAGCCGGTGCTGGGTTTCAGATCGTCACCGGTATAGGGGCGATGCGCCGTGGCGCCTCGGTCCCAGGCCATGTCATCGTAGTGCGGGCGATTCTCCTCGATAGCCTGTTGCAGGTCCAGTACCTGCAGTTTGGTGTCGCCCATGGAGGTAAGGGCATATTCGGGATAACCATCGGCGTTCAGGTCGGCCTCGGCAATACCCATGCCCCAGATGACAACCGGTTCCCAGCCTTCGGCAGCACCAAACAGACGCGGGTAGCGGCCGCTGTCGAGTCGCCAGAGCTGCTCCTGGCCGCCGCGATAGTATTGCCGATCGTTGGTGATTCTCAGGGCGTCGCTGCCTGACTTGTTCCAGTCGGTAAACAGCATGGACAGCGCGCAATAGCCCGGCTCCAGTGGTAGTGCATTGGAGTAGTCGGGCAGAGCCTGAGCAGTAGCGGTAGCGCCGGCAGGACGATGCAATTCATTGGCGTGGCAGGTGCCCCAGGGCGAACCGGGGGCGGCTCGGTCGACGTAGTTGCCAATCGCCAGCGTGGGGTAGGCATTTCCGGGTTCGAAGGTGGCGCTGAAGGCGGTGGTCCAGGCATTGCCGCCAGCGAAGTTCCAGCTGACATTGGCCGGGGTGAACTGGCAGTCGGCAGCCCCCTTGAACAGCTGATTCTCACCGACCCGCATGACCATCAGATCCTGAAAGCCGTCGTTGTCGATATCCAGAGGGTAGCTGCCGATGACGCGATCGAGGGCCAGGCTGGTATTTTTAACTGGCTCGAACCGCAAAGGCCCGGCTGTCGCGCTGCGGTTGATAAACAGCGCCGCCGGTTGATTTCCGCCTGCCAGGTACATGTCGGGCAGACGATCCTGATTGCAGTCGAAGGTGCTGACACCGCCACCGACGAAGTATTCCCAGGGCCCCTCGTAGCTGTGGGTGATACCGGCCGCAGCAGACTCTTCGATCATCACCGGGATATCACCCGTAAATGGCGCTGGCGAATCGTCGTGCTCGTCAGCCAGTGCATTGCTCGTCAGGAGAGCTGCCAGAAGGCTGGTGGCAAGAGTCGCGACAAGCGTCGTGGAAAGAGTTGTGGCAAGGGGTACACGCACCATCATGGCTGTATCACCAGGGTCTTCAGAAAGGCAATCATTTCGCTTCTCTGTTGTTCTGTCATGTCCATCCAGGCATCGCGGGCGTTACGGGCCTCGCCGCCATGAGCGTCGATGACTTCTGCCAGTGTCGTCAGGTCGCCGCGATGTCCGTACGGGGCGGTTGAAGCCACTCCCCACAACTCGGTGGTCATGAACACATTGCGCTCGACGAAGCGCTGCGAGAGCAACTCATTGCCGAGGGCGGACAGCTTCTGATCGGCTATTCGGTGACGCTTCAAGTCGCCAAACAGCGGGATGAGGTAGCGGCCGTTTTCATCACGTGGCAATTGACTGGCCCATTCGAGCAGGGCCAATGGGTAGATGGTATCGGTGCCTTCGCCGAGGCGCAGGGTGCCGGCGGCGTCCAGTCTGCCGGGGTCGGCAAAATCCAGTGACTCCAGTGGCAGTGATGTGCGGTGACAGCTGTGGCAGCCAGCCTGTTCGAAATGCGTCTTGCCGGCAGCGGCTGCCCCTTGCCAGCGTTCGTCTTGTGGGGTCATGGGGAACGGCGGTGGCAGTGATGCCTGCCAGGCAACCAGTGCGGACACATCACCGGGTCCGATCTCATCGTTGTGGCCATCCTCGTCATGATCGCTCTGTCCGGTCCAGCGTTTGCCGAAGCGCTCAACGGCCTGCATGCCATGGTGGTGGTTCAATGCATTGATCGTGAACTGGCGCAGCGAGGTCATGACGCCCTTGTGGCTGAATGGCCTGATGACCAGATCCTGATCCACGCCTTCGATGTCGTCGGGGTCGACTCGCCCATCCGGATAGGCATGGATTTTCCCGAAGTCCACCCCCTTGGCATTCAGTTCCAGAGTTGTCATGTTGCCGGATTCTCTGGCTTGTCGCAGAGCTGAGGTGCGCTGAGTCTGCAGTTCTGCCGACATTTCACGCGCCAGTAGCTCGACGAGGCCTGAACCGAACAGATGATTGGAGTTGCGCTCATTGGAGAACTGCGGATCGGTGGTATCGAAGTCGGTGTGCTGGAAACCTTCGGATACGAATACATTGGCCGTGAAGTCACCGGCACCACCCACGATGGGCACGTTGTGGCAACTGGAGCAGGAGTTTCCATCCGCACCGGCAGTCCTTGAAAAGGCGGCCCGCGAGGCACGTTTGCGCTTGGTGGGGATGATGGCTTGCGTTGCCATGGGGCGGCCGACGCCATCGAGCGTGGTGAAGCGGGCGTTGAACAGGTGGTCGCCAGCGTCAATCAGTGCTTGCAGTCTTTGCAGCTCGAGCCGGCCACTGAAGTCTTCATGGGGCACGGGGTTGGTCAGCGTCTTTTCGGACCAGGGCTCGGACAACGGCGATATCGTCGGCTCAGCTGACACAGTCGAGCAGCTCAGGATCAGGCAGATGGCAGTCATCAGGCGGAGCCGGATGGGTCGAGTGACTGTTCGGGAAATCATCAGTTGGCGTTGCTCACGGGGTTTTGCGTGGCCAGCAATCGATCGGCAGCACTCAGGCTGTTGTCCGCCAGACCCTGCATGAGCAAGGGGTCATCCTGTTCAAAGCGGTGCAGCAGGCTCTCGGCAGCGGGGCCGTTCACCAGATGGGCATCCAGTACGCTGCAGATGCCGGCACGCATCAGTGCAAAGCTTCTGTCGCTGCAACCGACCAGAGCAACCGGAATGGGATCGAGCAGGGTGAATACATTGGTCAGGCCCTCGCCGATGGCAATGCCTGCCGTTTCGAAGGCTTGCATGGCCGCCTTGTCTCCGGCCTCAGCGGCTGCGCGCAGTGCCTGCATGGCAGACTCGGCAACACGTCCGGCTGGAGGAGTATCGACCGGCATATTGCCGGCCAGTCGTTCGATGCCATAATTGGCCGCGTAGGCTTCGATGCAGCCGCGTTTTCCGCAACGGCACAAGGCACCGTCGGCCTGAAAGCGCAAGTGGCCGATCTCCATGGCCGAGGAGCGGGTGCCGGCAAAGGGTTGGCCATTGAGATACAAGCCAAGGCCGACACCGTGGCCGAAGAGGACCGTGGCAAAGTTATTGCCAAGAACATCGACCTGGCGCCGACTCAGGGCCTGTGAGATCAGCCGGCAATCGTTGTGCACACTGACACTCACACCATAGCGTTGTTGCAGGGTATCGCCCAGAGGCACGTTGCGCTG
>CBDUIJ010000034.1:0-28644 GCA_965367215.1 uncultured Granulosicoccus sp.
ATCGGCATCTGCCGGAAGTGCGCCGTGCGATCGATCGCCTGTGTAGCGTGCTGGCGTAGTGCTGGAAGTGCTGCGACAATCCGGGGCATGGATGTGCAGTTCGCGCCTGGACAATATCCGGCGAGTTATCGACGATGCGCGGTGATCAGTTGCTCGTCATCGGTCACCAACATCAATTCCCCAGCCTCGCTCCATTGCAGTTTGACGACGCGATCGAGCAGGCCGAGAAGCCGGTTTTCCTGTCCGCCTGCCGGGTCCGGGCAGAACATGCGAGTCGTGCCGAGTGGCCCGAAACTCAACGCCTCACCATCCAGCTCGTAGGAGCCGAACAGGCGATTGCAGCTGGCATTGCCCGACACGCGACCGTCCTCGCTGAATTCGAGCCAGGGCTGTGTTTCCGCAGCCACAGGCTCACCTGCCAGTTCAGCCAGATACCACTTCGAGTTCAGCAGCGTGCTCGACGTGGTGTCGTCAGGTTTCCAGGTCATGGTGCTGCAGGCTGATAACAGGCAAAGGGTCAGTGACAATAATGCGATGTTCTTCATGATTCAAGCTTGTTCTCGAACGATTGCCTGAATGGCAGCGGTTGGTGGTGGGTGCTGATCCTATCGGTCGGCAACGACTGCGGATTCAGTTGCTTCAGTCATCAACCGTACTGTAGATCATCGGGAACCAGTCTTCACGAAGTCGATCACCCGCTTGCATGGCATGGCCAGGGAACGGTGGGGATGTCGGGCCAGGGCGTTCGACATAGCGGGCGTCATCACCCAGCAAACGCAGTGAAAAGGCGCGGCGGCGAGTTGCAGCGTGGTTACCGCGAGCACCGTGGAGTGTCGAGAATGTAAAGGCCACGGCATCCCCCGGCTCCAGAGTCCATTCGCGGATGTCCATGCCTTCCTTGTCCGGGTCGGGTACCGGCAGGTAATCGTCGGAGTCAGGGTAGAAGTTGTCTTCCGCCAGCCAGCGAGTCGGTAGTACCGGCTTTTCCCATAGATGGGAGCCGGCGACACAACGCAGAGTGGCGTCGCTGACATGATCCAGCGGCGCCCAGAAGGAGACATTCTGCTGGCCCTCGACAAGATAGTAGGGGCTGTCCTGATGCCAGGGTGTGGGTTTGCTCGTGCCGGGCTCCTTGATCAGTACATGATCGTGAAACAGCTGCACCTGCCTCGAGTTCATCAGCGAGGCGGCTACCTCGGCAACCGCTGATTCGCGGATGACCTGTTCAAACGGCGCAATGCGGTGCCAGTTGCAGTAGTCGTCGAAGAAACGTCCCGACTCGCCACTCTGCAGGTTCTCGGCAGCGTAGGGGCCGGGATTGTTCAGGTTCTGTTCGACACCTTGCCTGAGGGTATCGATGTAGCCGTCGAACAGCCCGCGGATCAGTACGACACCATCATTCTGGAAGGTGTCGACATGATCCTGAGTAATGATGTCATGCATGGCAGAAACTCTGTTTACGCGTGAAAAGTCTGTCAGCCCAGTATGCCGGGTAGTTTCAGGTCGTGTTCCCGGGCACACTCGAGTGCTTCGGGGTAGCCCGCATCGGCATGGCGCATGACACCCGTGGCCGGATCGTTCCACAACACGCGGGCAATACGTCGGTCGGCGTCTTCACTGCCATCACAGCAGATGACCATGCCAGAGTGTTGGGAGAAGCCCATACCAACGCCACCACCGTGATGCAGTGAAACCCAGGTAGCACCGGAGGCTGTGTTGAGCAGGGCGTTCAGCAGCGGCCAGTCGGATACGGCATCCGAACCGTCGCGCATGGCCTCGGTTTCGCGGTTGGGTGAAGCCACGGAGCCGGAGTCCAGATGGTCGCGACCAATGACAATCGGGGCTGACAACTCGCCATTGCGTACCATCTCGTTGAAAGCCAGGCCGAGTTTGTCGCGTACGCCAAGTCCGACCCAGCAGATGCGAGCCGGCAGACCCTGAAAGGCAATGCGTTCGCGCGCCATGTCCAGCCAGTTGTGCAGGTGATGGTCGTCGGCCAGTATCTCCTTGACCTTGGCGTCGGTCTTGTAGATATCTTCCGGATCGCCCGACAATGCCGCCCAGCGGAAGGGGCCGATACCACGACAGAACAGGGGCCGTATATAGGCAGGAACGAAACCGGGGAAGGCAAAGGCGTTTTCCAGTCCTTCTTCCAGTGCCACCTGGCGGATGTTGTTGCCGTAATCGAGTGTGGGAACACCGGCATTCCAGAAGTCGACCATGGCAGCTACATGCACCTTCATGCTGGCGCGAGCGGCCTTCTCGACTGCCTTGGGATCACTCTCCTGACGACTCTTCCATTCGGCAACGCTCCAGTTCTGTGGCAGATAGCCGTGCAAGGGGTCATGGGCGCTGGTCTGGTCGGTAACCATGTCTGGGCGGACGCCACGCCTGACCAACTCCGGATAGACATCGGCAGCGTTGCCGATCAGGGCGACAGACTTGGCCTTGCCTTCGCTGGTCCACTGCTTGATCATGGCCAGGGCTTCATCCAGATCATGCGTTTTTTCGTCCACATAGCGGGTACGTTGCCTGAATTCCGCACGCGTCTCATCGCATTCGACGGCCAGGCAGCAGGCACCGGCCATGACTGCGGCCAGTGGCTGCGCGCCGCCCATGCCGCCCAGGCCGGCGGTCAGAATCCAGCGGCCGGTCAGATTGCCTTCGTAGTGTTGTCGGCCCGCTTCCACGAAAGTCTCGTAGGTGCCCTGCACGATGCCCTGACTACCAATGTAGATCCAGGAGCCCGCCGTCATCTGGCCGTACATGGCAAGGCCTTTCTTGTCCAGTTCGTTGAAATGATCCCAGGTTGCCCAGTGAGGCACCAGATTGGAGTTGGCAATCAGCACTCGGGGCGCATCGGCGTGTGTACGAAATACCCCGACCGGCTTGCCGGACTGCACCAGCAGAGTCTCGTCGGATTCAAGCTCCTGCAGGCTGGCCACGATCTTGTCGTAGTCATCCCAGGTACGAGCTGCGCGTCCGATGCCGCCATAGACCACCAGCTCGTGCGGATTCTCGGCGACATCCGGATGCAGATTGTTCATCAGCATGCGAAGCGGCGCTTCGGTCAGCCAGCTCTTGCAGGAGAGCTCATTGCCCGTGGCAGGCATGACGGTGCGCTGGTTGTGGCGCGCACCGGGACGAGGTGTGTTGTCTGTGTCGGTTGTGGAGTCTGTCATGATGGCGTATTCCTTCAGGCGTTGATGATGGGGGCCATGAAACTGTCCAGGCCTGCGGCCTTGCACAGTTCGCCCTGGGTGACCAGTCTGGCAGCGGTGGCAATGTCGTCGGCCAGGTAGCGATCGTTATCGAGACTGGCAACGTGGGTACGCAGTGTTGCCAGCACATGTTTCAGCACCGGGCTGCTGGTCAGTGGCGCACGGAACTCGATGCCCTGTGCGGCACACAGCAGCTCGATGGCCAGGATGTTTCCCAGGTTGTCATTCATTCGCAGCAGCCGACGTGCACCGTGGGCCGCCATTGACACATGGTCTTCCTGGTTGGCCGAGGTGGGAGTCGAATCGGTCGAGCAGGGATTGGCCAGGTGCTTGTTCTCGCTCATCAGGGCGGCAGTCGTCACCTCGGCGATCATGTAGCCGGAATTCAGGCCCGGTGAGGGTGTCAGAAACGGTGGCAGGTCGAAGGACAGTGTCGGGTCGACCATCAGGGCGACGCGGCGTTGGGCAATGGCGCCGATCTCGGCAATCGCAATGGCAATCTGGTCCGCTGCAAAGGCGACGGGTTCTGCATGAAAGTTGCCACCGGAGACGATTTCACCGGTCTCGACCAGCACCAGAGGATTGTCCGTAACGGCATTGGCTTCAGTCTCCAGCGTACGCCCGGCAAACATCAGCAGGTCAATGGTGGCGCCAAGTACCTGAGGCTGGCAGCGAATACAGTAGGGGTCCTGCACGCGAGTATCACCTTCACGGTGGCTTTCGCGTATCTCCGAGCCTTCCAGCAGCTGGCGCATGGCGTCGGCAACGGCAATCTGCCCGGCATGGCCTCGCAGCGAATGAATGGCCGGGTTCAGAGGGGCAGTCGAACCCATGATGGCATCGGTTGCCATGGCCGAGATCAGTGTCGAATTGGCAACCAGTCGCCAGGTGTTGAACAGTCCGGCCAGAGCGCAGGCGGTCGAGAACTGGGTGCCGTTGATCAGTCCCAGGCCTTCCTTCGGGCCCAGTTCGACAGGCTGCAAACCGGCTTTTTCCAGCGCCTTGGCTGACGGCATTGTCTCGCCATCCAGAACGGCCTGTCCTTCGCCGAACAAGGTGGCAGCGAAGTGCGCCAGTGGGGCCAGGTCGCCGCTGGCGCCCACCGAGCCCTGCACGGGTACGACCGGCGTGACACCCTTGGCCAGCATGGCTTCGATCAAGTCGACGGTCTGCAGGGACACTCCAGATGCGCCGCGTCCCAGGGACAACAGTTTCAGCGCCATCATCAGTCGGGTGGTGGCCACGTCCAGTGCTTCACCGACACCGCAGCAATGTGACAGCACCAGATTGCGTTGCAGCCTGGCGGTGTCTTCCGGCTTGATCTTGATACTGGCCAGCTTGCCGAAGCCGGTATTCACACCGTACACGGCGACATCGCCAGCCGCCGCCTTGGCCACAAGGTCGGCTGCTGCCTGCATGGCAGGGCGCGCCTGTGGATCCAGAGAGGCTGCGCTCCCTGTCCGCCAGAGAGCCTCCAGCGTGGCCAGAGACGTCGAGCCGGGTACCAGAATCATGCTCATGATGAACTTGTCAGTCGTTGCTCAGTTGTGCCAATATGTCCATACATATTGAGATTGTCAAGTGGACACAGGCATATCGTCATGAAGATAATTCACGCGGCTCAGGCACTGCTTCCGGACGGCTGGGCGGAGAACGTCAGCGTCAGCATCGATGATCAGGGGCGCATCGCCGGTGTTCACACCGCGGCCAGTACGGGTGATGGCCCTGCTCTGATTTCGAACAGCAGGGACGTGACCCACGCAGGCATCCTGTTGCCGGCAGCGGCCAATCTGCACAGTCACGCCTTTCAACGTGCCATGGCCGGATTGACCGAGAAACGCGGACCCAATCCGAACGATACCTTCTGGACCTGGCGGGAGCTGATGTTCCGGTTTCTGGATCGATTGAATCCGGATGATGTGGAAGCCATAGCCGCCTTCGTGCAGATGGAAATGCTTGAAGCGGGCTATGCCACCAATGTGGAATTTCACTATCTGCACCATCAGCCCGGCGGTCATGAATACGCTGATGTGGCAGAGCTGGCGTCTCGAATCGCGGCCGCCACGGCGACTACCGGCATCGGTCTGACGCTGCTGCCGGTGCAATATCAGTACGGGGGCTGCGACAAGCGTGCCCTGGGACCGGGGCAATGTCGGTTTGGTACGGACCTGACAACTTATGAAAGGCTCTGGGCAGCCAGTGGCGATGTGCTGCGGCAGCTACCGACGGACACCCGCATCGGGGTGGCGCCGCATAGTCTGCGTGCCGTTGGCCGTGAGAGTCTGCCGTCCCTGATGCAGATCGCACCTGAGGCTCCGTTTCACATGCATCTGGCCGAGCAGATAGCCGAGGTCGACGAGGTACAGCAAGCCTGGGGCGCCCGCCCGGTGGAATGGCTGATGGATAATGCAGCCGTGGATGAGCGCTGGTGCCTGATTCATTGCACCCAGATGCTGCCACATGAAACTGCAGCTCTGGCGCAAAGTGGCGCGGTGGCAGGACTGTGTCCCATCACCGAATCCAGTCTGGGTGACGGGATTTTTGATGGCGTCGATTTCCTGTCGCAGAACGGTCGTATCGGCATTGGTTCGGATTCGAATATCCGCATCTCGCTCAGTGAAGAATTGCGGACCCTCGATTACTCACAACGCCTGAGAGACCATTCACGCGCGGCTCTGGCGACGGTGGAAAAGTCGACAGCCAGGCGGCTCTACGATGAGATCGTGCAGGGTGGTGCTCAGGCCGCCGGACGCCAGTCAGGTTGCATCGAGGTCGGGCAGTGGGCTGATCTGATGAGCCTGGATAGCCAGCATCCGGATATGGAAGGGCAGGTCGGCGATGTTCTGCTGGATACCTTCGTGTTCGCCGGTGATGATCGCATGGTGACGGACGTCTGGTCAGCCGGACGTCATCAGGTGAGTGGTGGGCAGCACATTGCGCGCGAGGCCATCGTGCGCCGCTATCGTGAGGTCATGCAGAAACTGCGCAGGCTCTGACTGCCTCAATCGTTGATATCGGCAAACAGACGCTGATACAGCTTGTTGGTGCCAACTCGATAGGCCAGCTCGGCAGGGTGTTCCACATCCCAGATAGCCAGATCTGCCCGCATGCCCTGGCGGATGCGGCCGGTATCTGTCAGGCCCAGGGCTGTGGCGGCATGACAGGTCACTCCGGCCAGTGCCTCGGCAGGCGTCATGCGAAACAGGGTGCAGGCCATGTTCATCATCAGCAACAAGGAGGTCACGGGAGAGGTACCGGGGTTGCAGTCGGTAGCCAGCGCCATGGCTACTCCATGCGCTCGGAACGCCTCGATCGGCGGTTTGCGGGTCTCTCGCAGAGTATAGAAGGCACCGGGCAACAGGACCGCCGTGGTACCTGACTCGGCCATCAGCCTGGCATCCTCCGCATCGGCGTATTCCACGTGATCGGCAGACAGGGCGCCATATCTTGCCGCCAGTGCCGTTCCACCGATGTGAGACAACTGTTCGGCATGCAGCTTCACCGGCAGTCCCAATACGGCTGCCTCATCGAACACACGCGAAATCTGTTCAGGGCTGAAGGCAATGCCTTCGCAGAACCCATCGACAGCATCCACCAGTGATTCTGCGTGTGCAAGGCGCAGTGTCGGCAGGCAGACCTCATCGATGTACTCGTCAGCACGGCCCTTGTATTCCGGCGGTACGGAGTGGGCGCCGAGAAAGCTGGTGCGGATACGTACGGTACGCAGGCTTTCAATGCGGCGGGCGGCGCGCAGCATGTTCAGTTCGGTGACTTCATCCAGGCCATAGCCGGACTTGATCTCGATGGTGGAAACACCCTCTGCCAGCAAGGCATCGACTCGCGGCAGTGCCGAGTCGACCAGTGCATCGACATCGGCGGCGCGCGTGGCGCTCATGGTGGACACGATTCCGCCACCGGCGCGCGCGACCTCTTCGTAGCTGGCACCTTCCAGCCGCATTTCGAATTCCTTCGCTCGGTGTCCGCCGTGCACGATATGGGTGTGGCAGTCGATCAGGGCGGGCGTTACCAGCCTGCCACCCAGGTCTTGCCGCTCATGTCCCGCATACTGTTCGGGTAGCTCGCTTTCCGGGCCTGCCCATTCGATCCTGCCCCGGTCGATGACGACGGTACCGTGTTCTATCAGCCCATACGGACTGTCTGTATCGAGAGTGGCAAGGGTCGTGTTGGCAAGGCGCATGCGGTTCTTCCGGCTTCGATCCAGTTCGGTAGTTGCCAATATGTTCATACATATTGACTTTGTCAAGCGGTGCATGCCATGCTCATCGACAAAGTAATGTACCTGCTGCTACCCGGTAAACCAACAAACGAATCATCATGAAAGGTGCCTCTATCAACGGTTGGCAGGACGTACAGACCGAAGTGTTGCGGCGCTTGCACGAGCGGTTCTGGAAACCCGGCGATCTACTGCCCAGCGAAGCCGATCTGGCGGCCGAGTTCGGTTGTGCGCGGACCACGGTCAACAGGGCCTTGCAAGCCATTGCCGATGAAGGCCTGCTGGAGCGCCGCCGCCGCGGAGGAACCCGCGTTGTCATCAATCCGGAACGACGAGCAACGTTCAACATCCCGGTCATTCGCCTGGAAATCGAACAGCTGCAGCGAGAGTACGGCTACCGGCTGTTGAAGCGTCGGCAGCAGCGTCCTTCAAAGGCTGTGCGTGAGCGCATGCTGGTGGATGCCGAGGCCAGTATTGTCAGTTTGCGTGCCCTGCACACGGCCGATGGAAAGCCCTATGTACTGGAAAAACGCTGGATCGATCTGGCGGTGGTGCCTGCAGCGGCCGATGCCGATTTCACAGTGCAAAGCCCCAACGAATGGCTGGTGGAGCATGTGCCATTCAGTGGTGGCGATCTGGTCCTGTCGGCAGAATCGGCCAGCGATGAAGATGCCGAGGCCCTGGGCTGCGAGAAGGGCGCTGCGCTTTTCATGGCCGAACGTCGTACGCGCAACACGCAGGATGCCACGATCACGGTTGTCCAGCTGGTCTACGCTCCGGGATACCGGATGGCTATTGATCTGTAGCTTCGCGTTTGCGGGCCAGCCATTCCTGCGGCGGTATGCCGAGGTGGCGGGTAAACACGCGTGTAAAGGCAGACTGACTGCCATAGCCCACCGCCTCGGCAATGCGTTCGATACGGCGTCCCTTGCGCAACATGGAGCAGGCTACCCCGATACGCCAGTGGGTCAGATAGTTCAGAGGGGTCATGCCTGTCTTGTCCTTGAAGCGTGAAGCGAAACGGGCGCGCGACAGAGCCGCCAGTTCAGCCAGCTCTTCCAGTGTCCAGGGGTAATCGGGCCTGTCGTGCATGGCCTTGATCGGCTTGTGCAGGCGCTCATCACTCAGGCCGGCCAGGATGCCGGCATTGAGACCGCCGGTGGATATGACATGCCGCAACAACAGAACCAGCAGGTATTCGGTCAGCCGGTCCATGGCCGCCTGTTGGCCGCTGTCCGGTTGTCCGGCTTCCTCGAACAGCATCTGCAGAGTGGAGGCCAGACGGGGCAAGGCTGCCATTTCGATATGCAGGGTAGGGGGCAGGGCCACGATCAGCGGGTTGTTGAGCTCGCTGCCCAGATCGATTGCCGCACAGACCAGGTCAGTGCCGCTGCCTTGCACCGGCTGCAGCCGATGATCCATGGGTCGCGCATTGAGGAGCAGGCAAGGCTGGTCGTAGGTGGTGGAGGTGCCTGACTTGGTAATCAATTGCACGGCACCGGCGCGCAACACATGCAGATGCCCATGGCCTTCGTTGGCGGCGAAGCTCGAGGTCTCGAGCAGGTTGCCGGTGAAGAACACTCTGGCGGTAGGCGTGAAGTGTGTGAACAGCGAAGACAGGTGATCCATACGATACTAACGGTCAATAGCAGGGCACTATTGTATACCGATACAGGTAGATACTCATCCTGCTTTCACGCAATAACGCGTTAACCGACAGGATCAATCAACTCATGACCACACAAACAACCACTGTAGACGCTCGTCATTCAGCCAATCAGGCTACTGCTACCAACACCGCCGGCCTGGGTGCCACCCTTGTTCGAGCCGGTGAAGTGGCCACTCGCTACTCGGTGGTGCTGGTGCTGCTCTGGATAGGTGCCATGAAATTCACCGCCTACGAAGCCACTGCCATCGAAGGTCTGGTTGCCTCCAGTCCGCTGGTGTCCTGGTTGTATGGCATCTTCAGTGTCCAGGCAACGTCCAACCTGATTGGCACCGTCGAGATACTCACGGCCATTGCACTGATAGTGGGCAGTCGTCAGCGTCATATCGCCATACTCGGTTCACTGGCCGCCATCGGTACTTTTCTGGTGACTCTGAGCTTTCTGTTCACCGCTCCCGGTTGGGAGGCGAGCCTGGGTGGTTTTCCGGCGCTGTCCGTTGTACCCGGCCAGTTCCTGCTGAAGGATGTGGTATTGCTGGCAGTCTCCGTATCGCTGCTGGGCAAGGCCTTGCAACAGGATTGAACCCTCGTATTTACCGGTTTTAACAGGCGATAAAGGGTCTGACGCTTTTGGCAGACCCTTGTCGAAAGCTCTGCCTTGTGCAGAATTTCACCGTGATATGTCCATACATATGTGGTATATAAAAGGTGGATTCAGCAAGGTTCAGGAGCATCATGAAAAGACGGCAATTCGTAAAGGCAAGTCTGATGGGCGCTGCGGCGACATCGACGGTGGGCATCACGGCACCGGTCATTGCACAGGATGTACGCAAGTGGAAACTGGTCACGGCGTGGCCCAAGAATCTGCCCGGGCCGGGTGTCGCAGCGCAGATGCTGGCTGATCGCATCACGGCATTATCCGGTGGGCGTATCGAAGTCAAACTGTACGCCGCCGGCGAACTGGTTCCCGGACACGGCGTTTTCGATGCCGTATCCGAAGGGACTGCCGAGCTCTACCACGCCGTACCCGCCTATTGGGGTTCCAAGTCCAAGGGCATTCTGCTGTTCGGCTCCCAACCCTTCGGTCTGCGTGCCGATGAGCAGTTCGGTTGGCTGGCCCATGGTGGTGGTCAGGAGCTGTATGACGAGATGTATGGCCGCTTTGATATCAAGCCGTTCCTGTGTGGCAATTCAGGGCCACAGTGGGCTGGCTGGTTTCGCGAGGAAATAAATTCGGCTGAAGATCTGAAAGGCCTGAAATACCGCACTACCGGGCTTGCCTCCGAGATGGCTACCAAGCTGGGCATGGCCGCACAGGCCATGGGTGGCGGCGACATGTTCCAGGCCCTGCAGACCGGCGCGCTGGATGCCGGTGAATTCATCGGTCCCTGGACCGATTCGGCTCTGGGCTTCTATCAGGTTGCGAAGAACTACTACTGGCCCGGCGTCGGCGAACCTGCCTCGGCCGAAGAATGCGGTGTCAATGCCAAGGTATACAACGAGTTGCCGGATGATCTGAAACAGGTCGTCGATTTTGCCTGCCAGAGTCTGTACAACCCGGTATGGACTGAATACACGACCAAGCATGCCCAGTCACTGCAAACCATGGTGGCCGAGCACGGCGTCAAGGTACGTCGCCTGCCCGATGACGTCATTACCGCCATGGGAGCGGCAGCCGCTGAAGTCATTGACGAGCTGCGTCAGGACGATGATGAACTGGTCAAGCGTATCACTGAAAGCTATCTTGCCTATCGTGATCTGGTCGGTGGCTACATGACCTACGCCGACAACGGGCAGATGAATGCCCGTGCTGCCATCATGGGTTACTGAGTATTGCCTTGTTTTCCGATCGACCCACCAGAGTAGTCATTTTGCAGTAAACGCCGGCAGGCGGGTGCCAGTCACCGCTCCGCTCTGCCGGTTCCCACCCACCGATTTCAGGTTCTATCCGGGTACACGCTCGATGCAGCAGATAGCCGACTTTCTCGATGCCATCAACAAGGGCGTGGCCAGTGTCGTTCGATGGCTGGTTCTGCTCATGGTGCTGGCGCAATTCGCCATCGTGGTCGGTCGCTATGTCTTTGGCGTCAACAGCATCGCGGCGCAGGAGAGCGTGCTGTACATGCATGCCACGTTGTTCATGCTGGCAGCCGGGTATACCTTGCTGGTGGACAAGCACGTTCGAGTGGATGTGTTCTACGCCAAGCTGGGCCCACAGGCACGTCGCCGCATCGACATCTTCGGGCATGTCGTTTTTCTCATACCCACCATGCTTGCATTGATCTACTGGTCATGGCCATCAGTGGTCAATGCCTGGAAGATTCTGGAAGGCCCCATTTCGGTGGGAGGCATCAAGGCAGTCTTTCTGATGAAGTCGCTCATACCGGCCTTCTGCATACTGGTTCTGCTGCAGTCTGTGGCCTTGCTTGTACGATTGTTCTCGGGCGCGAACAACGATGATTGAGTACCTTGATGTCCTGATGTTCGCAGCCCTGATGGGTGCGATTCTGCTGGGTTTTCCGGTGGCCTTCAGTATCGGTGGGGTGGCCATCGTATTTGCCTATCTGGGCTGGGCGCTGGACGTCATGGATATCTCCCTGCTGGGAGCTACCAGTCAGCGCATCTTCGGCCTGCTGAGCAATTCGGTACTCATTGCCATTCCCTTGTTCGTGTTGATGGGAGCGGTGCTGGAGAAGAGCCGGATAGCCGAAGAACTGCTCGATACCATGGGCCGCCTGTTCGGGCAGCTACGCGGTGGTCTGGGCATTTCGGTTGTTCTTGTCGGGACCTTGCTGGCAGCTTCAACCGGTATTGTCGGTGCGACGGTCGTTGCCATGGGAATGATTGCACTGCCCACCATGCTGCGCGCCGGCTACAACCCGCGTGTGGCATCCGGTATCGTCTGCACCGCGGGTACGCTGGGGCAGATCATCCCGCCGTCCACCTTGTTGATCATACTGGCGGATGTCATGTCCAATGCCTATCAGCAGGCGCAGTATGAACAGGGAAAGTTTTCGGTAGAAGCCCTGTCGGTCGGACAGTTCTTTGCCGCCGCCATCGTGCCCGGACTGATTCTGGTGGTGCTGTATCTGTTGTACATTCTGCTGCGTGGCATGCTCCGTCCGGAAGACATGCCACCGGCGCCAGCGGATCTTGCCAGACCTTCGCGGCGTGAAGTGCTGGGGGCCATCGTGCCACCGGTATTGCTGATCGTGACGGTGCTGGGCGCTATCCTGGGCGGGGTGGCCACACCGACCGAAGCGGCGTCCGTCGGTGCGGTCGGCGCCTTGCTGATGGCCGGTTTGCGGGTAGGGCAGTACAAGGGGCTGATTCTGACCGGCGCTGCTGCACTGATCGTGCTCGGTGTCATGGCTGGCATTTTCCCCGTGCGTCTGCAGCGTAATGATCTGGATACGCTGGCACTCTCGGCTGGTGGTATCTATATCGGGCTGACCCTGGTTGCGGCTCTGGCCATGCTGGCGGCACTGCGCAGCACCTTTCGGCAACGCATCATCCATGAGGCTGTCAGTTCGACCATGACCATGACGGCGATGATTTTCGCGACCATACTGGCGGCCGGTATATTCTCGCTGGTGTTTGTCGGTCTGGGAGGGGAGGAACGTGTGGCCGCTATTCTCGCCGATATGCCGGGAGGAGCGACCGGCGCCTTGCTGTTCTGTCTGGCTTTCGTATTCGTACTGGGCTTCTTCCTCGACTTCGTCGAGATATCCGTCATCGTGCTGCCACTGATCGTGCCGCCGCTGATCCTGATGGGGCATGACCCGGTGTGGCTGGGTATTCTGCTGGCCATCAATCTGCAAACCAGCTTTCTGACACCCCCCTTCGGTTTTTCACTGTTCTATCTACGCGGTGCTGCCCCCAAGGAGGTCACTACCGGCCAGATCTATGCCGGTGTGGTGCCTTTCATCGGTCTGCAGCTCATCGGTATTCTGATTGTCTGGCTGGTGCCGGGTGTCTCTACCTGGTTGCCTGACCTCCTTTTCTAGTCCGGACCATTCAGGAATGGTCCGGACCAGCCTGATACTGCTGTGCCGGCGCTGACGCTCAGCTGCCGGCATCGTCGCATCAGATATCGATTCCCGCCAGCAGCTCGAGTGAGCGCATGCGTGCCGTGCGATCGAATATCGGCATGCTGATCATCAGTTCATCGGCCTGAGTGCGTTGCTTGAACTGCTCAAGCCCCGCTTTCACGGTCTCGGGTGAGCCGACGAAGGCACAGGAGAGCATGTGGCTGACTTGCGCCTTTTCCGCAGCATTCCAGTACGATTCGATATCGTCAATCGGTGCCGGCATGAGCCCACGGCGTCCACGCATCATGCCGATGAACATCTGCTGCAGTGTCGTGTACAGATAACGAGCCTCTTCATCGGTATCCGCCACAATCACATTGATGCAGGGAACGGCGTGCGGGGCTTGCAGTTGCTCGGAAGGCTGAAATCGCTCGCGGTACGCCGCCAGTGCACTGTCCAGAGCATCCGGTGCAAAGTGCGAGGCAAAGGCATAGGGCAGTCCGAGCTGGGCACCCAGCTGGGCGCCGAACAGGCTGGAACCGAGCATCCACATGGGCACTTTCAGTCCGGCTCCGGGCACGGCACGAATGGGTTGATTGGGCGTTGCGTCATCCAGCAGTCGTTGCAACTCCTGCACATCCTGAGGAAAGCGTTCGGCTGCGGCATGCAGGTCTCGTCGCATGGCTTGTGCGGTCAGCTGATCGGTTCCGGGCGCACGTCCCAGGCCCAGGTCGATGCGTCCCGGGTACAACGATTCCAGTGTGCCGAACTGTTCGGCTATCTGCAACGGGGAATGGTTGGGCAGCATGATGCCACCGGAGCCAACACGAATGGTTGACGTACCACCCGCCAGATAGCCGATGACAACCGAGGTGGCTGCGCTCGAGATGCCCACCATATTGTGGTGCTCAGCCACCCAGAAGCGCTTGTAGCCGAGCTTCTCGGCGTGACGCGCAAAGGCGAGTGCCTCCGGCAGGGCGTCGGCTGGCGTATTGCCTTCTCGTACATGAACCAGGTCGAGTACGGATAGTGTGGTCATCTAGGTCTCCTGCGACAGCGCCAAACAGGCGTTGGGCAATATTGTCTGTGATCGAAAGAACCGGAATATGGGGAGTCTCGGCGAATTACCAATGACAGCGCACAAATCGCGTGCTTCCCGCACTGGCCCAGTGCATACTCCTCATCTGGACGACGCAAAAAAGTATTGTTGCTTTGATAATGAGTACACGTTCATGAGGTAAATACTATGGTAAAGCGACGCAAGCTCGGATTGTTTGAACTGTATGCAAAAGATGCCGACGCCGCTGACCGGCAGGTCTTCGGGCGTGTCAGCCATCCTGATCGGCGTGGTTTCCTGAAGGGCGCCGGACTGACAGCCATGGCGACAGCGCTGGGTGGATTCATTCCATTCCATCGCTATATGCCCGCAGGACTGATCCCTGCCGCCATCGCCGATGGCACTGTGGACTTCGATATCGAGGGCAAGGATGGACTGGTCGTTCTGAACGACCGCCCGGTCAATGCCGAGACTCCGGCGCACTTGCTGGATGCCGACATCACACCCATCAAGCGTCATTTCGTACGTAACAACGGTGTGCCACCCAAAGACGTCAATGTCGCCGAATGGACACTGAGCATCACCGGTGAAGTGGACAACCCACTGACCTTTACCATCGAAGAGCTGAAATCGCAGTTCGAAGTGGTTGAGCTCGCCTTGCAGATCGAATGTGGCGGCAATGGCCGCGCCGGCTTCAACCCACCGGCCAAGGGCAACCAGTGGACTACCGGTGCCATCGGTAATTCGAAATGGACCGGCGTGCGTTTGAAGGATGTGCTGGAAAAGGCGGGTGTTAAATCAACAGCTGTCTATACCGGTCATCTGGGCGCCGATACACATCTGTCCGGTGATCCGGAGAAAGCGCCGCTGTCACGCGGTGTGACCATTGAAAAGGCACTCGATCCGCACAACCTCATCGCCTTTCAACAGAATGGGGAAGATATCCACCCGATGAACGGTGCGCCACTGCGTCTGGTGATGCCCGGTTGGCCGGGTTCCTGTTCGCAGAAATGGCTGACCGGGATCGTGCTGGCTGACAAGAAGTGGAACGGTACGAAGATGGCGCCGCCATCCTATTCGGTTCCGTCTTTTCCGGTGCAGCCCGGTGCCAAGGTGGATGACAGCGATTTCGAGACCTTTCATTCCATGCCGGTCAAATCCTTGATCACCAGCCCACGCTCGGGTGAAACGCTGGCGGCTGGGCAGAGCTCATTACGCTTGCGTGGTCATGCCTGGGCCGGTGATGACACCGTAACCCGTGTCGAGCTTTCCAATGACTTCGGTAATTCCTGGACGGAAGCTACTCTGGCGCCTTTGATGAACCCGTATTCCTGGGCGACCTGGGAAGGCGAGGTGAAATTTCCGATTCACGGCTACTACGAGATCTGGGCGAGGGCTACCGATGACAAGGGCAATGTACAACCGTTCAGTGTCGGCTGGAACCCCAAGGGCTATCTGAACAATGCCATGCACCGCATTGCGGTCATGGTTCCCCAGGCCTGATGGGGGAGCTGACGATGACACGATGCGCGCCGGGCCTTGCCCGAACAGTCAGAAGACTTTGTGCCACGGTTGTAGTGATCGGTTTCCTGCCGATAGCAAGCCTGCAGGCGCAGGACGATCCCTTCGGCGCCAATTGGCCCGAGGGCGAAGGGCGGAATCTCACCGGAGCCTGGTGTGGCGGTTGCCACTCCCTGAATCTGGTCAAGCAGCAAGGCCTGACGCGCGATGGCTGGGATGTGCTGCTGGACTGGATGAGCGAGAAGCAGAAGATGCCTCCCTTGCATGGCGAGCAGCGGGATACCGTGCTGGATTATCTGGCAGCCAGTTTTGGCATCGACCACAATGGCGGTGAGCAAACCAGCATCACGGACAGTGAAGGCTTTTCAACGCTGAACCCGGTTCAGGGCATCAATCATCGCCCCATGCTGGAAATACGACCAGCTGAATAATCCGTCAGCTGCCGTGTGAAAGGCCAGCCCTGAGACTGTTCTCAGGGCTGCATGGCATCCGGATGTGCGGCAATGAAAGCCGGGTGCTCGCTGCAGGCTTTTGCCGCCTTGATGATGCGTGGACACTGGCTGAAGTCGGCTCCCCAGCGTTCGGCGTTATACAACTGTGGCATCAGGCAGATGTCTGCCAGTGAAGGCAGATTGCCAGTGCAATAAGGCGTCTGTTCGAAGCCTTCCAGCAACGACTCGAAAGCCGCCAGACCCGGGGTAATGAAATGCTGCATCCACTCGGTGCGCGCCGGCTCCTGACCGGCGGTGGCATGCTTGACCACTGACAGATTGCACACCGGGTGTACATCGATCGCCACGCTGTGCGCCAGTGCCTCCACCTTGGCTCGTTGAATCGGATCAGCGGGCACCAGGCCAAGTTCTCGTGTGCTATCCAGATACTGCAGGATGGCCAGTGATTGTGTAAAGCTCTGTCCGTCAATCTCCAGCACCGGCACCAGGCCCTGTGGATTGCGCGCCAGATGTTCGGGGGAGCGATGAGCGCCGGCTACCAGATCCACCGGGATGGACTGCCAGTGAATACCGGCGAGGTTCAACGCAATGCGAACGCGGTAGCTGGCGGAGGAACGCCAGTAGTCATACAGAACGGTTGAACTCATGCGGGCATCCTCGCAGCTTTCAGTGCCTGGGACAGCACCTCGCGCTCACCGATGTGATTGCACAGAATCAGTATCAGTCGGGCGTTGTAGGCTTCACTCTCTTCATCGCTCAGGCCTTCATGGGCGCGTAGCAATTCATCATAGAAGTCATCGCCATCGGGCAGGTTGTGCTTGAGTTGCAGCGTTGTCGTGTTCGTGTTGCTCATGATCTCACCCCTTGCCAATGGCCCGTTTGACGGCGGATTGAACCCGCGCCGCATCGAAGTCGGGCCAGCGCGCAACGACATGCTGGTCCGGTCGAACAAGATAAACGCCGGCGTTGTTGTCTCCCAGATAGCGTGCCTGCAACATGCCGCTCGGATCATTGTCCGACGACAGCTCGAGCATGCGTATGTTCAGACCCTCGGCCTGCAGTGACTCTGGCAGTGCCACGTTGATCCCCATGAGCACAAAGTCATTGCCCAGCTTGTCCAGCAGAAACCCCTCATCCAGTGTGGCATCCACACAGCTGGCGCCAACCCGAGTCGCGGCAGGGCCATCAAGCAGGTCCTCGCCATTCAGCGGGAAATTGTCATAGACGCACGGCAGAGACAGACGTCCTGAATTGACCAGCGGGCGGGCGAATTCGTGATGTTGCGCCAGTTGCAGTACGGCATTGCGAAACGTCTTGCTGACTCTGGACTTGGGTGTCAGGAAATCGGTTGCGCGGCTTGAGTTGAGAATATTCTCGTCAGCCCCGAACACACGTTCGTCGGAATAGCTGTCCAGCAGGCTTTCGGGGGCGACTCCTTTGATCACCAGGTCGAGTTTCCAGGCCAGATTGTCCGTATCCTGAATACCGGAGTTGGCCCCACGAGCGCCGAACGGGGATACCTGATGCGCGCTGTCACCGGCAAACAGCACAGAGCCGTGCCGGAATTTTTCCATGCGACGGCATTGGAAAGTGTAGATGCTGGTCCACTCGAGTTCGTAGTCGACGCCTTCACCCAACATGGCATCCACCCGAGCCCGGATTCGTTCCACTTCCAGTTCCTTCTTGCGATCGATATCCCAGCCCAGTTGAAAGTCGATGCGCCAGACGCCATCGGGCTGCTTGTGCAGCAAGGCAGACTGGCCGGCATTCTTGAACGGTGGTTCGAACCAGAACCAGCGTTCAGTCGGAAAGGGCGCGCTCATCTTCACATCGGCAATCAGGAAGTTGTCCTCGAAGACACGTCCCTCGAAGCCCAGACCCAGCATGTCACGCACCGGTGAACGGGCACCGTCACAGGCAATCAGCCAGTCGGCTTCCAGGGTGTAGGGACCCTCGGGGGTGTCGACTTCCAGCGAAACGAAGTCGCCATGATCCTGCAGTGCCGTTACCTGATTGCAACCCCGGATATCAATGGGCGTGCCGCGCTCCTGTTCAACACGGATCTGCTCAACCAGAAACTTCTCGAAGTAGGGTTGCTGCAGATTGACGAAGGCCGGGTTACGCAAGCCTTCGTCGGGTGACAGGTTGAAGTCGTATATTTCCTGCTCACCGTGGAAGACACGGCCTACGTTCCACACAATGCCCTTGTCGAGCATGCGCTGTTCGCAGCCGAGTCGGTCGGTTATCTCCAGCGTACGGCGGGCAAAGCAGATGGCGCGAGAGCCCTGGCCTACACCGGCATGGTCATCAAGTACCAGTACCGGTGTGCCTTTTCGTCCCAGATCCAGAGCCATCGCCATGCCGATCGGGCCACCGCCCACGACAACTACCGGGTGGCGTGTCGGCGTGTCCGTGTCCTGATCTGCGTGACGCTGATAGGGGTAGAGTTCAAAGGCAGTGGTGTACCTTACATCGACCATGGTGGTTCTCTTGACAGTGAAATCGGATCTGTTGGTCAGGCCTGAATCAGTTGATCAGCCTTGCAGGTCTTCCCACATCTTCTGGTCACGCTCGGCGGTCCAGATGCGTGGCGTATCGATACCACGGGCTTCATCGTAGGCACGCGCCACGTTGAAGGGCAGGCAATGCTCGTAGATGGCATAGTCGGAGAATTTCGCATCGCAGGCTTCGCGAACGGCATCCCATGCCTGCTTGAGTGAACCACCACGGGCGGCGACTCTGGCGGCAGGCTTCCAGGTGCTGTCCAGAAAGTCACGGGTGCTGTCGATTGCGGAGTTGACCTGCTCACGACCTACCAGTGCATCACCACGGCCGGGCGCGATGGCATCGACATCAAAGGCGGCAATATTGTCGAGCGTCTTGCCCCAGTCACCGAAGTGTCCATCACCGCAGTAGCAGGCTGAATGATCTTCAACGATGTCGCCGGTGAACATGACGTTCTCGTCCGGGACGTGAATGACGATATCGCCAGCGGTATGTGCGCGACCCAGTTGCATGAGATCGACCCGGCGTTTACCCAGATACACGGACATGCGACCCTTGAACGTCTGCGTTGGCCAGGTGAGACCCGGAATGCTTTCGTGACCCTGAAACAGGCGAGGAAAACGACCGAACTCACTGTCCCAGTCTTCCTGGCCGCGCTCGACAACCATGGAGCGAGCTGTCTCGGACATGATGATCTGTTCTGCATTGAATGCACTGGCGCCCAGTACACGTACCGCGTGGTAGTGCGTCAGGACTACATGCGAGATCGGCTTGTCGGTCACTTCACGCACCTTCTCGATGACCTTGCTGGCCAGTCTGGGAGTGGCTTGCGCTTCCACGATCATGACGCTGTCATCGCCGATGATGACGCCGGAGTTCGGATCGCCTTCAGCGGTGAACGCCCACAGGCCGTTACCGACTTCGGTGAAGCTGATGGTCTTTTCGGTCATATCGCCTTGTGAGGCAAAGGCCTTGGCCATGATAATTCTCCTGAATGGGGTTGAGTTGTGTGAATCAGCGGGCGTAAGGATCGTCGAGTGCAGGCACCAGTGTGCCGACGCAATCGCCAAAGCCGATTCGAAAGCCATCGCCCTGAGCGTGGCCGTGCAATGTCAATGTGTCGCCATCTTCGAGAAATGTACGAGTCTCGCCGCTGTCCAGCGTCAATGGCTCCTTGCCACCCCAGCTCAGTTCCAGCAGGGATCCGCGCATGCTCTTCTCGGGGCCGGAAATGGTGCCCGAACCCAACAGATCGCCGGTGCGCATCGGGCAGCCGGAGGTCGAGTGATGTGCCAGCTGCTGCGCAGCGGAGTAATACATCTCACGATAATTCGTGCTGGCGATCGTGGTGGCAGGCTTGTCTTGTGGTGCCAGTGTCACCGTCAGGTCGATGTCATAGAGCATGGGCCCGGTGTCCTTCAGGTGAGGCAGCAGTTCGAATTCCCGTTCTGGCGTGCTGACGCGAAATCCTTCCAGTGCGGCGGACGTGACAATCCAGGGGCTGATGGTCGTGGCCGTCGCCTTGGCCTGAAAGGGCCCCAGTGGTTGATATTCCCACGCCTGGATATCACGCGCCGACCAGTCATTCAGCAGCACATAGCCGAAGATCATGGCATCCGCCTCGTCCACACTGACCGGCCCGTTGGATGCCGGGCCGACAATGGCGCCCATTTCCAGTTCCAGATCGAAACGACGCGAGGGCAGAAAGGCCGGCAGTTCCTGGTCAGGTCCTTTCAGTTGGCCCCAGGGGCGCCGAACGTCCGTGCCGGATACCACCACGGATGATGCTCGGCCGTTATAGCCGATGGGAATGTGCAGCCAGTTCGGTGGCAAGGCATTCTCGGCGCCGCGGAACATCGTGCCGACATTGGTCGCATGGTGGCGGCCGGCATAGAAGTCGGTGAATTCGGTGACCGTGAACGGCATATGCATCTGCGCATCAGCCAGTGGATACAGATGCTCTTCCAGTTGAGCCTGTTCTGCAGACCCGTCGCTCAACAGTGCTGTCAGACTCTCACGGAAGAGTGTCCAGCTCTGTTTACCCAGCTCCATCAGCGGGTTCCAGCAGGCATCCTGGCAAACCGGCGAATCACCGACGCTCAGTAGCCCCAGTGATTCGACGGCGGCTACATCCAGTACGTGGCTGCCAATGGCAACACCGCAACGAGGTGCCTCATTGCCGATCGAGAAAACCCCGTAGGGCAGGTTGTTCAGCGGGAAGTTGGTGGAGGCACTATTGGCCGAATCCACCCAGCTCTTCAGATACGTCATTGGTTTTCCTGTTGTCAGCTTGACTGTGGTGCTGGCGAGAGTCTTACTTGAGGCCCGGTGTGCCGTCAAATTTTTTCTCGATGCTGTCCCAGCAGTCGATGTAATTGTCCTGCAGCGGTGCTTCAGTGGCTGCAAAGGCGGTGAGGTGCTGCGGGAAGCGGGTTTCGAACATGAAGGACATGGTGTTGTCCAGCTTCTCCGGTTTGAGGTCGGCGGTGGAGGCTTTCTCGAAAGCAACCTGATCGGGGCCATGTGGCAACATCATGTTGTGCAGGCTGATACCGCCGGGTGCAAAGCCTTGCGGTTTGGCATCGTATTCACCATAGATATTGCCCATCAGTTCGGACATCACATTCTTGTGGTACCAGGGTGGTCGGAAGGTATCTTCCATGGTCATCCAGCGTTCGCGAAACAGGGCGAAATCGATATTGGCGGTACCCGGCACACCCGAAGGGGCTGTGAGTACCGTGAAGATGGACGGATCGGGGTGATCGAACAGAATGGAGCCGACAGGGCAGTAGGTGCGCAAGTCGTACTTCACTGGCGCATAGTTGCCATGCCAGGCGACAACGTCCAGCGGGCTGTGGCCAATGGCTGTGCGATGAAACTGCCCACACCACTTGATGGTGACGGTCGATGGCACGTCACGATCTTCGAATGCCGCAACGGGCGTCTTGAAATCGCGTCGGTTTGCCATGCAGTTCGCGCCGATGGGCCCACGACCGGGCAATTCGAACTTCTGTCCATAGTTCTCGCAGACAAATCCGCGGGCAGGGCCACTGATCAGTTCAACGCGGTAGACAAGGCCTCGTGGAATGATGGCGATTTCCTTGGGTGCCAGATCAATGACACCCAGTTCGGTGCACAGGCGCAGTTCGCCTTCCTGCGGCACGATCAGCAGTTCGCTGTCAGCCGAGTAGAAATACTCATCGACCATCGACTTTGTCACCAGATAGACATGCGTCGCCATTCCGACCTGGGTGTTGACATCCCCAGCGGTGGTCATGGTGCGCATGCCCGTCAACCAGTCAAGATCTTCGGTGGTATGTGGGATCGGGTCCCAGCGATACTGGCCGAGACTGATGATATCCGGGTCGATCCGGGGGGCTGACTGCCAGTAGGGCAGATCGATCTTTTCATAACGCGCCGAGTGCTTGACCGACGGCCGGATGCGATAGCACCAGGTGCGCTCGTTCTGGTGGCTGGGAGCGGTGAAGGCGGTGCCACTGAGCTGTTCACCGTACAGACCGTAGTTGCAGCGTTGTGGGCTGTTACGGCCCTGTGGCAAGGCATCAGGCAGGGCTTCGGTTTCGAAATCGTTCCCGAAACCTGACATATAGAGAAGTTGAGTGTCTGACACGATAGGGATGCTCCGCAATTCAGATGGCTCGATGGGGTGGTGTGTGACTGGCCTGCAGGAGGCGTCTTTCTCACATCGTGTAGAATCTAACGGTTGCAGCTGCAACTGTCAAGAAAGTTGCGAATGCAACTATAAATATACGAGATGCACATATTCGATGACTGAACTGGAACTGACGAAATTCATCCCGTTTCGCCTGAATCGTCTGGCGGCCGAGGTCAGCAACAAACTGGCCGAGGTCTATACCGATCGATTCGGTATCGATATTGTCGAATGGCGGATTCTGGTGACGCTGGCGGCACTGAAACCGAAGGAATCATGCAGTGCCCAACATATCGTGCAGAGCACGCGCACGCACAAATCACGCATCAGCCGCGGTGTGAACCGCATGATCGAGCTGAATTACGTTGTTCGCACCGAGAGCCGGCACGACCGACGTGAGGCAAAACTGCGCCTGACTGCCAAGGGCCGAAGCCTGCACAGCAAGGTGGCTCCCGTGGTTCTCGAGCAGGAGCGACATATCGTTTCGTGCCTGAATGAGCAGGAAATGCAGGCCTTTACGCATGCTCTGGACAAGCTGGAACATTCCATGGGACTGATTCCGCAAACCGACGATCAGCAGGATTGAGGTAGCGGCCAATCTCTTGACAGTTGCACGTGCAACAGATAATGTCGCCAGCCAGCCTGTTGATCGCGGGCGGATCGGTATTGCAACAATGCCTTTTGTCACCACTGGAGATTTCTGATGACCGGATTGAAAAAGCTCACCACTCTCGGCGCCATGTTGGGTACGACAGGAGGGGCTCTGATGGCAGGTGTATTCGCAGCTTCTCTCTCAGGCCCGGTAATGGCCGATACAGACCTGGTCATGTCCAGCTGGCTGCCACCACGCCATCCTGTCGTGCTGAACGCCATCAAGCCCTGGGCAAAGGAAATCGAGAAAGTGACCGACGGTCGTGTCACCGTGCGTGTGTTGGGCAAGCCACTGGGCAGCCCGCCAGCACATTTCGATATGGCGCGAGACGGCGTTGCCGACATCACCTATGGCCTGCACAGCTTCAGCCAGGATGATCGATTCACCAAGGCCGAAGTCGGCCAGTTCTCTTTTCTGGGCGACGATGCCATCGAGACGTCCAAGGCCTTCTACACGGTTTATTCGGAAGATCTGGATGCCGAAAAGGACCACGAGGGCACCAAGGTACTGGGTCTGTTCGTCCACGGCCCCGGTCTGTTCCACAACAACCAGCGCAAGATCGAAACACCGGATGACTTCTCTGGCCTGAAGATTCGTGTGCCGGGTGGTTATGTGGCCAGTCTGATGGAGTCGCTGGGCGCCACGCCACTGTTCATGTCATCCACCGAAGTCTACGAGAAGTTGTCGCGTGGCGTGATCGACGGTGCCACGTTCACGTACGAAGCACTGACAGCATTCAACCTGACCGATGATGTCAAATTCTCGATGACGGTCCCCGGTGGCATCTACAACACCAGCTGGTTTCTGGTCATGAACCAGGGCAAGTGGGATTCCATCAGTGCCGAAGACCAGGCTGCCATCGAATCCATTTCCGGTCTGGCCTTTGCCGAGCGTGTGGGGCAGGCGTGGATCGATGCCGACACAGCCGCCATCACTGAAATCGAAGCTGCCGGCATCAGCCTCGATGCCGCGCCCGAGCCGGTTCTCGATGCACTGAAAGCATCTGCCAGCACGCTAGAGAAGAGCTGGTCTGACGCTCTGCCTGAAGGCTATGACGGCGTTGCTGCCATTGCACGACTGCGTGAAATCAGCGGCGTTGATCAATGATCGAACGCGCGTCCACCGTTGCGCTGGAGCTTGTCTCCGGCGCATTGCTGATCAGCCTGATGATGGTGACCGGAATCGACGTCATCGGTCGTTATCTGCTGAACAAGCCTCTGACCGGTGCATTCGAGCTGACTGAGATGTTGCTGGGTGCGCTGGTTTTTGCCTCTCTGCCACTGGTCAGTCGAGCGGGCGGACATGTCGATGTCGACCTGCTGGTGAACAGCATTCCGTCTCGCATCAAACACGCGCTGAATATTCTGGTGGGTACTCTCTCGGCTGCCGTGTTGTTGTTCTTTGCCTGGCGTCTCTGGATTCTCGGCGTCAAGCAGTTCGCCGATGGCGCCCACTCGGAGTCTCTGGGTGTGCCGTTCGGTCTGTTCGCCATGTTCGGCGCTTTTACCTGCATTCTGGCAGCCGTTTTCGGCTTGCTGAGAGAGTTTCGCCAATGATGATCTCATTGCTGGGGATCGGTATCCTGCTGGTATTGATTTTCCTGCGCGTGCCGATCGCCTTCGCCATGGCCCTGGTTGGTGGTGTCGGTTTTGCCATCATGCGCGGTTGGGGTCCTGCGGGTTCCATGATTGGCAATGCGGTGTTCGAAACCGGACTCAGCTACTCCCTGTCGGTGGTGCCCTTGTTCATTTTCATGGGCAATATCATGGCCAAGGCCGGCATCGCTCAAGGTCTGTTTGCCGGAGCTGATCATCTGTTCGGCCGTATGCGCGGTGGTCTTGCGCTGGCTACCGTCATCAGCTGTGGCAGTTTTTCTGCGGTGTCCGGTTCTTCTCTGGCCACAGCTGCCACCATGTCGCGAGTGGCAATGCCGCCCATGCGTCGCTTCGGTTATTCCGACAGTCTGGCAGCCGGAGCAATTGCCGCTGGGGGCACGCTTGGTATACTGATCCCGCCGTCGGTCATCCTGATCATCTATGGCCTGTTGACGGAAAGTGATATCGGCAAGCTGTTCATTGCTGGTCTCTTGCCCGGTTTACTGGGTATTCTGCTGTACCTGGCAGCGGTCATGATCACGGTACGCATTTTTCCCGACCGTGCGCCACCGGTCACCGAAGCGGTACCCATGACTCGACATGACCGTATCGGTGTGTGGGGTACGCTGGCCTTGTTTGCCTTCATCATGGGGGGCATCTATGGCGGTTTCTTCACGCCGATCGAAGCTGCGGGTATGGGGGCCTTCTTTGCCCTGGTGCTGGCTCTGGCCATTCGTGGGTTGACACGTGAGGGTTTCGCTGCGGCCTGTCGCGAGACTGTGCTGTCCTCGGGGATGATCTTCGTCATCATCATCGGCGCCGAGATCTTCTCATCGTTCGTCAACTTTGCCGGATTGCCGGATGCGCTGGTCGACATGGTGTATGACTCCGGTTTCAGCACCTGGGGTGTGATCTTCATCATGGTGGGCATCTACCTGGTGCTGGGCTGCGTATTCGAAAGTCTCTCCATGATCCTGTTGACGGTGCCGGTTTTCTACCCGGTTATCATCCAGCTCGATTTTGGCAGTGGCCTGCTGTCCGATCCGGAAATGGTCAGTATCTGGTTCGCCATCATCGTGGTGGTGGTCACTGAAATCAGCCTGATCACGCCACCAGTGGGGATGAATGCCTTTGTGCTGCGCTCGGTACTGACCGACGTCTCGCTGGGCACGATCTTCAAGGGCGTCATTCCGTTCTGGATTGCGGACATCGTGCGGCTGGCCCTGTTGCTGCTACTGCCCTGGATATCACTGGCGCTGTTGACCTGACAGGTTGCCAGGGGCTCTCGGTTGCGAGAATGACCGAGGGCCCATCCACTCGCACCATACTGCACGCAACCGTGTAGAAAGCGCAAAGCCCGAATTTCCTGAAGTCTCATCCGTAGACTTTGCTCCATCGCGTTGACCCGCAGCGGCCATCTTCTACCGCCTTGCAGGTCAGCACTCTGGAAACCGAACAGGAAAAATGAGCATGGCGCAGATCACGACCATTAATCCCGCTACCGACGAAAAGATCAGCAGCTACGAGCTGATGAGCAAGGAGGCTGCCTTTGACAAGGTCGAGTCAGCCCACGAGGCCTTTGTGCAATGGCGCACCAAGTCTCACGAGGAGCGCGCGCCCTATCTGCGTGATATCGCAGCAGCGTTACGAGACAAGGCAGAAGATCTGGCCAGTCTCATGACGAAGGAGGTCGGCAAGCTGTACCGTGACGGGCTGACCGAAGTCGAACTCTGTGCGCAGATCTTCGAATACACGGCAGAGAATGGCCCTTCCGAACTGGCCGATGAGGAACGTACTCACAGCGGTGGCGAGAAACGCGGAATTGTCACCTATTCCCCAATCGGCGTGATCTACAGTATTCAGCCGTGGAACTTTCCCATCTACCAGCCGGTAAGAGTGCTTGCGGCCAATCTGATGGCTGGTAATGCCGTCATCCTGAAGCACGCTGCCATCTGCACCGGCAGTGGTTTGATGCTGCGTGATATCTGCAGCAAGGCCGGCCTGCCTGATGGCCTGTTCGATGTGCTATTGATCGATCACGATATCTCGGATGAACTCATCGGACACGACCGTGTGCGGGCTGTAACGCTGACCGGCAGCGATGGCGCAGGGCGGCATATCGGTACCAAAGCTACCGAGCACCTGAAGAAGTCTGTGCTGGAGCTGGGTTCCAACGATGCGTATCTGGTACTTGAGGATGCGGATATCGAGTTGGCGGTGAAGACCTGTGTACAAGGTCGACTCTACAACAATGGGGAGACCTGCGTGTCAGCCAAACGATTCGTGGTGACAGATGCTGTTTATGACGAATTCGTGAGCGCGTTCGTCGAGCAGATGAAGGCCGTGGTGATGGGAGATCCGACTGATGAGGATACTCAGCTGGGTCCGGTGTCCAGCCAGGATCAATTCGACACGCTCTGTGAACAGGTGAAGAAGAGTGTGGATGGCGGCGCGACATTGCTGTGCGGTGGTAATCCGCCGGATCGCGTCGGGCAGTACTTCCCGGCTACCGTGCTTGCAGATTGCAAGCCTGGCATTCCTGCCTACGATGATGAATTGTTCGGACCCGTCGCCTCGATCATCAGAGCCAAGGATGACGAGGATGCCATGCGGATTGCCAATGACAGTCGTTATGGACTCGGCGGCGGTATCTTCACACGAGACGAGGATAGGGCCATCAAGCTTGCACGGGATCATTTCGACACCGGCATGATTCGCATCAATTCCTTTGGTGCAGCTGATCCCAATATGCCGTTTGGTGGTGTCAAGGATTCGGGTTTCGGTCGTGAACATGGCGGGTTTGGCATGAAGGAGTTCGTCAACGCCAAGAGCATCTACCTGTCATGATTACCATTCACTGTCTCGCCTACTCACGAGCCATCCGTCTGTTGTGGCTGATGGAGGATCTCGAGCAACCCTATCATCTGGTCTTCTACGACAGAACGGAGAATTTTCGTGCACCGGAGAGTCTTGCGAAGATTCATCCGCTGGGGAAGTCTCCGGTAATTGAAGACGATGAAGTCATGCTGGCGGAATCTGCCACCTGCCTGCGCTACCTGTCGGACAAGTTCGGTAAGGGCCAGCACAGCCCGAAGCCGGGTACCCAGGATCATCTGCGGCACGAGGAACTGCTGGATTATGTAGAGAGCTCCTTTGCCGAGGTTGCGATGAATCTGCTGCTACCCAGGCTTCATGGTGAGGAGCCTTCAGATCAGGCATTCAAGGCAATGCAACAGCATTATGACTATGTCGCTGAGCAGTTGCCCGAGGATGGGCTGTTGTTCGGTAACAAGGCAAGTCTGGCCGACATCCAGTTTTCCTATCTGCTGGCGAATCTGTCGAAGATGGGCTTGCTGGAGAGTGCTCCCAGACTGGAGCGCTATTGGCAGGACCTGCAGAAACAACCTGGCTATCAGGCCGCCATTGGCAATGCCGGCCCGATGGCCCCCGAACTGTAAGCGACGCGCAGGATCATCTTCCTGCGATACGTACAGACACATTCAAGTAGTGAAACAGGAGAATTCAATGCAAGTTCTAGTTGCTGGAGCCACCGGAAACACGGGTAGCCGTCTGATAAAGGAACTCAAGTCTCGCGGACATACCCCGGTTGCACTGGTCAGGAAAAGTTCCGATACCAGTGCTCTGGCGTCGGACGTGACGCTGCGTCAGGGTGATCTGACAGATCTGCAGGACAGTGCTTGCGACGGTTGCGATGCCGTCGTGTTTGCCGCAGGCTCGGGCGGCAGTACAGGCCCCGAGATGACAGACAAGGTAGATCGTGATGGCGCAATGCGATTGATCGATATCGCTTCGAAGGCGAATGTTGCTCGCTTCGTCATGCTCAGTACGGTGGGCGCAGACAAGCCTGATCCTGACAGCAAGCTGGCGCACTACCTTCAGGCCAAACATGATGCCGATGAGCATCTGAAGTCCTCAGGGTTGAGCTACGCCATCGTACGTCCCGTGAGCCTGACCGATGAAGACGGTGATAGAAACATGTTGTTTGGTGACGATGTAGACGTCAAGGCCAAGGCGGC
>CBDUIJ010000035.1:0-28512 GCA_965367215.1 uncultured Granulosicoccus sp.
CGGCTGGACAGCATCATGGACACCAGCGTTGCACGCAAGGCGCAGACGCCACTGGTCTGACCCCGCAACACGCCCCGCCGAACCACTGGAGGGACGCAAGGCGTCATTGCCAGTTGCACTGCGCCAGTTGCACTGCGCCAGCTGCACTGCGCCAGCTGCACTGCGCCAGTTGCGCTGCGCCAGTTGCACTGCGCCAACATGCTCGGGATTCAGGATCAGCTGTTGCTGCCCAACTCCACGACATCCACCATGCGGCGGCTTTTCTTGAGAGTCCAGACCAGCCCCACCGCAAAGCCGGTAGACGAATCGGTTTCAAACAGGGGACTCTCCTCATTGCGAGCCCCGCCGAACCAGCCTGAGAAGACGCCCATGAACAGGCGTACATTCTTGCGTGGCGTCAAACCGATACCCGCAAACAAGCCTGATTCCAGATATCCCCCTTCGGCATCGAAAGTCGGCCGTGTGTCAGTGGCGTAAGCCGGGTCCACCTCATAGAAGTAGTCCTGCAGAGATTCCGAGGCATAGGTGGACTGCAGTGCAGCCAGCAGGTCGACACCCGAATTCCTGAAATTGCGATAGTTGACCCCGAAGCCTGCCTCCACCACCACGCCTCGCCCGTCAAAACGGCGAAAGTCTGTCGACATCACGGCGCGAAGCTCGGAGCTGAACCTCAGCTGCACCCGCCCCCCGGACGGCATCGCCCGGTCGAAAAGGCTCACCTCCAGCTGCGGGCCTATCTCGAACAGAAAATCCAGATCCGGCATGCCTTCACGCGCACTGTTGCCTGCGGAATTGGCATTCAGGGAACCGCCAATGGACAGGTCAAGCTTGACGCGCGGCTGTTCAATGGCAACGGCGCGGATACCACCGCCGCCGAAACGCCATTGCGGCCCACGGTAGACGAAGAACGGCAGGGCGATGCCGCGACGATTGTTGTCATTGGATGCCGGGTAATCGAACCCGGAAAAATACCCACCGCCAATACCGAATTCCCAGACCGGTCGGCGGCGTATCGTGGGAGCCACGCTGGGCACATCGAGGGACTCGGCCGTGGGAACGTCAACGCCGCTCTTGTCGACCGCGGAATCAGCTGTTGCTGACACGGCTGACACGGCTGGCACGGCTGGCACGGCTGGCACGGCTGGCACCGAGTCTGATGCCGGTGTTGTCTGCGCCAGGGTCAACCCGCAAACACTCAGACACAGCATTGCCAGACAAGCTCGCCGGAGGCCTGATCGAGATCGACTCATGCCCCTCTGCCCGTGCTGGTTATTCTGCTTCCCGATGTGATTGCCCCTGCTGTGATGATGACTGCCGGCGCAAGGCAGGACCTTGGCACACCAGCCACGTATACTGCACGATAACCGCACAAGACTACCCATCATGTTCTATACCCACAGCACGCTGGACCGTGCCGATCATCTGCGCAAAGACGAGCTGAAGATTCAGGCTCTCAGACAACAGCCTGATGCACAACTGGTGCCGCTGTGGCATTGCCAGTCATTGGTCACCAGCCCGACATCCGATAGTGCACCACAAGCGATCGTTCTACCACATGATCACGAGGTGCCGGAAGGCCAGTCCATCTTTCTCGGGCTGCAGGACGATAAACCCCTGTTCGCCGTCGATATCTCCGTCCTCGACGAGCAACAACGTGACCAACTGGGGGAACAAGGCATGGCTCGCGACGGGACGCCACAGCCTGGCCATTTCACTGATCTTCGCATGGCTGGTCCCACATTGCCCAGCACCGATGGCTCACTACTGGCCTATGCCCGAGGGCTGATGTACTGGAACGGCATTACCCGCTTCTGTGTCAATTGCGGACGGCCTCTGGTATCGGCCAGTGCCGGCCACACCCGCGAATGCAGCAATGAGGATTGCAGCCATGTCGATTTCCCGCGCACTGACCCGGCAGTCATCATGCTGGTGAGCTACAGCCCACCGGATGGCAGCGAACCCAAATGCCTGCTCGGCAGAAGCCCCGCCTGGCCCGAAGGCGTCTTTTCAACGCTGGCTGGATTTGTCGAGCCGGGCGAAAGCCTGGAAAATGCCGTACGCCGCGAAGTACTGGAAGAGTCATCGATTCACGTCAGCGACGTTCACTACGTCGCCTCTCAGCCCTGGCCCTTTCCACGCTCGGTCATGCTCGGCTTCGAGGCCACGGCCACCAGCACCGAGATCAGTATCGATCCTGTGGAACTGGCTGACGCCCAATGGTTCACTCGTACGCAACTGGCAGGCTTTGGCAGCTGGGGGGATGAGAGCGACAATTTCAAACTGCCGCGCAAGGACTCGATTGCACGGTTTCTGGTGGAACGCTGGATTCGCGAAGGGGCACTCTGACCAGGGCATTCACCACGCCGATGGCATCAGTCAACAGCAAGCCAGCGCTGAAAACCGGCCGGTAGCGGCGTCAGTTCGCCATCGGCACGCCATTGCTGATCGAGTACATGTTGCGAGATTCGCTGGATACGATCCTCGTCCAGTGGATGTGTACTGAGAAAGCGTTCCAGCCATTGCGTCTTCTTCACCTGCGAAGACGATCGTTCACGGCTGGCACTGAACAGTTCGAACAGTGTCGATGCTCCGTTGACATGCCCGTAAAGCCCATTGAGCGCGTTCAGCGCTGCGTCATCAGCAGCGATTTCCATCGAGCGTGTGAACTGGACGCCGGTAAGCATGCCGGCCTGATTGACCAGCTGCCCGGCAATGCCGGTACCGGCGTTGCCAGTAAGCCCCAGCAGTGCGATCGTGCTGGCAACACCCCCACCCAAAGCCGCCACCGGATCGCGGTGCAGCACATGCGAGATCTCATGCGCCATGACCATCGCCAGCGTATTCTCGTCCGGCATGCGTGACAGCAAGCCGCGATAGAACAGCAGATTGCCACCGACCGTGGCAAAGGCATTGAAGACATCTTCGCTGTCGTAGTGCACCTTGACCGACATGCCATCGGGCATGGGCAGATGCTGACTGACACGCCCCGCCAGCTCATTCAGATAGGCCGTCATTTCAGGGTGACGCTCGGCTTCTCCCAGCTCGATGTCCAGTCGGTCCATGACGCTCAGCTCATAGCTGAAGGGAATGCGTCTGGCCACAAAGGCACCGGCATACTGCAGGAAGACCACCAGCATCACGACCAGCAGTACCGCTCCGATGGCCAACTGCAGAAACTGACGCAGAGGGTGTACCTGGCTGGTATTGATGCCTTCTGGCGGCAGGCGATTCTCATATCTCATGCGGGATCCCGGCGGCCTGACCGAGTGGAATCATGGCCGTGCCATAGGCCAGCACTTCCATGGCGCCAACCTTGCCGGTTGCAATCCGCGTGGTATCGAACTTGATATTGAACACATAGGCAGCATCCAGAGCGAGCGCTTCATCCTTCATGCGCAGGACAGCTTCGCGACGCGCTCTGTCCAGCATCGACTCGTAGGGCGTGACCCGACCACCAAAGATATTGATGAGCCCGGCCAGAAACGCCTTGAAGTAATCCGAGGCGATAACCACGCTGCCAGTGACCAGTTGCTGGCGATAGGGCCTGTCTTCGGGTGGGTAGCGAGACGCGACCACCGGCAATGCCTGCGTCTCCGACTCGCGCTGAATGATCTTGCGATAATGCCGTTTCTCTGCCAGTCGTCCGAACAGAAAGCCGAACACCAGCAAGGCGACAACGCTACCTGCCTGGAACAGCAGACTATTCAACCTCCAGCTCCACCGCCGTGCCGTACACGAAGATTTCAGCGGCACCTGCGGCAATGCTGGAGGTGCTGTAGCGCACATTGAGCACCGCATTGGCGCCCATCGATTGAGCCTGTGCCAGCATGCGCTCGGTGGCCTCCTCCCGCGAATCGGACAACAATTCGGTATAACCTCGCAGTTCACCCCCGAAGAAATTCTTCAGTGACGCGGCAATATCACGCCCTACGTGCTTGGAACGCACGGAACTGCCTTGCACCAGCCCCAGATGCCGAACCACCGTGCGCCCCGGCAGAAATTCCAGATTGGATACGAGCATGAACCTTCCTGTGTCTGATTTGCAGTGAGTAGTCTACTCCACTGACCGACAGCGCAAGCATGCCCGGCAGTCATGCAACACGGTGTTTCAGCACACGGGAGCGACAGGGTCCTGCGGGGCAGGAGGCCCTTGCCAGGCAATCAGTCAGGGTGGCGATCCAGTACACTAGCGCTATGAGTCTTGTCTGCATCATCACCGCCCTGCCAGCCGAATCACGTGTCTTCATCGACGCCCTGAAGCTGCGCCATGTACAGCTTCGCGGATTGCGACTGTATGCCAGTGAGCACTACCTGTTGCTGCAGACCGGCATTGGCAAACTCAACGCCGCCTCGGCCACGGCAGCCTTGCTGCAGACGCGACCGGATGTCACGGCCGTGATCAACGCCGGCATTGCCGGTGGCAAGGCTGAGCTGGGCTCCGTTCATCTGGCTCACCATGTTCAGGACGCGGCCAGCGGCAGGCAGTGGTACCCACACCTGCCACCCCGGAGAACGGTTGGCCACATGCCCGGCAGCAGCATCCACACGGTCGACAAGCCTGACAGCGCCTACACCGACGAGGTGCTGTTCGACATGGAGGCGGCCGGCATCTTCAGCGCAGCCAGCACCTATCTGTCCACCGAGGCCGTGCACGCCGTCAAGGTGATATCGGACAACCCTGAACAGGGGCTGGACACCATCACCCCGGAGCTGGCCACACAACTGATGCAAGCCAGCCTGCCAGCCATTCAACAACTGAGTGACTGGCATCGGACAGCCTGGCAGCATGGCAATGACGACTCCGCCATCGAGCAATGCAATCAGGACATCCTCGCGGCGGTGCGCCACAGCGTCAGTGATACCCATCAGCTGCGACGTCTGTTGCAGCAGTACCAGACTCTCACCGGAAAGACACCCGAGCCGCAGCAACTGCTGCCGCTGGCCTCCGCCCGCAAGATTCGCATTCACCTGCAGAACGCCGTTCAGGCTGCACCACTGCGCTACGAGCTCTGAGGCCCATGGATACTGTCTATATCGAGCGTGAGGTGCAATCGCACCCCCGCACCGAGCGCATCTGTCAACGCTACCCGAACGCCCGGCACATCCTCATCGAGCGACATACCGATGTCTTCAACGCTCGTTCTCAGGACTTCCGCCAGCAGAAATCAAACCCCGCCCTGATACTCGCTCACAAGGCCGGCAGACGAATACATGCAACGCCACCGGGCTACCACGTGGGCGGCCAGCATAACTACTACTTCTCGCACATGCTCAACTGCGTGTACGACTGCCGCTATTGCTTCCTGCAGGGCATGTACCAATCGGCCAATCATGTGGTGTATGTCAACAGCGAAGACTTCATGCAGGACATAACAGCCACAGCAGCCCAGCACGATACCGACAGCTGGTTCTTCTCCGGCTACGACTGCGACTCCCTGGCCCTGGACCCGATAACGCGCTTCGTCGATGACTGCCTGGACCACTTCGAACAGCTGCCACACGCCTGGCTGGAACTGCGCACCAAGAGCACCCAGATTCGTCCACTGCTTGCCCGCCCGGCTCTTCCCAATGTGGTTGTCGCCTACAGCCTGTCGCCACAGGCAATCGTCGCCGCCGAGGAACATGGCACACCGTCACTGGCGAAACGCCTCGATGCCCTGCAGCGCCTTCAGGCCCATGGCTGGAAAGTCGGACTGCGGTTCGACCCCCTGTTGTATGCCGAGAACTTCGAAGAGCTCTACGGTGAGTTGTTCGATACCGTCTTCGCCGCACTGGATATCGCCGCCGTGCATTCGGTCAGTCTCGGCGTCTTTCGCCTGCCCAAGGGCTTTCACAAGAAGCTGCTACGCCTGTACCCGAAAGCCAGACTACTGGCAGCGCCGATCGAACCGCGCGAGGGCATGATGACCTATCCGGAAGAGACCGAAAACCGCATGCGCCACTTTTGCCAGTCACGACTCGACACGGCCATTCGGCCCGATCAGTTCTTTCCCTGCAGCTGATGCTGTTTGCAGCTCCCCTCTCGAGACCGATGTCTTCAATGGCGCGAAGACTGCCGGGACACTATCTTTCCAACCATCAGAGAACGTCAACGCATCATGAATGACAAGGGTTGCCTGCTCGTTACCGGAGGAAGTCGCGGCATCGGGCGTGCCTGTTGTGAGGCGCTCGGAGATGCCGGCTATCGCACGATATCACTGTCGAGAAATCCACCGGACACACCACTTCCCGGTGACACCCATGTCAGTGTCGATCTGTCCGACCTGGAATGCACCACAAGCCTCATCAAGACCTTGTTGGCAGAGCACGATATCAACGGTCTGATCTGCAACGCCGGCCGGGGCGACATCGGCTCACTGGAGAACTTCTCCGCACTGCAGATACAACAGAGCATCATGCTGAACCTCATCAGCCCCTTGTGCATAGCGCGTTTGTGCCTGCCTGCCCTGCGTCGGCAGGCACGCAGCAACATTGTCTTCGTCGGTTCGACCAGCGCTCTGCAGGGGGCGCGCTATGGCAGCGTCTACAGTGCTTCGAAGTTCGGCCTTCGAGGCGTCGCGCAGTCGCTCGCCCATGAAGTGGCCAATGCCAATTGTCACGTCGGCATCGTGCAGCCGGGCATGGTACGTACCGGATTCTTCGATGAACTCGATTTCGAACCCGGACCGGATGCAGCCCATGCCCTGCTCGACACCGATGTCGCCAGCGCCGTACTGAGCATGGTGAACTCGCCGGATCATGCCGTTATCAGCGAACTGGTCGTGCAACCTCGTCAACACGTGGTGCAGAAGCGCAAACGCTGAACAGTGCTTCAGCAGAACAGCTGCATACAATGCAACACAGGCACCACACGCAAAGCAAGAGTAATCCAGTTCATTGGCAGCAGCATGCTCCTTGGGCAACCAAGCGACGAATTATCTGTCAGGCTATCTGGTACTGCTCACACATCTGTGGCAACAACAGTTTCACTGTCACGCCACTGCCGTCAGACTGAATCCGGACATCCGCCCCGATTGTTATCGCACGCTTCTGCATGTTGCGAAGTCCCCGGCCCTTGTTGATGCAATCCCCCTTCATACCCAACCCGAAATCCTGCACCAGGATATAGGGATGCCCCTCTTCCACGCCATTGGATATCCGGATGGTTTCCGAGCCTGAATACTTGAGGGAATTGGTGACAGCTTCCTGCACGATACGCAGCACCTGCAGCACACGATGCGGCGTCAGATCGCTCATGACAGGGAAATCCACGACATCCCAATGCAGCTTGACGCTCGATTCCTTGAGCGTACTGCAGATTCTCTGACGGTACATGCCCAGCACCAGACCCAGGTCATTCTCCACCGGGTCCATCGAATCGATCATCATGCGAAGATCCTGCAAGGCATCCTTGACCGATGATTTCAGTCGCTTCACATCCACTTTTTCCGCATCGGTCATCGACAGAATCGACACCAGATGAGCCCCCATGCCATCATGCATTTCCAGCATGATCCGATCGCGCTCACTGGCAAGCACCTCATTCTTTTCCAGCAACAATAATTGCTTGTGCTTCTTTCTCAAGGCATCGGTGCGCTGCGCCACTCGCTGCTCGAGACTGCTGTTCAACACCTCCAGCTCGTTACGCGCATTGACGAAATCGCGAACCAGCTGATACCCGATGAGAAACACGAAAGCGGGCGCCGCGATTGCTGTCGACAGACCTGAAAACGCAAGTCCGGGTGTGCTCCAGGCTTCCATCCAGGACTCGGATGCCAGCAGGGTCAGCATGAACACCGTCAGACAGAGTATGGCAATGTCGAATGTCTGAACCCTGACGGTGGAAACAACAGCCATCAGGCAGGCATACAACAACACGCAGATACCCAGCCCCGTCACCAGCAGATAGACGGCTGGCTGATGCTTCCAGAGAAGCAGCATCACGGAAACCAAGACCAATGCAGCCACCACCCAGGAGGCCTGCTTGCGTTTCAGCCCATTGCCCTCATGACCTTCATCCACGAACTTGAAGACGGCAATGCACAACACGAAAAACAGAACGGTACCGACCCAGGCAGGCAGTTCGTAATCCAGAAAGACGGCATCGGATATTTCAGCCATGGTCACACCCGACCAGGCGGTACAGACTATCGCATACCAGCCATAGGCAGCATCACGCGGGCGGTACAACCAGACCACGCCCATGCCCAAAGCCGTAAAGGCCAGCATGAGTGCGATGATCTTGACCATGGAAACCGAACGGAACACATGCATGGAGTAGACATCACTCAGATCCGACTCCGTACCCACATAGAATCGATTCAGCCATTCCATGGAGTTGGGTTGAGCATTCACACGGATATTGACTTCATTGTCACCGCGGACCCACAAGCCAACCGGCACTCGTAACAGCAGTGGACGACGCCCCATGCGTCCCCGGGTTTCATTCGGCCGTAACACACTGCCCAGTATCTGATCATTCAGATAAACCGTCGTATCCACCGATATATCGGGGAAATAGATGGCCTGGGGTCGCGAAGGCAAATCCCGCACGGGCACCAGTGCGGTATACCAGCCGACATGATGCTCGAAGTCGGTATTCCACGAATGTGGCAATTCGACGACTGATCCGTAACCCGACTCTGTCAGCGTCTGCAGGCCGTTGTTGGCGATATGGTGTACCTGCTGAACTTCATAGGTGCCTTCCGGAAGCTTGTCTTCGTAGTTGAAACTCAGAACATTGATACTCAGAATCGCGCACAGAAAAAGCCCCGCAGGCAGCACCAGAAACCGCAGTACATTCGTCCGTGTTCTCACAACAGAATGCCTCCACCTCTACTCAATCGTTGTCCATGTGAATGAGACCCAGCTGCATGGCCTCGTACACGGCCTCGCCCCGTGAGCTCACCGACAGCTTCTTGTAGGTATTCTTGATGTGAGAGGTAACCGTGTGAACCGACAGGTTCAACAGATTGGCGATTTCATTGTAGGTAAACCCCTTGGCGATCAGCTCGATGACCTCGGTTTCACGCACCGTCAATACAGGTGCGATACCAGACACGCTCTGCTCGACTCTGGCCTTGGGTTGAAAATGCTTGAGCAGATAACGAGCAATGGATGGGCTGATCGGCGACCCGCCACTTTGTAAATCCAGGATGGCTTGCGAGATATCATCGGCACCGCCATCCTTCAGAAGATAGCCACTGGCCCCCGCCTTGATGGCGTCCAGCACATGTTTCTCGTCACCGAATACCGTAATGACCAGGGCCGTCATTGACGAGTTGCTTGCTACGCGTCGTATCAACTCGATGCCGTTGCCATCAGGCAGGTCCAGATCAGTCAACAGTATGTCGAAATCTGCCGAATCGATGACAGTATCGGCTTCCTGCCGTGTACCCACCGATGCAATGAGTTCCAGAGACTGGTTTTCCCTGATGACACCAGCCAGGCGCTCGCGGGTCACGGTGTCATCTTCAACCAGAAGTACTCGAAATCGTTGTCCACTCACGGTGTCTCAGGTCCCATTGGTTTCTTTCACGCTTGCCGACTAGTGTAATAAGCGACAGACAGACTCTCCATTACCCATGTAGGTAGGGCAGAAGAGAGCAGAGACCCTATGAGCTTCCAGGCAAGACCATCACAACCATCAAACTGTGAACCATTCCACACTCGGCACGGGCAAGCGACATCTGCCTTCGCATGGGTGCCGCCGCCCTGTCAGTAACTACATCATTCGTGACGAAACCATTTGGTCAGTACAAGATCGGCCTCGATCGACTTCAGAACCGTGGACACATACTGACTTTGCCCACCACCGCTCAGCTCCACCTGTTGTGCACTCCCGCTTCGAACACCGGCAATTCCACGCGTGAGTTTCATCGGTTCCTCGATGGAAATCGGCTCTCTTGCCACCAGTTCCTTGTTCGCTTCATTCAACTGGCTGAATATCAGTTCGATATCCTTGCGAGGCGTCAACGAGAAGATGAAGTAGATCTGCTCGACCCCCTTGCTGGCATCCAGGTAGAACCAGTTGTTGCCGTTGGGCGCTGAGTACGTGATATCGGCTTCCAGCGGGTTCCTCAGGTCAACCAGCTGACTGGGCACCACGGGATCCAGACGTCCTTGCGAATCGAGCTGTGCAATGTAGGCATAACAATCCACGCTGCAACTCATCTGCACCTTGTAGTTGTCGTTCTCCGTCAGCACGTCGCCATTTCTGATCGGAATACCCTTGCTTCGTTGTCCCGCAATGACTTCCTGCAGCACATTGACCTGAACTTCCAGCGCTGCCTCTCCGGTATCGTACTCACCGTCGAACATTTCCATATCACCGGAGTAATCATCGGTATCGTCGTAGTCTTCGTCATACTCGTCGTCTTCGTAGTCCTCATCATCCTCGTAATCTTCGTCGTCATAGTCCTCATCGTCGTCGTAATCTTCATCATCGTAGTCCTCGTCGTCATCCCCCCGCCCCAGATCCTCGGGAGGTTCGTACCCTGGAACCAGAGCCTCGGCAAAAGCCGAGATGAGTATCGCGTAGCTCGATCCATAGGCTGCCGTTACCTTGGCAATCAACGGCAATGACGACACCGACATACGCGCCGAGGCCATGGCTATCTTCCGGGTTTTTTCCAGCTGGACGGCGCTGCAGGAAAGCAGGGTGCTGCTAGCCACTACAATCGCCAGAATGGTCGCTTTGGGTGCATGAATTCTCATGGATTACGGTTGTTCCTGATGCTGACGCGACGATTACGCGCACGTCCTTGGCGAGTGGAGTTGGAAGACACCGGCTGCCCTTCGCCCATACCAACAGCTTCCAGATGAGAGGGCTTGATGCCATGCTTGACTAACAGATAGCGCCGTATGGCGTTGGCCCGATTGAATGACAACTCACGATTCTCGCGGACCCCGCCCAGATTATCGGTATGCCCTTCGATCACGAAATGGACATCCGGAAACGCATCACCCAACAGGGACAGAGCTGTACCAATTTCATCAAGCTGACGATACGAGCCTGCCGGTATGGAATAGGAGCCACTGGGAAATACGATGTTGTGAAAATCGACGACAGATGCAGGACGTGCAGACTCCGCCGCGACAACCTCTGGCGATACAGGCCGGGAAGAGGTGCCTGTCTCTGACGCCGCACCCCCGGCAAGTTCACCGGCGGGTGCGGTCTTGCCCTTGCGCACACCGGCGATACCGCGCCCGGAATCAGGAACCGGATTCTGTCCGGCAGCGATACCTCGCGTCGCCGCAGGCCGCTGCTCCAGAACGTATTCCCTGGCATAGAATTGCACCAGCTCACTGGCGGATTGCAACGAATCAGCCAGTACGGCAGATGTCAGACAAAACATCGGAAGCAGGGCCCGGAGCAAACAGGACATTGCTGTTCTTCCAGCATTCATGATGTTCTGTTATCTCCTCGTCAGTTCAGTGAGCCAGTAGCCGCCATGCTTGCAATGCGATCAGCTGCTGGTAGCCGTGAATTCGATGCGACGGTTGCGACTTCGATTGCGCGCGGTATCGTTGGGTGCCACCGGACGTGATTCACCAAAACCGATGGCGGTGACTCTGGAACCGTTGATCCCCTGCTCGACCAGATACTGCATGACGCTGTTGGCGCGTGAAATGGATAGTTGCAGATTGGCCTGATCGCTACCGGCAGAATCGGTATGGCCTGCCACCACGATGTCGAGAGAAGGACAGCGGGTGATGATGTCGGTGACCGTTGTCAGCAACGGATAACTGTTGGGGTCAAGCCGTGAGCTTCCCACCCGGAAATAGACAGCACCGGTCTCCGACAGGATATCGAAGCGTCCGAAACATTCTTCCTGCGTCAGCTCACCCGATGATTCCAGGGCTGTATCCGCGCCAGTCAATACACGCGAGGCAACCATTGTGACAGGCTCAACATTGTCATCCTGCCCACCGGCCTCCGATCCACCATGCTTGAAGACCAGATCGAAAGAGACAGCACCCGAGGGGACGATCTTGACCTTCGCAGCATCCTGCAGTTTCTGGATGCCCTCTTCCAGAGAGAACATGGATGCCGCGATATCCACCGGCGCCACGGAAGCAATGGACAGCTGGTCGTCAGCGAACAGGGTCAGAGTGGATTCCACTTCCAGCGTCTTCGTGACACCGTGCAGGTCCAGAGTGAACTCCACGGGTAGTGTCATGCGCCGCTTCTCCTGCAGCAGTGCCATGGTAGCTGGACTGACCTTCGAGCTGACCACCGCCTCTGGATACTTGAATGTCTCGAAGAACAGGAACCGCATCCGTACATTGCGCAGATCCACCTGAGTATCGACCGAGTTCAGCTGGATACGTAGTGTTGCAAGTCCGGTCTCGTCAACGTCGCCGCTGATACTGGCAAAACGACTGGTCTCCGACTTGGGTCCGTCCTTCTCCTTGATGGACAGAAACGTCAGGGACGATGCATCCGCATCGAGCAACCATCCTCCAGCGAATGGGTTCGCACCGCTCTGCGCCTGCACCGTAGGCGTCATTGCCAACAGACACAGCATGCTCAGGCAACAGGCCCAGGAGCGAATCGGTCGAGGGGCATATCGATGCATCAGTTCCATATCAGGCAAGACCTCTGTATAAATCGAAGTAACGGCAGCCGGCTGGCCGGGCAATTCATGCGAGCCGAGCGATGGCTGTGAGCTCAGTTTACTGGCAGCAGCTACCTGTTGAGGATCCCTAGAATGGGGGATATCAGCCATCACGACCCCGTCATACCATTTGCTCAACCTATCGATTCTGGCTGATGCGAATCATGAACTCACGAAAACTCTGGAAGCTGCTGAGCCTTGTGCTGCTCCCCGCGCTCGCTCAGCCAGTCATCGCAAACGAGGGACAGGAACGGCTGGCACTGATTGTCGGCAACGGTGCTTACCAGAATATCGGGGCACTACGAAACCCGACGGCCGATGCAGAACTGATCGCCAGTACAATCCGGGAACTCGGGTTCGACACCACCGTGGCACTGGACTCCGACCAGGCCAACATGAAGCGACAGATTGCAGAGTTCGGCCGCCGTCTGCGTGCCGCCGACAAGGATGCGGTGGGCTTCTTCTACTATGCCGGCCATGGCGTCCAGGCCAACGGCAGGAACTACCTGCTGCCCGTGGAGGCCAGACCGACGGATACTGCCGACCTTGATCTCATGGGCGTCGAAGCAAACTGGGTGTTGCGGCAGATGGAATCGGCCGGCAATCGGACCAACATCATCGTTCTGGACGCCTGCCGCAACAACCCTTTTGTTGCCGCCAATCGGTCTCTGGGCAGAGGCCTTGCGCAGATCGATGCCCCCACCGGCAGCTTCATTTCCTATGCCACCGCACCGGGCAAGGTGGCCCTGGATGGCGACAGCATCAACAGCCCGTTTACCAATGCGCTGGCCAATGCCATGGCAACACCGGGCCTGCCGATAGAGCAGATATTCAAGCGGGTCAGAGTCGATGTCATCAAGGCAACCGGTGGTGGTCAGATTCCCTGGGACAGCTCATCCCTGGTTGACGACTTCATCATGCGTCCCGTACAGGAAGAACCCGAGGCCATCAGCGTGACAGCCGACAGCACACCGCCGGCCAGCGATGACGAACTGGCACTCTGGGAGGCGGTCAGCGCCAGTGAAGACCCAGACCGGATCTCCATGTTCCTGCAGATCTACCCGGACAGCTCACTGGCCACCGAAGCCAGAATGCTGCTCATGGAGGCGCTGATGGGGCCCTCGGCAATCAGTGATGCGGAGCCTTCCGAGCTCCTTGCCGATGCTGGCAACAGCACTCCGGCAACACGCAATACCGAAGACAATACGCTGGCCATGCTCTCCGACTCCGAACGGCAGCTGAAGGAACTGGACATGATCAACCAGGCACAATCCAGCGCTGACCCTGACGCCTACCGAGACTATCTCGATACATTCCCGCAAGGCACTTTCATCGATCTTGCCCGAGCCGAATACGAGAACCTGCTGGCAAACACCTCCACCGATGGCCCGGCCAATGGCGAGCTCCTGATTGCCGAACCCACCCCTGTAGAAGCACCACAGAACCCGATACTACCCGATACCCATCTGCTGATCGATACGCTACTACCCGAAAGTATTGCCGCCACCGGCAAGGCACAATCGATCGCTCAGCTATCAAAGGGTACCCCTCTGTATCCACCGTTCGAAGGGCTGGATGAGGAGTACTGGAAAAACGAGAACTGCAGCAACTGTCACTCCTGGGACACCCCCAGTCTGTGCAAGCAGGGTTCGTTCTATGTCGGTGCTGCTGAAGACGCGACCTCTCGAATCGAGCACCCCTATGGTGGCTTCTTCAAGTCGGCCCTGAGAGCCTGGGCAGCGACTCAATGCGAATAGACAACACCAGAACGGCGCCCCACCAGCCAGCAAGCGCTACAGCCAGGTGCGCAATTCCGACCCTGCAGGCCCTGGCTGCAACATGGAGAAAGGCAGAACTCATGAAGTCACGTATAGCCGTCATCTTTTTGTGCCTTGGCCTGAGTGCGATATTCGCACCCACTTCGGCCTTCGCTGGAAACTGCAAGGGCGTGAAGTTCAACTTCGACAACAACCGCAGCACCAAGGTCAAGATCGACAAGGTGCTGGTCGAAGGCAAGGGCAAGGGTGGCAAGTGGTCCCAGGACATCAGCAACAAGGTTGTATTTGCCGGTGAAAGCTATACAACCGACAAACTCAGATTCAGCAAGATGGATACCGGGGCGGCGGGCACCTTTCGCGTCAAGTTCCTGTGGTTCGATGCCAGTACCGGTCGATGGGGAGGTTCCCGGACATTGAAGGGGCAGACGTTGCGCTGCGACGACAATATGACCATCCGCTTCGAGCTGAACTGATTGAGGCAAACGAGGTCCTTGTAGAGCCCGTCAAATCGAAAATGCATTCGACCGGGCTGTTCATACTCTGCAATTGTTTCAACAGTGTGAACATACGGGTGAGGCTACTTACTTGTAATCTAGGCCGCTCAAAGCGTAAGCCCCTGTATTCATAGGGGCTATTGCCAATAGTGCGACATTCGTCGGCCGTCTGGATAAAGAATATTTCCAAGGATTCATTGAAAGAGTTGTCTGTATACGTCAGCTTGTAACCCCTGAGAACAGCACTGATAGCTGAAACTCAATTGACCGTGACGTAACCACCACTTTTCGCGAAATACGGTCATTCGTCGAGTCACCACAGAGACCTCTATATAAGTGTTCAAGATTGACCGTGCATCATGGATTATCATCGGCCTGGTCGGCACACTTCTGCTGACCATGTGGGCGGTATTCAACCGTCCTGATCAGGCACCACCGTGGCCCGACACCATCAATGGCGTGTCGTTCTCGCCGTTTCGGGCAGGCCAGTCCCCACAGAAGACCGACTATCCCGACGACGAAGAAATCACTCGTGACCTGGCACTGCTGTCGGATCGTGTGCGCAGCGTGCGCACCTACTCCATGGAAGAGACCCTGAGCAGTATTCCTCGCCTGGCCTCTCCGCTCGGACTGAAGGTCATGGCCGGTGTCTGGATCTCTGCCGACATCGATCGCAACTGGAAGGAAATTGCCACCCTGCGCAAGGTGCTTGCGGAAAACACCGGCAATATAACCGGCATTGTTGTCGGTAACGAAGTTCTGCTGCGTAACGAGATCACCCCACGACAACTGGCCAGCTATGTCGATATCGTCAAGTCCATGTCCGGCGATATACCGGTTACGGTTGCCGAGACCTGGGATGTCTGGCTGAAGAACCCCGAACTGTCGCGACATGTCGATTACATCACTGCCCATGTGCTTCCTTACTGGGAAGGTATTCCGGCGAGCATTGCGCATACCTATGTCTTCGAGCGCTACGACAGCCTGCGCCAGAATTTCCCCGGCAAGCCACTGGTTCTGGGTGAAGTCGGCTGGCCCAGTGAAGGTCGCCAACGCGGCGGTGCCATTCCTTCCCTGCCCAATCAGGCAAAATTCCTGCGTAAATTCCTGCAGCAGGCCGACGCTCGAGGTGCGGAATATTTCGTACTCGAAGCCTTCGACCAGATCTGGAAAACCGACGAAGGTGCTGTCGGTCGCTACTGGGGCATATTCAATGCGCAACGAGAGCCCAAGTTCTCGTTTGCCGACCCGGTCCGACCGGTTCCCGAATGGCGTGCCATCGCAGGCTTCTCACTGGCCTTCACCGTATTGATACTGGCATTGCTGCTGCGAGACAGTCGTGGACTGGTTCACGGTGGCAGGGGCTTTCTGGTACTCGTGTCCTACGCCATCTCCTTTGCCGTGGTCTGGATGGTCTACGACTATTCCCAGAAATACATGACCTGGGAGCAGGTACTGGTCGGTGTCGGTCTGCTACTGGCGGCTTTCTGCATCACCATTGTCCTGCTGGCAGAAGCCCATGAATGGGCCGAGTCCATCTGGAATCGTCGACATAATCTGCAGAACGTCGTGTCCAGGAAGCGACCCGGGCTATCGCCCAAGGTCTCGGTTCATGTGCCGATTCACAATGAACCACCCGACATGGTCATCGAGACACTGGCCGCGCTGCGTAATCTTGATTACGACAATTTCGAAGTCGTGGTGGTGGACAACAACACCAAGGATCCTGCCTGCTGGACTCCCGTGCAGCAATGGTGCGAGCGACAGGAAGGCAACTTCCATTTTCACCATGTCGATCCACTGGATGGTTTCAAGGCGGGCGCCCTCAATTACGCCATGCGTCATACAGCGAGCGATGCAGAACTGATCGCGGTCATCGACAGTGACTACGTGGTCCGTCCTGACTGGTTGAATGACTGTACAGCGGCTTTCGACGATGAGGAAATTGCCATCGTGCAGGCACCTCAGGATTATCGTGACGCCGGCGACAGCCTGTTCAAGTCGATGATCTATGCCGAGTACGCTGGCTTCTTCGGTATCGGCATGGTCAACCGTGACGCGCGTAACGCCATCATCCAGCACGGCACCATGACCATCGTGCGCCGTAGCGTCTTGCAAGGCGTGGATGGCTGGTCCGAATGGTGTATCACCGAAGACGCGGAACTGGGCCTGCGTATCCTCGAAGAGGGTCATCGCACCGCCTACATTCCCCGTTCCTATGGTCGTGGCGTGATGCCCGACAATTTTCTCGACTACAAGAAGCAACGCTTTCGTTGGGCCTACGGTTCAGTACTGATCCTGCGTCACCACATGCGCTACTTCCTGTCGCTGTCACGTTCGAAACTGACATCCGGTCAACGCTATCACTTCGTCGCCGGCTGGCTTCCGTGGATGGCGGATGGACTGTGCCTGTTCTTCAATATCGTGGCTTTGTTCTACTCCGTTCTGATGGTCATGTTTCCGTTTGTCTTCAATCCGCCTGAAGTCATCATGAGCCTGCTGCCCATCGGATTCTTCGTGTTCAAGCTGTCCAAGATGATGGTGCTGTATCGATGGCGTCTGCGTGCGAGCATCGTGCAAAGCCTCGGCGCCGGTCTGGCCGGTCTCTCTGTGTCGCATACCATTGCCCGCGCCATGCTGGCAGGTCTGCACGATACGGGCATCGGCTTTTTCCGGACACCGAAGCTTGCCGAAGGCCACTCGGTCTGGCAGGCCATCCTCGATGTGCGTGAGGAAGCTCTGATTGGCCTGGCTCTGATTCTGGCTGCTCTGACCATCGGTGCTCGTGACGATGCCTACCTCAACGACACGAAACTGTGGATTGCCCTGCTGCTGATTCAGAGCGTGCCCTATATCTCTGCTGTCGCCATGTCGCTGATCAGCACCTTCGAGAAGCTGCCGACTCGTCTGTTCAACGACAAGCCGGAAGACTCTCTACTCGGTCGCCTGCCAGAAGCACTGGTCAAGGCCGAGCGCTAGGATAGACATGCAGAATATGGAAAGACACGACAAGCTTGATGATCCTGCGATAAACGGCGATACAACAGGCGACTTACCTCCCACAGCTCGGGGCAGCAGACTGCGTTCTCTTTCGACGCAGCTGCTCTCCCTGGCGTTGTTTACCTTGCTGTTGACCATCGGCTGTCGTCTGGCGCTGGAAACACTGTTCCAGCTGGAGCTGTACCCGGATTTCTGGCTACGCGACTACTTTGGCAACCTGGCCATTACCCTGCTGGCCTTTGCCTTGACGCAATCACGCGCCAAGGCCATGCTGCTTGCCAGCGTGGTTGTCATCGGCTTCCAGATGGCCAATGGCGGCAAGTTGTCCGTGCTCGGTACACCGGTAAGCCCCGACGACCTGATCAATATCCAGAATCTGTTCTATCTGACCGAAGGCTGGCGTCGAGTGCTTCTGATGCTGGTCGCCGCCACCCCGTTGATTGCATTGGTGGTACTGACACCCTGGCGGCGCAAGTCCACCTGGGGCGTTGTGGCGACACTGGCAGTGAGCGCGCTGTTGATCAACCATTTCAGCGAACCACTTCGTGTTCAGCTCGACCAGCGTTTTGGCAATTCAGTCTGGAACCAGCCGGCAAACTTCAAGAATCGCGGGCTGGCTCTGCATGTTGCTCAGGAATCGGTAAGAACGCTGGCCAAGGTCGGCAAGCACCCCGACAAGGCCTCCGTACTGGCTGCCACGCAGTCACTGGAAACGGTGCCTGCGCAGTTGCCTGTTCTGCAGGCTTCCGCAACCGCGGACCCCGCCGCAACGACGGCCAGTGCGCAGCGCAATGTACATGTATTGGTCCTTGAATCCTTCTTCGACCCGATGACACTCGGTCCGGAATGGGTGCCCGAAGACCCCTTCCCGGAAGACTTCCGCAAGCTGTGGGCCGAGACCGGCAACAGCCATGCCTTGTCACCCGTGTTCGGTGGCTACACCGCCAATGCCGAGTTCGAAACCCTGTGCGGCTTTCCGGTCACCGAGAATGCCGTGTTCTTCGAAGGCTGGTTGCGCCGCAAGGTGCCCTGCCTGCCTGCGGTTCTGGCCGAATCAGGCTATCAGACTCTGGCGTCACACCCCAATGTTCCGGGATTCTGGAACCGGACTCTGGCCTACAAGCTGGTCGGTTTTGACACCTATCTGAGCAAGGAGAGTTTCAACCTCGAAGACTCGGTGGAAGGCCTGTTGCTCGACCACAGTTTCTACGAACAGGGGTTTGACAAGATTGCACAGATGGACAGTAGCCGCCCGGTCTTCAATTACATGCTGACCTACCACGGACACCTGCCCTACCCGACCAACGACAACTACCCGGATCAGATCAAGCCCGGTCAGGAATCGGTGTTGCTCAATGGTTATATTAATCAGTTGTGGTACAAATCACGTGACCTCATGGCGCGCCTCGAGATACTCAAGGCCGAAGACCCTGACGCTCTGATCGTGATCTTCGGCGATCACCTGCCCTTTCTCGGTCCCAACTATGGTGTCTATACCGAAGCCTTGAACCTGCCGGCCGACCGTGCCGAATTCACGGGCGACATGCTGGAATATCTGGTCAGCACACCACTGATCGTCATTGATGGCCAGAACGGCCCTCTGAAACTGGGCAAGCTGCCGCTGTACCGGCTACCGGCTCTGATACTCGAGAAACTGGGTCTGGAAGATGATGCCGGTATTCTGGACTGGACCCAGAACCCCGAAGATCAGATCATCAGACCCGTCTATGGCATGCACATCGACCTGCAGGCTGACAGCGCCACGGCCTGTCCCGATGGGGAGAATGCGCCGGCCAGTTGCGCAGCATCGGCCAGCTGGCTGGCCCGCACTCGCCTGCTGATTCAGGATCTCTTCTCAGGCAAGCAGTACAGCCTGAGCGAGTTGCAGCCCGCCACGGCTGACAGTATCGGCGGCTGAAGTCAGCCCTGTATTCGAGCTCCGGTCAGCGCAGCTGGACCGGAGCTCGATTCCTGCTGACAGCGTTAGGCATGATGTCAGTCCTTGTCTTCATTCGCCAACAGACGCTGCTTGCGCTCTACCCCCCAGCGGTAGCCCGTTATCTTGCCATTGGCACCCACCACCCGATGACAGGGCACCAGCACTGCCACCGGGTTGGCACCGCAGGCCCGGGCAACGGCACGCGCGGCGGTAGGCTTGCCGATACGCGCAGCAAGCTGTGAATAGCTTTCGGTGCTGCCCGGGGCAATTTCCCGCAAGGCAGCCCAGACCTTTTCCTGAAAGGCCGTCCCCTGAATATCCAGGGGTAGTGTCGCGGCCAATGACGGATTTTCGATTCCCGCCACGACGTCCTCGACCAGCTGCCGCAGCGCCTGCCGGTTCTGCGTCAGCGTGGCTCGACTGAAACGCTCGGTCAGATCCTGTAGCAGTTGTGCCTGGTTCTCCCCGAAGAGAATGCTGCAGATGCCTCGCTCGGTCGCCGCGACCACGATCTTGCCAAAGCGGCTGTGACCAAAGGCGTACTGGATGCTCATGCCTTCCCCCTGTCGTTGATAGGATCTTGCGCTCATGCCAAGTCGATTGGCCCCATCGGCATAGTAGGCCGATGAACTGTCATAACCGGCATCCAGCAAGGCTCGGGTTACCGACGAGTCACTGGCCAGCGCCTTGCCCAGATTATCTGCCCGCACCGCCTTGACGTACTGCTTGGGCCCCATGCCCAGAAACTGCTGAAACAGCTTCTGCAGGTGAAAGCGACTGATACCCAGCTGCTGCGCCAGCTCCGCAACCTTCACAGGCTCCGCCGAGGCAGCAATCAGCTCACAGGCTTTTTCGACCAGCAGACGCTGACGCTCCTGCAATGGCGGCTGATCGGAATGACAGCGCTGGCAAGCCCGCATGCCATCCTCCAGGGCCTCAGCTCGATTGCGGTAGAAGCGCGTGTGTTCTCGTCTGGCCTCGCGCGACGGGCACGATGGATAGCAGTAGATTCCGGTTGTGGTCACGCCATAGAGAAAACACTCATCCGCGGCGGCATCGCGGTTCTGTACGGCCTGCCACTTCAGCTTGTCGCTATCGAATACGGGATTCATGATTCTGCGCTCCCCTGCCTGGTTCCGAGTATCGTTGAACCCAGACTAGTTTTCCACAGCAGCTGCGTCTTCTGAATTTGTGTTCTTGAAAGTATTCGCTCCCTGTCCTTGCAACCACCGGCAACGCGCAGAGCGCGCCTCAGAGCGGCTCAAGGCTCGACAGACTACCCGACGAGCTGACAGGAAATACCGATATCGCATTCTTGCCCTGCATCTTGGCGTCGTACATCGCCGCATCGGCATTCTTGATCAGCTGCGTGGGCGTATCGGCATCATCAGGAAACCGTGCACAACCGATACTGACCGAAATCCTGTGCGTCAGCTCATCGACCAGATAAGGCAGAGACAGCTCCTGACGCAGACAATTGGCAATGTCAGAGATACCCTGCAGCGTATGATGCCCCGTGGCAATCAGGGTGAACTCATCCCCACCCAGTCGGGCCAGGCAGGCACGTTCTCCCAACCGGGTTGTCACGCACTCGCGCAGGCGCTGTGCCACCTGCCTGAGTAACTGATCACCGGCATCGTGGCCCGCACTGTCATTGACCGCCTTGAAGCCATCCAGGTCCATATACATCAGCGCCAGAGCCTCCCCACCACGACATCGCCTGCCAAGGTCATCCAGAAAGCTGCCTCGGTTCGGCAGATCGGTCAGAGCATCGAAATGCGCCAGTTTCAGCAATCGCTGATTGGCGCTCTGCAGGCGATCTGCCTGGTATTCAAGCTTGCCGACATGGAAGTGTGTGCGCATGGCATTGCCGATACTGTGCGCCGCACTGTTCAGATCCAGTTGCTCGAAGCCGGCAGGATCCATCAGCAGATAACCGAACTGCAACCCGCCGGCATGAATCGGATTCAGGACCAGCTCCCCCGAGCGAAGTTCACCCAGCAGATGATCGGGCAGCAACTGCCGGGTTGGAAACGTCTCTTCTTTCGGAATGAACACCTGCCCGTTCTGATACTGGTGCAGCAGACTTGCACTGTCGTCCGGCAGCTCTCCAGCCTGTCCATATGCGATCAGATAACTGCGCCGTGGCTGCATCGCCTGAAGCCACCAGCTCATCGTCTGCAACAATCCCTCCTGATCCGCACAGGAACTCATGCGTAGCTGCATGGCCGCACGCAGACCCTGCTGTCGTCGCATCTGGTAATCGTGTTCGATACTGAACGCCCACAGGCGTTCACGGATGCCTGACAGGGCCAGCAGAATACGGACACTCGCCTCCGGCGTATAGCCCTGATCAAGCAGGGCCACCGTCAGAGACTCGATGCGGTCACACAGATTGTTCCACCAGTGAATGTTCTTGAAGCCGGCACTACGGTCCAGCATGTCTTCCATGCAATCGGCAGCAGCCGAGCATTCGGTTGTCATGGTCTGCCACAACGCCACGGAGAGTGCATCCAGGTCCAGGGTGTCCGGCGTTATCAGACCGGCCATGGCCTTTTGCAACCAGCGGGAGATGGACTCGGCATCGCTTATCGACAGCATTTCGTCCTGTTTGGGCCGTGAATGCGTGGAGGCACGCGGTATGAATTCACAGTCCACGCAGTCGTGGTGATACGCGGCGGACACCTCGGATCGACCGACGGCGTTTGCGGCACATTCGGCCATTCGCGCCAGCAGCCGATTGACGCTCAGAGATGCCATCTTGTCGAACGGCTGCCTGACGGTGCTGATGGGCGGTGAATTGCGTGTCGCCTCGGAGGTGTCATCAAAACCGGTGATGGCGATGTCATCGGGAATCGAGAACCCGGCTACCTTGACGGCGCGAGCAGCGCTCAGCGCCATGATGTCATTCGCGGCAACGAAGGTATCCACATCCTGCCGTCGTTTCAACAGGGCAGACACGGCACCATAGGTCTCGAAGGCATCGAAGTTACCTTCCACCATCAGGTCCTCATCGACCCTGTGGCCGTTCGCCTCCAGCATGGCACGAAAGATCCTTTCGCGACGTAGCGAGTACGGATCTCCCTGGAAGCCTCGGATGAAGGCCAGACGGGAACAGTCGCGCTTTTTCAGCAGATGCTGCATCAACATGGTCATGCCTCCGTCATCATCGACAAAGACGCTGTCAAGCCCATGGATCGGTAAACCCAGACTGATCACCGGCACCTCGAAGCGGTTGAAGAATTCCGCCAACTCAGGCGTCGAGAGTCTCTGCCCCAACGTGCCTGTCAGACAGATGACGCCAACGATATCCAGCTGAGCAACCAGATTGTAGATGGAGTTGCATACCGACGAGATACCCAGCTGCTGGCCGGCAATGCACAAGGTGCCATACCCGGATTGCGCCACGGTGTCGGCAATCGTATCGACCAGATCCTTGCGGTAATCGACGTACTCATCAGTCAGCACTGCAATGGTGCCGATTGGCTGGTTCATGCGCAATTCCATGGATTATTGCTATCAACCCACTAGATCAGATGTATTCAACTGCATTTAACGGCATATTTTCCATTCAGTTGAGCTCGACAGCACCAGAGGCGAGGCAATGATCAAGACAGACTGACGGCTTGAATTGTGATTCCAGCGAGTTCATCATCCTGTTGATACCTTCACCGATTGACCGAGAAAAGAGAACGCCATGGACACCCATACAACGACGGCCACACTGGAAACACTGATGGAGCAACTGGGACTGCCTGCTGATGAGGCATCCCTGCAGCGGTTTGTCGAAGAACACGGACCGTTGCCAGCGGCGACGAGAATCGAGGAGGCCAGCTTCTGGAACGCATCCCAGGCCGTCTTCCTGCAGGAGGCCATTGCTCAGGACGCCATGTGGGCCCCGGCCGTGGATCAACTGGATGCCCTGCTGCGCAACACCTGAGCATCAGAAGATTTCGACTTCCAGGTTCACACTCATGGCAGCCTCGACCCCATCGTCGAAGGTATTCCAGGGATTCACGACGCGGCTGTCGACGCTCGCACCATATTTGAACTTGATGGCCACGGGCCCGCGTACTCGCCATGACAGGGACGCTTCAGCTTCGGAGAAACTTTCCTCACCTCCGAAGTCGGAGTCCAGAGTCAATGTCAGGGATACCGTCTCGCTCAGGTAACGCTTGAAGCGCAGGCCAACATAACCCACCGCCTCCTCCTCGACATCACCTGTCACTGGCTCGAAGCGTCGACGCCCTATTCCGACGGCCGCACTGGTGTAGTGGCTTCGACTCTTCCACAGCTTGTAGCCGATCCCGCCGACGCGCAGCGTTGACGACTTGACGCCATCTGGTTCGTTGATATCGATATCGGCCAGCGCGAACAGATAGTTGCGTGAACTGAAGAACCAGCGTGGCTGCACACTCAGAAAACGGCGATCACTGGTCGTGCTCTTGATCCGCTCCATCAGGGGAATACCCTTGCTGTCGACGACCTCCTTGCCGGACGCATCCAGTCTGATCACATGAGTCACACTGGAACTGCGATACAGCTTTGCAACCAGTTCGTGCTCGAAATGTTCACCGCGGTAGCTGATGTCACTGCGTGCCGATATGGCGCTGGTGTCCTTGACGCCAAAGGTAGCCAGTGCGCCAAACTGCACTTGCGCATCCCAGCCCTGTTCCAGATTCCTGGGAATCTCGTAAGCGAGCGCAGCCGAGCTGCCGCCGACAAGCCACAGGCAGATGAACCCCACCATGCAGATCAGGCGACTAGCGCAAGGGGGCATCATCCGCCTCCCTCGGCAGAGCATTGCCTCCCATGAAACGCAGGTTTTCCGTCACCGTTCTCATGGTGCCAGCAAGGCCTCCGAACGTTTCATGCAAGTCGACTCCGTTAACTCCAAGAGGAACAGGACATCGGTGATGCACTCGCTCCGTTCAGGAACAAGTCTGCCCGATCCCCCGCATCTGCCAGTGGCGGAGCGTTGCTGGATCGTCCACCTCAGTGGTCACCGAATTCCCGGATAACAGATTCAATAACAATATCCGCGCCATGCGAGGAGTGCGTGGATCACACCCCTGACGGAACCGTATCCCGCCCTTGCAGCAGGTAAGCCGAGCCTTCAGAAATCCGCGAATGTGACGCGGGAGTCACACACTTCTGGCAAGATTGAAATACTAAGGAACGATATGCAGCGGCGGCACACTATACTCAAGTGATGCATGACAAACTGACTCAAGTAGTACCGCACAACGATGCTGCACTGCATCAGGATTCCGACCTTCCTGCACCGAACTCATCCAACCCGTTCCGTCAGGCTGCGGTGCTGATTCCGCTGGTCCATCATCAGCAGCAATGGCAGGTTCTGTTCATTCGCCGCGCCAGCAATGAACGGGATCGCCACAGTGGTCAGGTCGCCTTCCCCGGCGGCAGAATGGAACCGAGTGATGCCAGCCACGAAGCTGCCGCCTTGCGAGAAACCCGCGAAGAGATCGGGGTACACGCCAATAACATCAATGTGGTCGGGCGAATCAATCCTTACGTCACCATCAGTCACTATCAGGTTACGCCCGTCATCGGCATCATGAACTGGCCAACGTCGCTGAACCTGCAGGAGTCGGAAGTGGCCAGGGCCTTTCTGATACCGCTGGAGTGGTTGCGCGACACAAGCAACTTCACCCTGCGGGCCCGTTCCGAGATGGACCCGCACAGTGCCCGCATGCACCCGATCATCGTCTATGACGAATTCGACGGTGAAACGCTATGGGGCGCAACCGCCCGCATGACGCTCAACTTCCTGAAGGCCATCGATGATGGCCGGTTGCTGTTACCGCTACAGGGTGCCTGAACGTTTCACGTCGCCCTGTGGCAGCGATGCCACAGCCGCTTTCATGCGTTGCAATCCTTCGAGCAGAGTCGGGCGCGGGCAGGCAAAGTTCATGCGCAGATACTGCGGCTGGCCGAACTGCTCGCCACTGGACAGGCCCACGCCGTGCTCTTCGAAAAAGCCCTGCGTGTTCTCCAGACCCAGTCCGGTCGCATCGATCCATGCCAGATAAGTCGCCTGGATGGGCTCCACTGTCAGGCCATCCACCGCACCCAGTTCAGCACGGATGCATTCGAAATTGCCGGCCAGATACGCCAGTAGCTCCTGACGCCAGGGACCGCCGTCGCGATAGGCTGCCCGCGTCGCCACAAACGCCAAGGGCGGTACCATCGGCACGATGGACTGACTGAACTTCGTGAAACGCTCGCGAAGCTCCGGATTACTGATGATGGCAAACGAGCAGTTCAGGCCGGCAATATTCCAGGTCTTGCTGCCACTCATGAGCGTGACCACCTGATCGGCCATGGACGGGCAAGCCTTGGCTGTCGGATAGTGGCGAGCATTGGAGTCGATAACCAGGTCGGAATGGATTTCGTCCGACACCATGACGACACCGTGTCGCTTGCACAGCTCTGCCACTGCATTCAGCTCCTCGGGTGTGAAGACGGTACCCGTCGGGTTGTGTGGTGAGCACATCATCATCAAACGAGTCTTGTCATTGAAGGCTGCTTCCATGGCCTGCAAGTCGTAGGTCCAGCGACCATCCACCTTGTGCAGTGGCACCCGCACGACATTCTGCCGCTCCACGTCATGGGAATCGAAGAAGTGATGGTAGATAGGCGGATTGACGACGATCTCGTCACCATCGGGACAGAACGCACGACAGCACACCGCAAGCCCCGTGACCACACCCGGCAACCAGACAATCCACTCAGGATCGACCTGCCAGTCATGTTCCTTCTGCAAGTGGGCCATGACGGCATCCGCCATACCGTCGGGCGCCAGAGTGTAGCCGTAGATGTGGTGCTGCAAACGCTCTTCGAGTGCCTGCTGAATCGGCGGAGCCGCCTCGAAATCCATATCCGCTACCCAGAACGGCAGAATGTCCTGGCCCTTGTAGAGATCCCATTTCAGGCTTGACGTACCCGTGCGTGCTGTTACCTTGTCGAAATCAGTCATGTGTTTCCTGTTGCGTGCGATTCGATTTACTGCAGAAAGTTAGCCGCTTGGCCCGTTTGACACAAGCACCAATGCGCTTCAGGCCACGGCCACGCGGCGGCGCCAGCGAGCGCCAAGGCCATTGCCGACCACCAGGACATTACCCAGCAGCACCAGCAAAATGCCGCCCAGCGCCGTTGGCGTCCACTCGTAACCTTCGAACAGACTGCTGATGACCAGCGCCACCAGCGGAAACAGCACGGTGGCATAGGCAGCGCGATCGGCGCCGATTCTGCCCACCAGCGTCAGGTAGGCGCCGAAGGCAATGATGGAACCGAACACGCTCAGATACAGCAGAGAGCTGACATAGGGCACAGACCATTCGAAGGCAAAGGTCTGCCCGGTCAGCAGCGCATAGGCCACCATCAACAATGTTCCATAGGCCATGCCGAAGGCATTGGTCTGCAACACCGGCAAGCCCTTGGCCTGATTGCGTGCCGAGAGTATGTTGCCCAGCGAGGCCGAGAAGGTGGCCACCAGGCCGATCCCCAGACCTGCCAGCACATCGCCACCGGCAGCCTCTGATTGCGCTCGTGATGCAGCAATTTCGTGCCAGAACACCAGAGTGATTCCCAGCAGACCGACCAGCGCTCCCAGCAATACAACCGGCTGCACCCGACGTCCCAGAAAGATGGCGCCATTGACGATGTTCATGACAATGACCGTCGAGAAGATGATGGCTACCAGTCCCGACGTGATCAGACCGGTACACCAGTAGAACAGCAGATAATTGATGCTGAACAGACAGAAACCCTGCGCGGCCATGGCCAGATGTTCCCGTGGCTCGAAGCGCATGCGCACACCCCGCATCTGGCACCAGAGCAGCAGCAACAGCGCGGCCAGTCCGAATCGATAGGCCAGTGATACCGACTCGTGCACGACACCCAACTGGAACTTGATGGCGAACCAGGTGGAGCCCCAGATGAGAACGGTCAGCAGATAGAAGACGGAACCTTGCATGGCAGTAAACCGGTGTGTCGATCTTGAATGATGGAAGACACAGGGTGGATGAGATCAAACGACAATAACAGATACACATTTCTGAAAATACGACCATAACAGTTTGCCATGGAAAAACACGTTGCAAGGCTGACCCGCCGTCACCCTCACGCAACGAATACGACCGTTTGACGACCGTCCGTCACGATTCCTTGCCAGAGCTCTTCTACATTGTCTGCACATGGACTCTCCGGTGGAGGCGTATCATTGAACTCAGGACAAGTACATGCGCAGCAGCTTTGCTCCCTTGAGCATGCCGTTGCGGCAAACAGGGAAACCAGCGAGGCTGGCCATGCCAGGAAAGATCAGACTGACCCTATGGAGCATATTGCTCGCATCAAGCGCGCTATGGTTTCAGGCCAATACACCTTTTCCCGATGCACCGAGTTTCATCGACATCCGGAATTTTCTTGTCCAGTATTCAGGCGTGATGGGCATGGTCGCCATGAGTGTCGCGATGATACTGGCGCTGCGTCCGAGTCGTATAGAGCCCTGGCTGGGCGGTCTGGACAAATCCTATCGACTGCACAAATGGCTGGGCATTACAGGCCTGACGGCGGCAATATGTCACTGGATCGCGGCAAACGGTCCTCACTGGTTGTCAGATCTGGGTCTGATTGAAGGCCGCAAGGGCCCCCGCCCGCCCGGCACAGACCCTGACTCT
>CBDUIJ010000036.1:0-28120 GCA_965367215.1 uncultured Granulosicoccus sp.
GTGATCTGCGCATGCTGGTCTTCGGTCAGGATGAAGCCATCGATTCGCTGGGTGCGGCCATCAAGATGTCACGCTCCGGGCTGGGTCCGGAAGACAAGCCGATCGGCAGCTTCATGTTTGCAGGCCCCACTGGTGTCGGCAAGACAGAAGTGACCAAGCAGCTGGCGAACATCATGGGTATCGAACTGATTCGTTTCGACATGTCCGAATACATGGAGCGCCATACCGTGTCACGACTGATCGGTGCGCCTCCGGGTTATGTCGGATACGACCAGGGTGGCCTGTTGACCGATGCGGTCATCCAGAACCCACACGCCGTTGTATTGCTCGATGAAATCGAAAAGGCACATCCGGATGTCTTCAACCTGCTGCTGCAGGTGATGGACCATGGCACCTTGACTGATAACAATGGCCGCAAGGCGGATTTTCGCAATATCATTCTGGTCATGACGACCAATGCAGGCGCCGAATCCATCTCCAGAACGACGATGGGCTTCACGCAGCAGGATCACACGACCGATGGCAGCGAGGCCGTCAACAAGTTGTTCACGCCGGAATTCCGTAACCGTCTGGACAGCATCATCCAGTTCAAGCCTCTGGACAAGAGCATCATCCTGAATGTGGTCGACAAGTTCATCATCGAGCTGGAAGCCCAGCTGGAAGAGAAGAACGTGTCCATCGACTTCAATGATGAAGCCAAGGCCTGGTTGGCCGAACATGGGTTTGATGCCCGCATGGGTGCGCGACCGATGTCACGACTGATCAGCGAGAACGTCAAGAAGCATCTGGCCGATGAAATCCTGTTCGGCAAGCTCAGCCGCGGTGGCCGGGTGAATGTCATTCTTGACGAGAAAGGTGACCTGGCTTTCGAATTCGAGAGCAAGGAAAGCAGCAAGGAAGTCACTGTCTGACCGGGGGCGAGATCCCGGCTCGGGATTCACGCAGTTTATTGCGTGATTCCTGAGCCGGTTGCTCGTTCAGTACGCCGGCAAGTCTTTTCCGGCCACGCAAACGAGAAGGCCATCAAACACCAGGAGTGTTTGATGGCCTTCCGGAAAGCAGTAGAGTAGCTGACTTAACGGCTACGATACGTGATCCGACCTTTGCTCAGATCGTACGGAGTCATCTGGACAGTGACCTTGTCACCGGTAAGAATGCGAATATAGTGCTTGCGCATCTTGCCGGATATATGAGCCGTTACAACATGTCCGTTTTCAAGTTCCACTCGGAACATGGTATTTGGAAGGGTATCTACAACCACGCCTTCCATCTCTATGGGTTCTTCTTTAGCCATTAAATCTCTGGTTTGCCTTCATCAGTAGGTGCATCGTCAGGGTGTTTACTGGTCGCCATTATCACTAAATTGCCGCTCGCTGCAAGCTTGCGGACCTTGACAGCAACATTCAGACCGATTCTGACGCACATAATATGCTGTCATTATCCCGGTATTACAAGCAAGTGTGTTCGATTTAGCGGATTGAGTGCAGATTCCTTGGCCGCAGTGCGAATTATTCGTTTGAACTGACGCCGCAGGCCCACCATAATACGCCCGATGTACAGCACTCTACTTCACAAGCCGCGCAACAGTGGTCGATTCTCCTCCCTCATGGACCTGTACGAGCAGAACTACATGCTCATGCGGCTGCTGGCCCCGGATCTGAAGCAGATGGGCCATGGCGCCTTTGTGTCAACCGCGCCTGGCACCTTGACCCTGGAGCTCAGCGAGCTGGAGCACAGCCGTTATACGTCCACCTTCAAGCTGACCTATCGCTTTTCGGGTAACGGGGCACGTGGCCGCAACGAGCGGGAACCGGACCTCAGCATTCGCCTCTATCACGATGCCCGGTCCTGCGAGGTCATGAGTGGACTCCTGCCGGAAGGCAGGGTCGAGGTGCGCCGTACCCGCGATCTGGAGGAGGGAAGGCGACTGAATCGCTTTCTGAATCGCTGGCTCAGTTACTGTCTACGGCAGGGCCACCAGTTTGGTGACCAGATGGATACGCTGGTACGAACGCCGGATTACTGCGCGCAGTACTGATCGAAGCTTCGCTGGTATCGGGCCATGTGGACGACCGTATTGTCCATGTCTTCCGGGGTCAGGCGTGACTTCAGACGGTGTTCCAGCGAGGTCACTCTCTTTTTCAGATCCTGACAGCGGCTGCGCTTGAAGTTCGCGGCGCTCATGCTGGCAGCCAGCCTTTCATCGGCCTGCTGGCCTTGCTCGCTGTCCAGACCGGGCTTGCTGACTGCCAGGGCACTGCTGCTGGGTATCAGGCTGCTACCGTTGGTAGCCTCCTTGCGGGAACGGCTGATGGCTGGCGGCAGGTCGCCGACGTTTCCGGGGGCGTATTGAACTCGGGGCAGTGGTTCGGCCGGGCTCACCGGCGAACGGGCCGTTACCGCTGAGTCAGCTTGACTGGTGCCCATGGCAGGGCTGCTGGAGACGGCAGGCTTGGTGGCCGCCGAGCTGGCCGAGTCCACGCGTTCGTAGCTGATGCCGGCGCTGGGAGGTTGGGGGGAGAAGGTAATGGACCCATCGGACTCGACCCATTTGTACAAAGGCTGTGCCATAGCCGCGGCGCTGCCCGCCAGTAGAAGCAACAGGCTGATTCGAGGGATCATGTTTTGCTGAAATTGCGCTAGAGTTCAGGCTGTCAATGCAAAGTCGATGCCGATGAATCCAGGTATGAATTTCCTTTATGTGGGCTTGGGCGGGGCCATGGGAGCCTGTCTGCGCTACTCGATCAGCCTGCTCATGGCCAGAGAGCTGCTGCGTTTTCCACTGGCGACTCTGACCGCCAACGTGGTCGGTGCCTTGCTGGCGGGGATCATTGCTACCTGGTTCTGGAGTCGAGGGCTGTTCGGGACACCGCTGCAGCTACTTCTCGTTGTCGGGTTTCTCGGCGGGTTCACGACTTTTTCGACTTTCTCGGTGGAAACGCTGAGACTGATCGAGGAAGGAGCTCAGGGGCTTGCATTGCTGAACATGGCGGTCAACCTCTTCGGTTCATTGCTGGCGGTGTTTGTCGGCAGTGCCCTGGTCCGGTGGTTCCTTGCCATGTGACCGGCGTTACACCGCTGTGCGCTTGCGTGGTGCCTGTGCGCTGCACACGCGCTGCACACGCGCTGCCCTCGCGCTGCCCTCGCGCTGCCCTCGCGCAGCGCTTGCACGCCCCCCGGCGCTGCACCGGCACGATGAATGTGTTACCCGGGCTGCAGTGCCTCGACCGCTGCGCCAGAGCGCACTGGTAGGGATCGACAGCGCTGATATACTGTCACTTCGGGGCTTTTCACCTCAGCTCCGTCAACTTTCACAGACTGACGTTTTCGAGAAACAATCAACGCATGCTCGACCCCAAACTGCTCCGGAACGATTTGCCAGCTGTTGCTGAGCGACTCAGTGTTCGCAACTTCACGCTGGATCAGGATGCCATCTCGGCGCTCGACCAGCAGCGCAAGCAATTGCAGCAGCGTAGTGAAGAACTGCAAGCTGCCCGTAATGCACGCGCCAAGTCCATTGGCCAGGCCAAATCCCGTGGCGAGGATATCGAGCCACTGCTGGCGGAAAACACGCGTACCGGCAACGAGCTGGAAGAGGCCAAGAAGGATCTGGCCGAGATACAGGCCCAGCTGGATGCCATCCTGCTGAACCTGCCCAATATCGTCGATGCCAGTGTGCCACCGGGTCGCGATGAGTCGGATAACGTGGAAATGCGCAAGGTAGGCACGCCGCGCGATTTCGAATTCACGCCGCTGGATCATGTCGATATCGGCGCCCGGCACAGCGCACTGGATTTCGAGACAGCTACCAAACTGACGGGATCACGTTTTGCCGTTTTACGCGGTGAGCTTGCCATGCTGCATCGTGCCCTTGTCCAGTTGATGCTTGATACCCACACGCGTGAGCATGGTTATACGGAAATCAATGTGCCCTATGTGGTCAATGCCGATTCGCTCAAGGGGACCGGCCAGCTGCCCAAGTTCGAGGAAGATCTGTTCAAGCTGGTCTGGGGGGATGCGACGACTCAGGCCGAGGCTGGTGCCGAAGGCAGCGATTACTACCTGATTCCGACATCCGAGGTGCCGGTGACCAATACCGTTCGGGATACCATTCTGGAGGCTTCCGATCTGCCGGTTCGCTATACCTGCCATAGTGCCTGTTTCCGTTCAGAGGCAGGGTCCTACGGTCGTGATACGCGAGGCCTGATTCGCCAGCACCAGTTCGAGAAAGTCGAGATGGTGCAGATTGTCCATCCGGACGAATCGTTTGCGGTGCTGGATCAGATGACAGGACATGCCGAAGCCATCCTGCAGAAGCTGGGTTTGCCCTATCGGGTTGTGACTCTGTGTGGCGGTGACATCGGTTTTGCTGCAGCCAAGACGCACGATATCGAAGTCTGGTTGCCAGCTCAGTCAACCTACCGGGAAATTTCCTCCATCAGCAATTGCACGGATTTTCAGGCGCGCCGCATGCAGGCACGCTTTCGCGATCCGGCAACTCGCAAGACAGAGCTGTTGCATACTCTCAATGGTTCCGGGCTGGCAGTGGGCAGAACGCTGATCGCCGTACTGGAGAATTATCAGCAGGCTGATGGCAGCGTCGAGGTGCCGGAAGCACTACAGGCTTACACTGGCGGCGTCACTAAGGTACTCTTGCCATGAAGCCAGACACTGACTGACAGCCATGCAATCATTGCCCAGCCTGCCGCACTATTTGCTTCGCAATGCCGAGCAATATGCTGATCGCGTGGCCATGCGCCACAAGGACTTGGGTATATGGCATGAATGGACCTGGGATGAGGTCTGCACTCAAGTGCAGGCCTATGCCCTGGGTCTGAAGGAACTGGGTCTGCAGGAAGGGGACAAGGTTGCAATAATTGGCAATAACCGACCAAAGTTGTATTGGTCCTTTGCTGCCATCCAGTCCATCGGTGGTGTCCCGGTACCCATGTATGCCGATGCCGTGGCCGAGGAAATGGTCTATGTGCTCGAGCATGCCGGTGTGCGCTTTGCCGTATGTCAGGATCAGGAACAGGTCGACAAGGTTGTCTCGGTTCAGGAGCAACTGCCTCTGCTTGCGCAGATCCTGTATGACGAGCCACGCGGCATGCGTGGCTACGATGAAAACAGGATTCTGTCGATCGAGGCTGTTCAGCAACTGGGTCTCAAGTTGCTTGAGCGGGATCGGCATCAGGCGGTGCAATGGCGTACGGGCATTGACAAACTGGACGCCGATCAGCTGTGCGTGATGTTGTACACCTCCGGAACTACCGGGCGGCCCAAGGGCGTGATGCTCTCGCATCGAAACCTCATCGTGACGTCCATCAATGCCAACACCTTCGACAATCTGGGTGTCGATGAGGAAATCATCGCCTATCTGCCTCTGGCCTGGGTCGGTGACCATGTCTTCAGTTACGGCCAGTCGCTGACGGCAGGTTATTGCGTGTGCTGTCCAGAGAGTCTCGACACCATCGCGGCCGATCGTCGGGAAATTGCTCCCAGCTATTTCTTTGCACCACCCAGAGTCTTCGAATCCTTGTTGACCTCCATCACGGTGGCCATGGAAGATGCCAGTCGCCTCAAGCGGCTCATGTTCGATCACTTCATTCGTGTGGCCCGACGCTACGGTGAGGATGTGCTCAATGGCAAGTCACTGCCGCTGACGGCACGCCTGCATTACGCGCTGGGTGACTTCATGGTCTATGGCCCTCTGAAGAATCGTCTCGGCATGTCCAAGGTGCGTGTGGCCTACACCGCCGGGGAGGCGATCGGCCCTGACATATTCCGCTTCTATCGCTCGCTGGGAATCAATCTCAAACAGCTCTACGGGCAGACCGAGGCCAGTGTCTATATCACGGCCCAGCCCGATGGGCAGATCGATGCCGATACGGTCGGTACGCCGTCACTGGACGTTGAAATACGCATCGCCGAGAACGGTGAGGTGCTGTATCGCTCACCGGGTGTCTTCATGGGCTATTACCAGAATGACGAGGCGACTGCGACGACCAAGACGCCCGATGGTTGGGTATTGACCGGTGATGCGGGCTTCATCGATGACAAGGGGCATCTGCGCATCATCGATCGCGCCAAGGACGTCGGCAAGCTCAATGATGGCAGCCTGTTTCCGCCGAAGTACATCGAGAACAAGCTGAAATTCTTTCCTGCGGTCAAGGAAGTCGTGGCCTTCGGTGATCAGCGTGACTACGTGTCGGCTTTCGTCAATATCGACCTGACCTCGGTTGCCAACTGGGCGGAGCGCAACAATATTGTCTACGCCTCCTATCAGGAGCTGGCCGGGCACCCACAGGTCTACGACATGATCGAATCGCATATCGAGGAGGTCAACCGGGATCTGCTGGCGGAGCCACGAGTTGCCGGAGCCTGCATTCGCCGTTTCCTGGTATTGCACAAGGAGCTGGATGCTGATGATGGCGAGTTGACCCGCACTCAGAAGGTCCGCCGAAAATTCATCAACGAGCGCTATCAGCCATTGATCGAAGCGCTTTACTCGGACCAGGACAGCCAGTTCGTGTCGACCACGGTTGTTTTCGAGGACGGGCGCAAGGGGACCATCGAAGCAGATGTACGCCTGTGTACCGTGGGGGCCCGTGCACCACTGGCGCAGGCGTCCTGAATGCCGACCGGCAAGCAGGTATCGGCCGATGAGCACAGCGGGTCGAATGCCGACCAAGACCGATCTTCCATGGACCTGACAGCGAGCAAGCCCGTGAACGAAACATCCAGCCAGTATACGACCGAGCTGTTGAGTGTCGAGAATGTCTCACTGTCATTTGGTGGCGTGCAGGCGGTTACCGATATCTCCTTCAACATCATGGAGGGCGAGGTGCGGGCCATCATCGGTCCCAATGGTGCCGGCAAGACATCCTTGCTGAACATCATCAACGGCTTCTACCATCCGCAGGAAGGCATCATCAATTTTCGCGGCAAGCAGCGTCGCCGCATGAAGCCGTATCAGGCCGCGGCCTCCGGTATTGCCAGAACCTTTCAGAACGTGGCCCTGTTCAAGGGTATGAGTACGCTGGACAACATCATGTCGGGCCGTTCACTGAAGATGCACCGCGGTTTTCTGTGGCAGGTCATCCACCTGGGACCGGCACGCAACGAGGAGATCCAGCATCGCCGACGTGTCGAGGAAATCATCGACTTTCTGGAAATCGCGCATATCAGGAAGCAACCGGTCGGGCGTTTGCCCTACGGCCTGCAGAAGCGGGTAGAGCTGGGGCGGGCGATGGCCATGGAACCGGAGTTGTTGTTGCTGGATGAACCCATGGCAGGCATGAACCTGGAAGAAAAGGAAGACATGAGCCGCTTCATCATCGACCTGAATTCCGAATTCGGCACGACGATCGCGCTGATCGAGCACGACATGGGTGTCGTCATGGATCTGGCTGATCGCGTGGTGGTACTCGACTACGGCAAGAAGATCGCGGATGGCACGCCAACGGAAGTGCAGGCCAGCCAGGAAGTGATCGACGCCTACCTGGGAGTGGCTCACTGATGGAAATGTTGCACAGCATATTCGTCTCCCCATTCATCGAGATGGTTGCCTATCCCGATTTTTTCCTGCAGGTCGTCTGGGAAGGCTTTGTCGCCGGTGTTCTGTATTCGCTGATCGCGCTCGGCTTTGTACTGATCTACAAGGCATCGGGTGTCTTCAACTTTGCCCAGGGCATCATGGTGGTTTTTGCAGCCCTGGCACTGGTGAGTCTGCACGGCATGGGCGTACCGGCATGGCTTGCGGTAATCCTGGCCCTGGGAATCATGGGCTTGCTGGCAATCGGCGTCGAGCGTCTGGTACTGCGCAAACTGGTCAATCAGCACGACGCCATACTGCTGATGGCAACCATCGGCCTGACACTGGTGCTCAAAGGGGTCGGTCAATTGCTTTTCGGCGGCGAACCCAAGCCGATGATCACCGAGGAACTGGGTCTGCCCACCGGGTCCACCGACTGGGAAGTGTTCGATGGCATCGTCATCTTCCAGCATATCGATATCGCAGCTACCGTCGTTGCCTTGATCATGGTGCTGGCGCTGGCGCTGTTCTTCTCGAAAACACGGATAGGTCGGGCCTTGCGAGCGGTGGCCGATGATCACCAGGCGGCACTGTCAGTGGGTATTTCCCTGCATCAGATCTGGGCGATCGTCTGGTTCGCGTCCGGTATCGTGGCGCTGGTAACCGGCATCATGTGGGGCGCCCGCTCGGAGGTGTCATTCGCCCTCGAGATCATTGCCCTGAAAGCTCTGGCCGTATTGATCCTCGGGGGATTCACTTCCATACCGGGTGCGATCGTGGGTGGTCTGATCATCGGTATCGGTGAAAAGCTGTTCGAGGTCTATTGGGGAGCATTGTTCGGTAGTGGGGTCGAGGCCTGGTTTGCCTATGTGCTGGCACTGATCTTCCTGCTGTTTCGCCCGCAGGGGCTGTTTGGCGAGAGGATCATCGAACGTGTGTGACAAGCATCTGCAGGATATGGGTGACGTGAACCCCGAGCGCCTTCGTTTACAAACAGCCGGAGGTATGCATGTTCTATCGTGAAGCGGGTCAGTTCAAGACGAGCTATGCCGCAGATCAGGCCCTGTTACCGATCCGGCAGGATCGAATCGGCCTGGGTCTGATCCTGTTGGTGGCTTTTGTCGCTGTGCCATTGCTGGCGAGTGACTTCTTCATCGGCTCCATCATGATCCCGTTCCTGGTCTTCACGCTGGCGGCAGTGGGACTGAATATCCTGACCGGCTACGCCGGGCAGTTGTCGCTGGGTACCGGCGCCTTCATGGGGGTCGGGGCTTATGCCTGCTACAAACTCACCACGTACTTTCCGGACATCAACATCCTGTTCATGGTGCTGCTTTCGGGGATCTTCTCGGCGGCTGTCGGTGTCGTGTTCGGTCTGCCGAGTCTGCGCATCAAGGGCCTTTATCTGGCGATCACGACGCTGGCTGCACAGTTCTTTCTGGAGTGGTGTTTCATCCGTATCGGCTGGCTGTACAACTACAATGATTCCGGCGCCATCGAAGTGCCGCAGCGCAAGTTGTTCGACATTGCCATTACCGGTGCGTCAGCTTCGCCGACGGTGCGTTACCTGGTCATCGTATCGCTGGTGGCCCTGATGACGCTGGTGGCCGCCAATGTCCTGCGCGGTCGCATCGGTCGTAGCTGGATGATGATTCGGGACATGGATATTGCAGCCGAACTGATGGGCGTGCGGCCTCTGTACGCAAAGTTGTCAGCGTTTGCCTTCTCCAGTTATTACTGTGGTGTGGCTGGCGCTCTGATGGTTTTCTTCTGGATTGGCTCGGCCGAAGCCGAAGCCTTTGATATCAATCATTCGCTGCTGGTGCTGTTCATGGTGATCATCGGTGGCATGGGTTCCTTGCTGGGCTGCTTCATGGGAGCAGCTTTCATCTGGATCCTGCCGATCGCCATTCGTGCCTTGCCGCAAATGCTCGGGCTGGACGTGATAGCCGCCACCACGGAACATGTGTCCAATATCATCATCGGCGTGTTGATCATCTTCTTCCTCATTGTCGAACCGCACGGACTGGCCAGGCTCTGGCAGATCGGCAAGGAAAAACTCAGAACATGGCCGTTCCCGTATTCCAGTAACTGATTTCAATGCACCCCGAATCGAAACGGGTTTCAGACCCGCCGCATTTCGGCAATTTTCAATTCACCACGTAGCACCGCAGTATTCACGTCACCACGTACCACACAAGCTTTCGATAAAACTGCATCACCACATTGCAGTAGCAGTATCACCACCCAAGGAGAATCGTATGACAACAAGAACACTGATCACGCTGGCCGCAGGCATGCTTGCCGCCAGTAGCTGGATACCTGTCGCCCAGGCGCAGGACTCCCTGTACGTTCCATCAATGACCTATCGCACCGGCCCGTTTGCCGGTGGCGGTACGCCGTTTGCCGACGGCTATGCCGATTACTTCAATATGCTCAATGAGCGTGATGGCGGTATCAACGGGGTGCGCATCGTGGTCGATGAGTGCGAGACGGCCTACAACGCCCAGAAGGGTGTCGAATGCTATGAAGCGACCAAGGACAAGGGTGCACTGGCCTACAGTCCCTTGTCCACCGGGATCACGCTGGCCCTGGTTCCCAAGGCGCCGATTGACGAAATCCCCATCTTTTCCATGGGCTATGGCTTGTCAGCGGCGGCAGCCGGCGACAAGTTCCCGTGGACCTTCGTCTATCCGGCATCCTATTGGAGTCAGTTGTCCTCGATCATCAAGTACATCGATGAAAATGGTGGCGTCAAGGGACAGAAGATCGGCTTCATCTATCTGGATGCGGCCTACGGCAAGGAACCCATTCCACTGCTGGATCAGCTGGCTGAAACAATGGGATTCGAGGTGGCCAAATTCCCCGTGGGTGTGAAGGAGATGCAGAACCAGTCTTCACAATGGCTGAATGTGCGCAAGGAACGACCTGACTGGATGATCATGTGGGGCTGGGGTGCCATGAATCCGACAGCCATCAAGGAAGCAGCCAAGATCCGCTTTCCGCTGGATCGTTTCATCGGTAACTGGTGGGCAGGTTCGAACAATGATCTGAATGCCGTAGGCGAGGCCGGCAAGGGTTATCTGGCAGCCAACTTCTCCGGTATCGGTCAGGATTTCCCGGCCCTGCAGGACGTACTGACACATGTCGTGAAGAAGGGCATGAGCAAGGTGGCCTCGGAAGATGATGTCGGCAATGTTCTCTACAACCGGGGACTGTTCAACGCGGTCATTCTGGCCGAAGGCATACGAGTGGCGCAGGACATGAGCGGCAAGAAGATCATCACGGGTGCCGACATGCGCGATGGCCTGGAAGCGATCGATCTGACCGAGGCGCGACTGACTGAACTGGGTTTGCCCGGTTTTACCGGTGAGGTAAAGGGATCCTGTGAGGACCATGAGGGCGGTGGCTCCATCTTCATCCAGCAGTGGAACGGTTCGAACTGGGAGAAGATTTCAGATCTGATTCCACCCATGAGTGATGTTGTCCGTCCGATGCTGGAAGAGGCGGCCGAAGCCTATGTATCCGACAAGCCGAACTGGCAGGCACAGACCTGCGGTTGAGCCAGACGCCAGTTACCCAGAGGGAACCTCAGCACATGCAAGCTTCCAAGCCAGAAGTCAGTGAAAACATCCTGAGTGTGAATAACATCGAGGTCATCTATGACCACGTCATACTCGTGCTCAAGGGCGTTTCGCTGCATGTGCCCAAGGGTGGGATCGTGGCCTTGCTGGGTGCCAATGGCGCCGGCAAGACCACGACTCTGAAAGCCATTTCCAACCTGTTGCAGGCTGAACGTGGCGTGGTGACCAAGGGCAATATCGAGTTTCGGGGGGAGGAGGTTCAGGACCTCTCTCCCAACGAACTGGTGCGGCGCGGCTGTATTCAGGTCATGGAAGGCCGTCATTGTTTCGGTCATCTGAGCATCCATGAGAACCTGCTGACCGGGGCCTTTACCCGCAAGGACGGGGCTGCGGCGATTCGCAAGGACATGGAGATGGTCTATGACTATTTTCCACGGCTGCGCGAACGCCGCAGTTCACAGGCGGGTTATACCTCGGGTGGCGAACAGCAGATGTGCGCCATTGGCCGGGCACTGATGTCCCGCCCTGCGATGATTCTGCTTGATGAGCCTTCGATGGGGCTCGCACCTCAGCTGGTCGAGGAGATCTTCGATATCGTGCGCCAGCTGAATCAGGATACCGGCGTATCATTCCTGCTGGCCGAACAGAACACCAATATAGCTCTCAAGTACGCAACCTACGGCTATATCCTGGAATCCGGTCGGGTCGTGCTCGATGGTGACGGTCCTGCCTTGCGCGAGAATGCCGATGTCAAGGAATTCTATCTGGGCACAGGTGGCGAGGGGCGTCGCAGTTTCCGGGACGTAAAACACTACAAGCGGCGCAAACGATGGCTGGCTTGATACAACAATGCAATAACGGCACTTCTACCGATGTTTGATGAACTCGATACACTCACCCCCGACGAGCGAGAAACCCGGCTGTTTGACGGCTTTGGCGCTCGCCTGGATGAGGCCGCCCGCACCTGTCCGGGTCTGGCGCGTCACCTCGAAGGACATTCGCTACTGGCCGTGAATGACAGGGCGGCGCTGCAGCAACTGCCGATACTGCGCAAGCAGACACTGATGCAGGCCCAGCAGCAGACACCGCCATTCGGTGATTTCGTCAACCTTGCGGCGCTGGAAGGTCAGCGGGTATTCATGTCACCGGGACCTGTCTGGGAACCACAGCTACCGGGTAGCGATCCCTGGCAGGCTGCTCGCGCCCTGCATGCGGCCGGCATTCGTCGTGGCGATCGAATTCACAATGCGTTTTCCTATCATCTGACACCCGGTGGCTTCATTCTTGATGAGGGCGCCAGAGCTCTGGGTGGTATCGTGTTCCCGGCAGGCGTTGGTGGCACGGAAGCTCAGGTTCAGGCGATCCGACAGTTTGCGGCTCAGGTCTATGTCGGTACGCCCGATTACCTGCAGACGCTGCTCGATCAGGCGGTCAATGACAATCAGCCGCTGTCATCGTTGCAACGTGCCATGGTCTCCGGCGGTGCTCTGTTTCCGGCAATGCGTGAGCGCTATGCCGAGCAGGGTATTCATGTACAGCAATGCTATGCCACGGCAGATCTGGGCGTCATTGCCTATGAGACAGCCACTGATGGACAAGTCCATCCGGGCATGCTGGTCAACGAGAATCTGATCGTCGAGATTGTCGTGCCCGGCACCTCAACCCCCGTGGCGGAAGGCGAGGTTGGCGAGGTGGTTGTTACAAGGTTGTCCCCGGTTTATCCATTGCTGCGATTTGCCACCGGTGACCTGTCGGCCCAATTGCCGGAGGCCAGTCCCTGTGGTCGCACGCAGATGCGGCTGCGTGGCTGGATGGGGCGGGCCGATCAGCGTGCCAAGGTCAGAGGCATGTTCGTCGACCCGTTGCAACTGCAGACACTGCCCGAGGCACATCCGGAAGTGGCGCGCTGGCGCCTGACAGTGACACGCGAGCAGGATCGCGATGTCATGAGCCTGGCCGTGACATTGAAGGAGCCGAATGCGGCTGAGGGTGGTCCGGATGCACAGGCACTGGCAGCAACACTCAAGCGACTGACCAACCTGAGCGGAGTCGCCTCCATTGTGCAATCCTTGCCGGATGATGGCCTGGTGGTCGACGACAAGCGAGATTACGAACAGGGATAATGAGTCATTCAACGATTCGAGCGGGCGTTCTGGACATTGACCGGGACAGAACCCCGCCCTCATTGCGCACGATCGCCATGCCGGCAGATACCAATCCGAATGGTGACATCTTCGGTGGCTGGATCCTGTCGCAGATGGATCTGGCCGGTGGTACCTACGCCCTGTACGTGGCGCAGGGGCGGGTGGCAACGGTGGCGGTCACCGGCATGAAGTTCTACAAACCGGTCAATGTGGGTGATGAGGTCAGTTGCTACTGCGCCACGCACTCCATCGGGCGAACCTCGGTGACTGTCAATGTCGAGACCTGGGTGCGGCGCCGTCAGTTGGCCGTCGAGGAGCAGGTCACCGAAGGCCTGTTCACGTTCGTGGCCATCGATGCCGAGGGGCAGCCACGCCCGATCAGTGAGCCGACTGCCGATTTCGCCAGCGGTCGGTAGTATCCTTGTCAGGCAGGCGGATCCAGACGGTCCGAGCCAGCAGCCATGATCCGTCCCCAGCACAAGAGATTCACGTGATGAACAGCGACAAGCTACTTTGTGAGCCAGACAAGGGGTCAGTGCCGTCCCATGAGAGGGGTCTGCAGGTCTGTATTTCTGCGTCGTCTGTGCTCACAGGGATCTGCGCGTGAGCGACTCAGGGTCTTCCTATCTGACGGCTATCGTGGATGCGCTGTCAACGCGGGCCTTGCCGCCGGTGAATACCTGGCAGCCCGAGCTTACGCGTGATATCGATATGCGCATTGCGCGTAACGGAGACTGGTTCTACGAAGGGTCTCGAATCGATCGATCGCGCATGGTCAAGCTGTTTTCCACCGTGTTGCGCAAGGACGGTGATGACATCTATCTGGTGACCCCGCAGGAGCGACTGCGCATCGCCGTGGAAGACGCACCGTTCACCGCCGTGCTGCTGGAGCGACGTCTGCAGGATGACGAACCGGCGCTGGTTTTCACGACCAACCTGGGCGAGAGTGTGGTGGCCGATGAACAGCATCCGATTCAGGTGCATTATCAGCAGCCCGATGCCGAGCCGGCACCCTATGTTCTGGTTCGAGATCGTTTGCAGGCTCTGATCAGTCGAGCCGTTTTCCTGGAACTGGCCGAGTTGGCCGAAGAGCGGGATGGTCGTCTGGGCGTCATGTCCTGCGGTTGTTTCATGCCACTGGATGCTCCGGACAATGACGATTCACATGACTGAGCAGCCGGTTCTGCTCAGTGCCACAGGGATGAGCATCTGGCGCGGTGAGCATCTGCTGGTCGATGAGGTGGATGTGTGCGTGCGCGCCGGCAGCATCGTGCAGATTCAGGGCAGCAATGGCAGCGGCAAGACCACCTTGCTCAGAGCCCTGATCGGCCTTGCCGAATTCGATGAAGGCGAGATCTTCTGGCGTGGTGAGCCGGTACGCCGTGCACAGGATGAATTACACGCCAGCCTGATCTATCTGGGTCACAAGGCAGGCATCACGGCGGGGCTGACACCTCTGGAAAACCTGCTTTCATTGTGTCCTGAACTCAGTTCGGGCGAAGGGGGAGAATCATCGGCAAGACTGCTGATTCAGCAGGTGCTGAATGAACTCGGTATCGGCGAACGTATCGATCTGCCCAGTGCTGCGCTGTCGGCTGGCCAGCAACGTCGCGTATCATTGGCGCGCTTGCGGCTGCAGTCAGCTACCCTGTGGGTGCTGGATGAACCGCTGACGTCGCTGGATGCCAACGGTTATGGCTGGGTACAGGCCGAGATCCAGCGCCATGTGGGTGAGGGCGGTGCCGTGATGTTCACCACTCATCAGTCTCTCTCCTTTGACCCTCTTCCGGTGCAGACCATACAGCTGGCCGGCGACCAGTAGCAGAAATCGAAGCCAGTGACAGCGCAACCCAGTACCCGTGCCTCAGCCGGCATTGCCACCATTTTCCTGCGTGTGTTCAGGCGCGACATGAAACTGGCCATTCGCTCGGCTGGGCAATGGCTCAACCCTCTGTTGTTCTTCGTCATCGTGGTGACCCTGTTCCCGCTGGGGATTGGTCCGGGGCCCAATATGCTGGCAACCATTGCCCCCGGCGTGCTGTGGGTCAGCGCTCTGCTGGCCATGATGCTGTCGCTGGATGCCCTGTTCGCCAATGATTTTCGGGATGGCACGCTGGAACAGATGGTACTCAGCGGTCACCCCCTGACGGTCATGGTCATGGGCAAGGTGATGGCTCACTGGGTGACCAGTGGTTTGCCACTGGTCTTGCTGTCACCCCTGCTGGGATTGATGATGCAGCTACCAGAAGGTGCCTACGGGATATTGATCGCCAGTCTGTTGCTTGGAACGCTGAGTCTGAGCTTCATCGGCGCCATCGGTGCCGCGCTCATTGTCAGTCTGAACCAGGGCGGTGTCCTGTTGTCTCTATTGGTGTTGCCATTGACGGTACCGGTTCTGATATTCGGCAGTGGTGCGGTGGCGGCAGCAGGCATGGGTCTTGAAACGTCGGCGCATCTGTCCCTGCTGTTCGCCATCGTCTTTCTGTCGGTTTCACTGGCGCCGCTGGCCATCGCTGGTGCGCTGAGAGTCGGTGTCGCTGCGGGGCGTTGAAAACTTGACGCCTGACCCTGCGGAAGCGATCCCGCTGTCATTGTCTTGACCAGGGTCAAGCTATCGTTTCCGCAGGTTGCTTTGCAAGGTCCGAATGCCGCCTCCACTCGTATTTCCAGCTAAACTAGGCCCGTTGGACTACAGGAAAATATCAGATTGTTTCAGTGGATTCACCGATTTGGCTCAGCGCCATTCATGTATCGCCTGGCGGGGCGATTAGCCCCCTGGTTCGGCGGCTTGTGCCTGTTGAGCCTGGCCATTGGTCTGTACCTGGGATTGGTCGTCGCGCCGGCTGATTACGAGCAGGGAGACAGCTACCGAATCATCTACATCCACGTGCCTGCTGCCTGGATGTCGATGTTCGCCTATGTGGTCATGGCCACATCCAGTGCCATTTTCCTGATCTGGCGCCTGAAGATTGCCGATGTGGTGGCCGAAGCCTCCGCGCCTATCGGTGCGGCCTTCACGGCAGTGGCACTGCTGACCGGTTCCTTCTGGGGCAAACCCATGTGGGGAACCTGGTGGATCTGGGATGCACGACTGACATCCGAACTGCTGCTGCTGTTCCTGTATCTGGGTTACATGGCGCTACGCGGGGCTCTCGATACGCCGCAAGGTTCGGCAAGGGCTGCGGCCATACTGGCGGTTGTCGGTGTCGTCAACATACCCATCATTCACTTCAGTGTGGAGTGGTGGAACACGCTGCACCAACCAGCCACCATCACCAAACTGGGCAAGCCCTCGATGCATATCAGCATGCTGCGCCCCTTGTTGTTGATGGCCCTGGCCTTCCAGCTGCTGTATTTCCACAACCTGATGATTCGGATGAGGACGCTGATACTGTCGCGGGAGAGTCGTGCCAGCTGGGTCGCCGAACTAAACGCGGAGACGGGGAACTAAGATGGTCGAATTCCTTAACATGGGTGGCTACGCATTCTATGTGTGGACCTCCTATTCATTTGCCCTGATCCTGCTGGGAGGCGTGGTGCTCTGGTCGGCACTGCAGTCTCGCAAGGTGCGTGTCAGTACCATTCGGCGGGCTCAACAACGGAAACGCAAATCATGACTCCCAAACGCAAGCAACGCCTGATTCTGGTGAGCGTGATGCTGTGTGGCGTGGCCGCAGCCGCGGCATTCGGCGTCAACGCTTTCCGGGAGAACATCATGCTGTTTCATTCGCCGTCGGACGTCGCGGCAGGTGCTGTCAAGCCTGGCAAGCCGTTTCGGGTCGGTGGCATGGTGGTGGATGGCAGTGTGGAGCGCAATCAGGAGAGTCTGGATGTGCATTTCGAACTGACCGATTACGAGAAGACCATCCCGGTCACCTTTTCAGGCATCTTGCCGGATCTGTTCCGGGAAGGGCAGGGCATCGTGGCAATGGGAGCCATTGATGAAGCAGGCACCTTCGAAGCGAGCGAAGTGCTGGCCAAGCATGATGAAAACTACATGCCTCCGGAAGTTGCCGATGCGCTGGAGCGGGCTGGCAAGATGCCTGATACAGCTGCCACTTATGACAGCAAGACGGTAGTCGAGCCATGATCCCCGAGCTCGGGCAATTCGCCCTTATTCTGGCACTGTGTACGGCCGTGGTCATGGCTGTGATACCGCTGATCGGCAGTTTCACTGGCCGCTCTGGCTGGATGGACATGGCCAGACCAGCCGCCGCCGCGCAGCTGTTTTTTGCCTTCCTGGCCTATGCCTGTCTGACCTGGAGCTTCATTTCGCACGATTTCAGCGTGCTCTATGTGGCCAACACCAGCAATCTGTCCTTGCCGCTGATGTACCGCATATCCGGTGTCTGGGGCGGTCACGAAGGCTCCATTCTGTTCTGGTGTTTCATTCTGGCTGTCTGGACCGGAGCCGTTGCCGTGTTCAGTCGCTCTCTGCCGCAGGTTCTGCTGGCACGTGTACTGTCGGTTCTGGGACTGATCAGTATCGGCTTCCTGCGGTTCGGTCTGTTGACCTCCAACCCCTTCGAACGCATCTTTCCGGTACCTCTGGATGGTGCCTCGCTGAACCCTCTGCTACAGGACCCGGGCATGGCGATACATCCGCCCATGCTGTACATGGGGTATGTGGGCTTTGCAGTGGCCTTCGCCTTTTCCATCGCTGCTCTGGTGGATGGTCAGCTGGATGCTGCGACGCTACGCTGGATGCGACCCTGGACCAATGTAGCCTGGTTGTTTCTGACAATAGGCATTTCACTGGGTAGCTACTGGGCCTATTACGAGCTTGGCTGGGGTGGCTGGTGGTTCTGGGATCCGGTGGAAAATGCCTCCTTCATGCCGTGGCTGGTGGGCACGGCGCTGATTCATTCTCTGGCTGCCTCGGAAAAACGGGGGGTATTCAAGGCCTGGACCGTATTGCTGGCCGTGCTGGCATTCTCCCTGAGTCTGCTGGGCACCTTTCTGGTCCGTTCGGGTGTGCTGACTTCGGTACATTCCTTCGCCTCTGATCCGACTCGTGGCCTGTTCATCCTGCTGTTTCTGGGCGTAGTCGTGGGTGGTTCCCTGCTGCTGTACGCCATACGTGCCAACAAACTGGTATCGACGGCCAGTTACGAGCTGGTATCGCGGGAAACCGGTTTGCTGATCAACAACATCCTGCTGGTCGTGGCCAGTGCTGCGGTGCTGCTCGGTACGCTGTACCCCCTGTTCGTCGATGCGCTGGGATTTGGCAAGATGTCGGTGGGCGAACAGTACTTCAATGCCGTCTTCGTACCGCTGATGCTGCCCATTCTGCTGCTGGTCGGTGTCGGCGCCATGCTCAACTGGAAGCGTGACCGTCTGGCGGGTCGCTCCACCATGCTGGTGATACTGGCGGTTGCCAGCGTTGTACTGGCAGCATTGCTGACATCACAGCTGCTGGAATTCCGTCTCAGCGCGGTGGCCACTCTGGCACTGGCTATCTGGGTGACGGTCACGACCCTGTATGGCATTTTCTATCGTGTCAGGAACAAGCGTAAACGCCTGTCTGCGGTCATGCATACACCGGCGGCGTTCTGGGGAATGAGCGTGGCTCACCTGGGACTTGCGGTCTTCACTGTCGGCGTTGCCTTGACTTCCATCTACACCGAGGAGCAAACGGTGCGCATGGAGATCAATGATACGCACACCATGGGCGGCTACACCTTCACCTTTGCTTCAATGGAAGAGGTACGCGGGCCCAACTACAGTGCGGCCGAGGCCAGGTTCCAGGTAGAGCAGGATGGTCGTGATGTGGGTGTCATCCGTTCGCAGAAGCGCGTCTATGATGTGCGGCGCGATGGCATGACCGAAGCGGGTATCGATGGCAATCTGGCGCGTGATCTGTTCATCGCCATGGGCGAGCCGCTGGACGCCAGCAACAAGGTCTGGAGTGTTCGAATACAGACCAAGCCATTCATCCGCTGGATCTGGCTGGGTACGATCTTCATGGCGGTGGGTGGATTGCTCGCGGCACTCGATCGACGTTATCGCAGTGTGAGTATCAAGCAAAAGGCTGGCGTTCGTGAGAAGGCCGCAGACAAGCGGGATCTGGCCTCAGGGCAGGCAATGGCGTCCATGGCAACGGCGACAAGCGGCACCACGCGAACTGGTGGGGCTGATAGCTGATGAGCCTTGCACTCAAATTACTGCCTCTGGTGTTGTTTCTGGCGCTGGCCGGCTTTCTGGCCAAGGGCCTGACTCTGGATCCGTCAGAATTGCCTTCACCGCTGATCGACAAGGCAGCGCCGGCATTCGTGGTCGATAAACTGCCCGCCAGTGACGGGCAGTTCGACAGTCAGGAGATGGATGGCAAGGTCTGGGTTCTGAACGTCTGGGCCAGCTGGTGTGGACCCTGCGTACAGGAGCATCCAGTGCTGATCGAGCTGGCTGGGGAGCGCCCCATTCCGGTTGTCGGTCTCAACTACAAGGACCAGCCGCAGGATGCATTGCCCTGGCTGGCGCGGCTTGGCAATCCCTTTGCCGAGGTGCTGGATGATCAACGCGGTGATGTCGGGCTCGATTTCGGCGTCTACGGCGTGCCCGAAACCTTCCTGATCGATCGTAACGGTGTGGTTCGATACAAACATGTCGGCCCGTTGGACAGAGCTTCGATGCAGGAGAAGGTACTACCGCTTATCGACGAACTGATGGCTGAGACCAGCTCATGAAGGTGTTCCGGATTTCCCTGCTGATAAGTGTGTTGTTGTGTCTGTTCGCTCCGCTGGCGACACAGGCAGCCGAAGAGACGGTGACTTTCGATACGCCTGAGCAGGCAGCGCTGTTTCATTCGCTGCTGCGTGAATATCGCTGTCTGAAATGTCAGAACCAGAACCTGGCTGATTCTCACGCCTCACTGGCCGCTGATCTGCGTCGTGAAATCCGGGAGCAGATCCTGGAGGGCAAGGGCAAGGCGGACATCGATGAATATCTGGTTGCCCGTTATGGTGAGTTCGTTTTCTACCGCCCCAGATTCAGCAGCAAGACGGCAATCCTGTGGCTGGGGCCGTTTGTCCTGCTACTCACAGGTCTGGCTGCGGTGTACATCATGATTCGTCGTCGGGCTGCTGGCAGGGTTCGTCAGATTGCGGCTCTGGAGGCATCAGTGGGTGATGGCAGTGACGAAGCGGCACGATTGGTACGTGCTCGTCAATTACTTGACGACTGACTGCAAGCTGTTGAAATTTGTGATAACGAGACAGCAAATCTCGTTAAAGATCGTCTTCAAATGTTAAATGTTGTTCAAATCACTTTTCTGAGGCTGGTTTGACGTGATATTGTACCTATGTGAAAAAGAATAATGAGTTTCTTTCACAAATGGAGCAAATATCAGATGATTACACCGGACTTCACACAGCCCGCTGCCCCTGTCCTTGACGAGCTATCAACCGAGGATTTTCTTCAGGTTGTCGGCCAGCGAGTAAGGCAGCAAAGAGCTCGCAAGAGCATGTCCAGGAAACGACTGGCAGAGGTGTCAACCGTTTCCGAACGCTACCTGGCGCAGCTGGAATCAGGGCAGGGCAATATGTCGATTGCCTTGTTGCGCAAGGTCACATCAGCCATCGGTATTTCGATGGGTGCATTGATGTCGGAAGAAGTAACAGAGACCTGTTTCAAGAAGGTCTCGCCAGTCAAATCCAGCGAACGTCCTGAATCGGGGCATACACCGGATTGTGCCAAACAGCACGGCAGCCTGCGTGAGAATATCGATCTGAACAATCGGCGCACGGCGGACAGCGATTCGCATCATTCAGCCAACTCGAACTCGATGCGCGGTCCATCGTCAGTGGAAACTGCTGACATCTGATCGCAGAACAGGCTCAGCTGCGCTGCATGATTTCTGGCAGGCTGAGTAGTTCATGGCCCTGATTCAGTAGTTCTGTTCTGATCTGCTGAGCGGTATCCACGGCGTGTGCATTGTCACCATGCACGCAGATGCTGTGAAATTCCGTGGGTAGCACGTCCCCGTCTTCGGTGACGATACCCCGGGCCTCGATCATCCCTTTCACATGAGCGATGCAATCTGCGGCGCTCTCCAGCACAGCCCCAGGTTTACCCCTGGAGACAAGGGTGCCCGTGGCGGTGTAGGCACGGTCGGCAAATATTTCCAGTGCAGTGTTCAGTGAGGCTTCGGTAGCAGCCGCAGCCAGTTGTGACATGACGGGTGCCAGAAATATCAGCGTGTTGTCGTAATCGCTGACGGCCTGAACCACGATATCGGCCATGTCGCGATCTTCGCAGGCCATGTTGTTGAGTGCGCCGTGCGGTTTGACGTGACTCATTCTGAGTCCCATGCTGCGACTGACGCCATCCAGAGCGGCCAATTGGTATTGAACCAGTGCCCTGAGCTCTCCAGCTGCTAGTTTCATCGGCCGGCGTCCGAAACCTTGCAGATCTGCAAATCCCGGATGAGCGCCGATACTGACACCCGCCTCGCGTGCTGCCGTGATGGTATGGCTCATGACCAGTGGATCACCGGCGTGGAATCCACAGGCCACATTGGCTGAATCGACAACTCTCAGCAGCCGCTGGTCATCTCCCATGGTCCATGGACCAAAGGATTCACCCAGGTCGGCATTCAGATTGAGCAACATGAGTCAGTATCTCCCGGACAGAAAAAGTCTGTTCGATGACAGACCGGGGCATCAGGGGAGCAGGCCGTCGGTCACACCATCTATCAGGTTATGGGCAAGCAGGGTCGCTGTGCTGAGCGTATTATCGCGAATCGGTTTGATCCTTCCAATGGCATCTTGCAGGGTGGCTGCCTGAGTGCGAACAGCCTCGATGGCCGAGGTCACGCTGACAGCTTCGAAGTGCAAGGCACTGCCGGGTCGCTGTAATCCCAGTAGCGGCAAGTCGATGGAAATCACGGTTGCGATTTTCGGATAACCCCCGGCAGTGTGAGCATCATTGAGTAACACGATGGGCTGGCCATTGCCAGGTACCTGAATGGAACCGGGAACGATGGCATCCGACACGATATCGCGGGCGGCAGCATCCCGATGTTCGAGTGCCGGGCCTGACAACCTCGCACCCATGCGATCGACCTCAGTGCTCAGCTGATATTCATCGTTCAGGAAAGTCCTGATTCCGTTGGCCGAGAAATGATCGTCCTGTGGGCCGAGGACAACGCGCAGGCGAGGGCTGCGGTAGTGATTCAGCATGGGGTCCTCGCAGCCGGATTCGGGCCCCGGTGGTGGTGGCGTCACTGTCAGCTGATCGCCGGCCGACAGGGCATTACCGTGGATGCCACCGAGTCCAGCCTTGGCGTAGGTCGATACACTGCCGAGTTGTTCGGTAGCAATCAGCCCGTGAAAGGCAATGACGACATGGCGAAAACTGCCGCTACTGCTCAGGGTAACGGTAGTCTCCGGGGCCAGTGTGTAGCTGCGGCAGGGCTTGATCGGCGTTTGGCTGTCGCCATGCTGTTGCAGCATCTTCATGTCGGGGGATGCCATGACGGCCATCCGCACGGCGGTGTCGCCCGTGCTCAGGCGCAGCCCACCTTCGAAACTTTCGATGATGCAGCTATCCGCCTCGTTGCCGACCAGTGCATTGGCCAGTTGTTGCCAGGCAGGAACCAGAGCTCCCGACCACGGCACCCCCAGGTGCCGCAGGCCGAAGCGGCCACGGTCCTGTAGTGTGCTGAGCAGGCCGGACGACTCGATTCTTATCGCCGCGCCTGACACTTTGCGGGTTTCGTTCATCACGATGTCGGTTGCAGCAGGCTGGCGCGTTCGAACCGGTGCTTGTCGATATCGGTCTTCAGGGTTTGCATCTCGGCAGAGTCGATCGCGCGGAAATTGACGGTATCACCGGTCTTGAACAGGGCGGGTGGGTCCAATTGGCCGTCAAACAGGGGCACCGGGCAGTTGCCCAGAATGTGCCAGCCGCCGGGGCTGTCCCAGGGATAGACCCCGGTGAGCTGATTGGCAATGGCCACGCTGCCGGCAGGTACCCGCACACGCGGCTCGCTGCGACGTGGCAGGTGCAATTGTCTGGGGGTGTCTCCCAGAAACGCAAAGCCTGGAAGAAATCCGAGCATATAGACCTTGAAGCTCGTTTCCTGATGCAGTTCGATGACACGCGCAGCAGAGAGTCCGGTGAGTTCGGCAACGGAGTCGAGGTCCGGGCCGGATTGTCCGCCGTAGTGGACCGGGATCAGCCAGCGGCTGCTCTCATCGAGGCTCTGGCCGGCTGTGCCTGGATCCAGGGCGCGCAGGCGTTCGATCAATTCGTCCGGCACAATGCTCAGAGGGTCGAATACCAGAGCCAGTGAACGAAAGGTCGGAATGGTCTCGACGATGCCCTGCAGTTCGCCGGAGCGCATCGCCGCGTGGATGCGAGCATCCATGGAGACGACCTGATCGACAATGTCACGCTCGATCGATTGGCCGAACTCCAGTACCAGCGTGCGATCCCCGGCAGGCAACGGTGTCCAGGTATCCTGCATGACGCTGTTCGTGACGTTCAAAAAGTGAAATGAAAGTTCGGGCTGTTCTCGAGAACCTGCTCCAGAGCACGAAAATGCTGCTCGGCAGCCTCTGCCAGGTCGCGATTGAACTGACCGGCGGTGCGTTCCACGACGTCGTCGGGGATCACCTTGAGTGGCAAGCCAGTCTGCAGGGCCAGCACGTGCTGGCGACAGGCGCGTTCGAGATAGTAGAGGTCATCAAAGGCCATGGAGACACTGCTGCCACTGACTACCACACCGTGGTTGGCCAGGAACATGATGTCGATTTCGGGAGACTTCGCGGCCTTGCGCGCAATGCGCTCACCTTCCTGACTATCGTGTGCCAGGCCACCGTATTCCGGTTCTCGAGACAGGCGACCGTGAAAGCGGATGGCTGTCTGGTGGGTCATGGGCAGGATGCCGGCGTCACCATCGAGCATGGTCAGCGTTGTGGCATACGGCATATGGGTATGGAGAACCACCTTGTGCCGGGGGTTGGCTCGGTGACTGGCCACGTGGATGAACAGGGCGGTGTCTTCGACAGCACCGTTACCACAGAGAATCTGGCCGTCTCCATCGATCAACAGCAATGACTCAGGCTGAATTCGGGACCAGTGAACCCCATAGGGGTTGATCAGGTAGCGCTCATCGTCGCTATCGAGGCGCAGGGAGAAGTGATTGCAGATACCCTCGTGGAATCCGAAGCGTTCAGCGAGTCTGAAGGCGAGTGCGAGATCATTGCGATCCTGCTGTTCACTGCTCGAGGACATGGGCAAGAGGGTCCCTGGGTATGACGACTGGAGGATCCGAGGGCTCGTGATGAGCCCTCGGAACAGGGATTACGCTGTCGCGGCTTCCCGTACTTCTTCAGCTTCGTCAGCACCCGCAGTGGTTGTCTCGATGTCAGACAGCAGCTTGGCTTCGGCTTTCGGAGCTGGATCGGAATCAGCGTTCTTGGCTTCGGCTTCGTCTGCCCAAGTGCGCAGTTCACGATAAGCGGCAAGCAGAGTGGCAGCCTGTTCCTTCAATTCGGACAGGGTTTCCAGCTCTTCTTTCTGCTGCTTGTTCTCTTTCTTCAGCTTGCGATTGGCGTCTTCGGCTGTCTTGCGAGCAGTCGCTTCATCAAGCTTCTGCTTTTTGAGAGCCTTGAGCTTCTTGACGATGTTCTCTGGCGTATCAGCCAGAGCGACATTGATCGCCTTGAGTTCTTTCTGCTTGTCTTCTACCGCACGCTTGGCTTTACGCAGTGCTTCTGCGTTGTCCTTGCGACCCACGACAAGTGCCTGTTCGGCAGCTTCCTTCTCGGCGATAGCGGCATCACGCTGATTTTCAGCGTCGGTGCGTGACTTGATGGTTGCCTTGACTTCGGCTTGCATCTTGCCGATCTCTTCCGAGGCGCGGTTACGAGTATCCGCCATGTCGGAATCGGCGTTTTCGGCTCGCTTGATAGCGACGTCGAGTGCGTTGCGCAGGTCGTCAGCCGTGAAATCATCTTTCAGTTTCAGGGCTTGCGCGGCTTCGTTCATCAGCACTTGCTTGCTGATGGCCAGGTCTTTCCAAATTCTCAGTTGCTGTTCGCTGTCGGCTTGACTCACGTAATAATCTCTTGGACGAAAAGGGTAAAATTCGGGAACGTTCAGGCTCCCGCAAATCATGTGTGTGTTTTGTGCGCTAAGGCTTCACGGGGCGTCTGTCTGAGGCCGCTTCACGATAAAAGCCTGAAAACGTATTACCATCAATTGATTGAGGTGGCTATTGGGCTAGCCTCTGTACGGCCCTTGTGGCCTGAATATCCCGAATTCATTGTGGCGAAGTGATTCTCACTCGGCACAACACCGAAGTATACCCAATTTTGACGCCGCAATCAGCACTTTGAGCTCCTACGATAGCAATGCGTGATCCGATCCTGACATTTACACGGTTTTTGAGCACCAATGCCCGCTGGTTGGGGGGTGGCATGCTGCTGACCTTCTTCTCCAGTATCGGCCAGACTTTCTTTATCGCGAGCTTTGCCGGGGATATTCGTGCGGACTTCGATCTGACACACGGTGGCTTCGGGCTGATCTACATGCTGGCGACCCTGGGCAGTGCTGCAACGCTGGTATTGATCGGACGAGTCGCTGATGAATTTGCCGTGGTGAAGGTCGCGGGTGGCCTCATCATCCTGCTGGCAGCCTCGGCAATCCTGATGGCAACGGCCCGAAACGTTGTCATATTGCTGATTGCAATCTATTTCCTGCGTCTGTTCGGTCAGGGAATGATGACGCATACCGCCATGGTCGCCATGGGCCGATGGTTCGTTATCGAGCGCGGTCGAGCCGTGTCGATAACCACCACAGGGCACCAGTTGGGTGAAGGAATACTGCCGCTGCTGATCGTTTCACTGCTGGCAATGACCAGCTGGCGCAATGCCTGGCTGCTGGCAGCCGTGGCACTGTTACTGATTGCCCTGCCTCTGAGTTACCTGTGGCTGCGCGTGCCGCGTACGCCTTCCCGTCAAGATCGTGACAATCAGGAAAGAGGGCGGCAATGGACGCGTGCGGAGGTGTTGCGAGACGCCCCCTTCTGGATTGTCTGTACCGGTGTATTGGCGCCGGCATTCATCGGTACCGCCGTTTTCTTTCATCAAGTACATCTGGGTGAGTTGAAAGGCTGGGCTCCCGGGGTGATCGCCAGCTCCTTTGCGGTGATGTCGGTTACCTCGGTGGTGGTGGGCCTGGTGACCGGTCAACTGATCGACAGATTCAGCGCGCGCCTGCTGCTGCCGTTCTTTCTGCTGCCGCTGGCTTGTGGTTGTGTGGTTCTGTCTCTGGCACAGAATCCCCTGAGCATGTCGTTCTTCATGTTCCTGCTGGGCTGTTCCTATGGCGTGTCCAATGCGGTTTTCGGCGCCATCTGGCCAGAAGTCTATGGCACGCGACACCTGGGGGCCGTGCGTTCGGTGGTCTCTGCGGCCATGGTGTTCGCCTCGGCACTGGGGCCGGGCCTGACGGGCTGGCTGATCGACCTGGGAATCGGCTTCGAATGGCAGTTGCTGGTGATGAGCGCCTATTGCGTCGTGACGATGATGGTGCTGTTTCCCGTGTCGAGAACGCTGCGACAGCGACAATTGCCCCTGCCGGTCTGAAAAGAGCTGTTACGGCAGGTAGCGCGGCAAGCTGCCACGACCCACTAGATCACACCGACCTTCACCAGATACAGAAAACCCGTGACGCTCACCACCGAGAACAGGGTGCTGAGAACCACAACACTCGAGGCACGCTCTTCCCAGACGCTGTATTGCTGCGCGATCACGAAGACATTGGTGGCTGATGGCAGAGCTGCCAGTAACACCGCGGAATGCAACCAGGTGGGATCCAGTCCGGGCAGTCTACTGAGCAGCAGATAGACCAGCAGCGGGTGCAGCAACAACTTCACGGGAATGAGATAGGTCAGCTCTACCGGAATGCGCTTCAGCGGCCGCAATGCCGCCGTGACACCCATGGCAAACAGCGCACACGGCGCGGCGGCGCCCGCAGCATTGGCCAGCAGCTGATCGATAGCCGCCGGCGGTCTGAACTCGAACCAGGCGGCACTGATACCTGCGATGGTGGCCAGGATGAAGGGGTGACTGATGATCTTCACGACAATGCCCAGGATCAGCTTGCCGACAGCCTTGCGCTGTGAATCCCCCAGGGCCATGAGGGTCGGGGCCAGGGTGAAGTGCATGGCATTGTCCAGACAGAACACCAGTGCAACCGGTACACCGGCCTGCGGGCCGAATGCCGCAATTGCCAATGGCGGCCCCATATAGCCGATATTGCCATAGGCACCGGCAAAACCCTGCACGGTGGCGGTACGGGTATCGCTATGCCGCAGCAGTCTGGCAATCAGAAAACACAGAACGAAGATCAGGAAGGTTCCCAGAGTTGTATTGAACAGGAAGCGACCATTGGCAAACTCGGACACGGGGGTGGTGGCCAGCAGGCGAAAGAACATGGCGGGCAAGGCAATGTACAGAATGAAGAAATTCAGCCAGGCCAGGCCTTCCAGCGGAATCTTCTTCAGCCGTCCGGAGAGGTAGCCCAGAAATACCAGGCCGAACAAGGGCAGCACCAGGCCCGCTACCTGAAACATTGAACAAGCTCCTGAGTGGGGCCTGGCCTGTCAGGCCGGATTTGCAGCTTCAATCGATTATCTTGCCCGGATTGAGAATGCCGGAGGGGTCAAGGGTGTGCTTCAGACCCTGCATCAGCAGGATCTCGGCGGCGCTGCGTGACAGGGACAGATAAGGCTTCTTGGACAAACCGATGCCATGTTCTGCGGAGATCGAACCGCCCAGGGATTGCAGGGGCTGGTAGATCAGCTGGTTACTGTATTCGTGCCATCTGGCCTTCTCCTCGGCATCCAG
>CBDUIJ010000037.1:0-28052 GCA_965367215.1 uncultured Granulosicoccus sp.
CCGGGTGAGATGGTGCCCGACGATGCACGATTCGCGGTCATCTGGATGAGTCATTCAGCGCTTGCGGCTGCCTATGACATGCAGGGGGCGTTCAATGAGGTGCTGTTGTCACTGTCGCGCGGAGCGAAGCAGGCGGCAGTGCTGGCAGCGGTGGATCGTATCCTGACACCCTATGGAGGCCTGGGAGCCTACCCGCTTGCCGATCAGGCATCGAACCGCTTCATCAGCGAGGAGATCAATGGGTTGTCCGCTGCCGCCATAGGCGTACCGCCTATCTTTCTCGCCGTTGCCGCCTTTCTGCTCTATATCGTCATCAGCCGCATGGTACAGGCCGAGCGTACCCAGATCGGACTGATGAAGGCATTCGGTTATACCCATGCCGAAGTGGCCTGGCACTACATGAAAATGGTCATGCTGATTGCACTCGGTGGTGCCCTGATCGGTTGTCTGTCGGGAATCGTGTCCGGGCGCGCGATGATTCAGGTGTACACCGCTTACTACAAGTTTCCGTTTCTGGTGTTTCAGCTGGAGCCTTCCTCGTTTCTGACTGGCGTGTCGGTTGCGGTGGTGGCTGCCGCCGGTGGTGGGCTGTTGGTGCTGCGTCGGGTATTCGCGTTGACGCCAGCCACCGCCATGCATGCGCCAGCGCCACCGGATTTCAGTCAGGTGGGCCGTCTTGGCAAGGCCGTGAACCGCCTGCTTGATCAGCCCAGCCGCATGGTGCTGCGCCGCGTCAGTCGACAGCCGGGACGTATGGCGGGAGCCGTGATCGGCATTGCCTGCGGCATGGCGCTGTCCCTGTCCATGTTGACCATCTTCGCAGGCTTTGATCGTACGGTCGAGCTGGCTTTCGGTGTGGTGGATCGAAGTGATGTCAATGTCAGTTTCATTCATCCGGTATCCGACAAGACCATTTACGAACTGCAGCGCCTGCCTGGTGTTTCGCAGGTGCAGCCGATACGAGTGGTCCCCGCCGTGCTGAGAAACGGCCTGTACACCTATCGGGGTTCCATTGAAGGTCTTCCACCGGAGGCTCGCCTGTACCGTGCCATCGATACGAAGCTTGCCGGCATTGCATTACAGCCGGAAGGCATCACGCTATCCCGATCGCTTGCCGATGTGCTTCACATTGCAGCAGGGGATTTCCTGCAAGTGGATGTACGAGAAGGTCGCCAACCATTACTGCAACTGCGGGTCACCGCCATTGCGGAGAGCCTTCTCGGTTCACCGGCCTATATGGACATGGATTCTCTGAATCGCGCCCTGCGCGAACCGAACAGAGTCTCGGGGGCCTATCTGGCCATTGACAGTCTGGCGGCTGACGCCATCTACCGAGCACTGAAGGATATGCCGATCGTTGCCGGTGTCAGCCTCAGAGAAGATGCAAGCCTGGCCTTCCGGAAGCTGATGGACTCCGGCGCAGGAGCCATTCGCTATGTGATGGGGGCGATCGCGTTTGTCATCACCTTTGGTATCGTCTACAACACGGCACGTATCGCCTATGCCGAACGTGCCCGCGACCTGGCCAGTCTGCGCGTCATCGGTTTCTCACGTGGTGAGGCTGCCTTCGTCTTGCTCGGTGAGCTCGGCATCGTGACGCTCCTCGCCTTGCCGCTGGGTGCGATACTGGGCTATTACCTGTCCTTCGGAATTGCCGCGGGTTTTTCCACAGACCTCTATCAGATACCGGCCATTGTCGATCCGGGCAGTTACGGTTTTGCTGTCCTGGTCGTGGTCAGTGCCGCCATGACATCGGGGTGGCTGGTGAAGCGCGATATGGATCGTATCGAGCTCGTATCAGCACTGAAAACCAGGGAGTAGGGAATTATGAAGCGCGCGAAAAAGCGTTCACGTCTTTACCTGAGCATCGCCGCACTGCTGCTGCTTGGCGGCGCACTGGCCATGGCGTTCTGGCCACGTGCCACCCTGGTCGATCTCGGGGACGTGATACGAGCTCCGATGATCGTGACCATCGATGACGAAGGACGTACCCGTGTGCGTGATGCCTATGTGGTGTCCACGCCCGTGGCGGGCAGGTTGCTACGCGTACAGCTTGATCCGGGTGACCCGGTGGTGCAGGGTGACACCGTGATCGCGCACATGCGTCCCAGCAATCCGGCTGCGCTGGATGCCCGTACACGCGAGCAGGCCAGGGCGGTTGTTGCCGCTGCGGATGCATCGCTGCGCGTTGCCCGGGCGGATCTGAATGCCGCCATTGCCAATCGGGATCTGGCGCGATCCGAGCGAGACCGCATCGAACAACTGGCAAAACAGGGCATGAGCACGGAGGCTGCCGTGGATCGATCGCGGCAGGAAGCGCGAGTGGCGCAAGCGCATGTCGATACTGCCGAGGCGGCCATTTCCATGCGCCAGGCCGAACTGGCCAACGCGCAGACACAGCTGATCGGTTTTGGCGATCAGGCCCTGAGCAATGCCATCGGTTCGGCTCAGGATGATATTCCCATTCTGGCGCCGACTTCCGGTCGCGTGCTGCGTATCATGCAGCAGAGCGAGACCACGCTGCCTGCGGGTGCGCCAATCATGGAGATTGGTGATGTCGGCGGAGATCTTGAAGTCATCGTGGACTTGCTATCGACTGATGCGGTTCAGGTCTCGGCTGGAATGCGCGTGATCATCGACGAGTGGGGTGGTCAGGAACCCATTGACGGTGAGGTTGTGCGGGTGGATCCCTTTGGTGTCACGACATTCTCCGCTCTGGGTGTCGAGGAACAGCGCGTCAACACCGTCATCCGCCTAACCAGTCCGGTCGAGTCCTTCAAGGGGCTGGGTCACGGGTTCCGTGTTGAAACCCGAATGGTCATCTGGGAGGCAGACGATGTTCTGAGCGTGCCTGCCAGTGCGCTGTTTCGCGAACAGGGCGAGTGGGCGGTCCTGCGCGTCGATCAGGGCACCACGGCTCTACAGACGGTTCAGATAGGCAGAAACAATGGTGTTCAGGCCCAGGTGCTGGCTGGGCTGGAAGCGGGGGACTCGGTGGTGCTGTATCCCGCATCGGGCTTGTCTGAAGGTCAGCGGGTTCGGCAGAGGGAGATTGACTAGACGTTCAGGCCGTCATCGCCGGTAATGAGTCAGGTGATGACGACCATTCTGCTGGTGTACTCGTCTACCGCTAGCTGGCAGCCTGGCTGCGCCGAGAGTTGCAAACCCTGCTTCAGCCTGGCCCAGCCCTGTACCTTCAGCTCATCAATCGATCGTCGTTCGCAGAATGACCAGATTGTCCAGCACCGGGTTGGAGGTCCAGATGAAGTCGGCATCGGCCCCATCGGTATCGAACACATCCCTGAAATTGGTGAAGGCCTTCTTGTCCCTGACGCCAACGGCATCGTTGGAAAAGGCGGAAGCCGAAGGCCACATTCTGTCGTCGAATGCGGGCATCATCCAGTCGGCAGGCAGATCCCAGTATGCCCCTGAAAAACCCGCCGCCTCATTGGCGCCTCTTTCATCACAGGGTGTGCTGCGCCGGATCTGACGAGATGCCACCAGGCAATTGCGATTCTTCAGCGGCGAGGTATAGAAGGTCTGTGCACGCCAGCGTCGGTTGGTAATGGCAACCGTATTCTTGTCCGCATCCTGTATATGCGCGACGAAGCCTCCGTGGCCCGGCTCGTAGGCCATGCCACCATGATTCTCGGAACCCAGGCCCAGATTCTCTTCCCAGTCAACGGCCATGACGCCAATGGTGAGGGGGCGATCAGCCTTGAAGCGCACTACGCTGGAATTGAGCGGTGTATACGGAACCGGATCTACCGCAAGCAACACGCCATTCACATAGAGCTCGAAGTAATTGTCCGCATAGAGATACATCACGAATTCTTCGCTGCCGCCAGCGTCCATCAGCGGTACGCTCTGCAGATCGAGCTGGGCGGCGGATGCCAGTTGCGTACCGCCACATTCGTTGAACAGATCCGTTGCCTTGGGCGCTGCGTCGAAGTGCACCGTGGCAGGCACGACCTTCATCATGCCGTCATTGGCCTTGATTTCACCCACCGCGCTGACTCGGGATCCTTCGCCACAGTCGATCAGTCCCGGGTTGATCTGCTTGGCAGGACCGGTACTGAAGGCTGCTTCCTGGGCGTGCAGGCCGGAGACGCTGGCGCACAGCACGGCAAAGGCAATGAAACGTGCAATCATGAACAGTATTCCTGGCAGAGGATGGACCGCCGGGGCGGCAGATTCTGGCGTATCACTGAACAATGTGTCCGAAAATCAGGAAAAACAGCACAGGCCGTGAACAACACAGCGCATGCCCATTGCTTATCCGTGTCAGCTATGCCCGTGGATCATTCCATACGCCGATGATGAGCCGGTTTGCACCGGTTCACCATCGACTGTGCGGTTACAGGTTACGAATTTCCACCGGCACCGTCTCCCCCTGGGGCTCGAACCCGAAGACCCGACCGTAAAAACAGAGTTCCGAGCGGATGGCATTGATGATCGTGGATGCCTGCCGGAAACCGTGTTGCTCGCCTTCGTATTCCAGATAGGCGACCGGCAACTTGCGGGCGTCCAGGGCATCGACAATCATGCGTGACTGATTGGGCGGGACGATCTTGTCTTCCGAGCCCTGCATGACAATCATCGGTGCACTGAAGCCTTCCAGATGGTTGATGGGAGAACGCTGCGCATACACCTCGGCATCTTCCGGCCAGGCGCCAATCAGGCTGTCCAGATAGCGTGATTCGAACTTGTGCGTATCGTTGGCCAGTGCTTCCAGGTCGGCCACACCATACAGACTGGTGCCAGCAGTGAAGGTATCGTGGAAGGCCAGTGCCGAGAGAACCGTGAATCCACCGGCGCTACCCCCGCGAATGATGAGCCTCTGAGCATCGACATCGCCGCGCGCCACCAGAAACTCGGCAACGGCCACACAATCACGGACATCGGCGATACCCCATTGGCCTTCGAGTTTCTTGCGATAGGCACGGCCAAAGCCGCTGCTTCCTCGATAATTGACATCGACGACCGCAAATCCGCGACTGGTCCAGAAACGCTGTGCCAGTGATATCTGGGAGCGCGCGGCCGAGGTCGGCCCTCCATGGGCCAGCACGATCAGGGGCGGTTTTTCATCCGCTGCTGCCTGATAGTCAGGATTGGCTGGCGCATAATACAAGGCATGGGCGATATCCTCGTTGTCCTTGCCGGTCGGAAAACTGATGACCTCGGGGGCCGGCAGGAATTCGTCGGACAGGGGCAGTTTTCTGGGTGTGCTCACCCACTGCCCATCGAAATACACGGCAGATTCGCGTGTCCAGGATGCGCAGGCAAATGCAAGCCTGTCGCCCGAGTATCGGACCGAGAAGAACGAGGTGTCCTCGGGAAAACCAGGCAGATGATCGATGCCACCCTTGAAAAAGGCTGCCAGCGGTATGCCCTTGGCATCGAAACCGTAGCGCATGAGCCCATGGACCCAGGGCGGATAACCGATTTCACCATCGACCGACAGTACCGCCTTTTCCCGGCCATGGGCGTACAACTGCCACAGGTCGGATCGGTCGGAGAGGTAGTGCAGGGTGCCATCAGGAGACCAGGAAGGCTCGACGATGGATTCATCCTGGCCGCCGGCGACGATGGCCGCGTTGTGGACGGCGATGTTTTCGGCTGAAACGTCGAGAGTAGCCAGCATCAGTGTGCTGTCATCCCAGGGCATGTTCGGATGCTGCCATTCCACCCACGCCAGTGACTTGCCATCGGGGGAGACACAGGGTGAGCCGTAGAAGTCGCTGCCGGTCGCCAGCTCGATACAACGTTCCGAGCCGTCGGTGGCAATCGCCATGATCAGATTCTCCGGCATCGCTGCCGGTGCGTCGTCGCTTGACACGCCATGGCGTTCGGCAACCGCAATCAACCAGTGACCATCGGCAGTCGGTCGCATGTCCGCATAGCGCAAGGCACGTGAGGAGGCCGGTTCGGGTGTAAGAAGTTGGGGTGATTGTCCCGGTGTGAGTGATCGCAGTCGCTGGTCTGCATAATCGACATACCACAGGGTGCCGTTGCCGGCCCACCAGGCGCCACCGCCATATTCATGCATCAGGGTGCGTACATTGGCTTCAGGTGGTGTTACTTCCCGCGTGTCGCCATTGTGCCAGCGCATGATGGCAATACGCCCCCCTTCCGAGGGGCGTGACTCTGCCCACCAGACACTGTCACCGTCAGGCACGACTTCGGTGATGCTGGAACCACCACTGATCAGCATTTCAGCGGTGATCGGTGATGTCCAGGTGCCGTAGGGTGCCTCTTGTCTCTGGTGTTGGGTCATTTATTCCACGGTTCCACGTGTCGGACGATCGTTCTTGATATTGAAGTTCATGCCGTCCAGCAGCTCTTCCAGGTCCGGCCGGGCAGCAGGTCCGTTGGACAGGCAGACAATCTGGATCGCACCATCGGGGCGCAGGCAGAAGATGCCGGGTTCGGCAAATCGGTTTGGTGCTTCATCAGGGCTCAGAGGCTCGGTGATGTACAGACCCAGACGTCGCATGTCCTCTTCCGACAGGTCGTAGCCAACCGGGAAGGTCCAGCCGAATTCCTTGACATCGGCAGTGGCTCGTTCCTGTGTATCGGCTGACAGGGTGATGACCCTCATGCCTGCTGCCTGCCAGTCCGGCAACATGGATTCCAGCTTGTTCAGATAGCGCTTGCAGCGGGGGCAATGCTTGCCGCGGTAGACCACCAGCAAGGTGTACTGCTCGCTGGGCGTACCGACGGTAACCGTCGTGCCGTCAACCAGCTTGATGTTCAGTTCGGGTAGGGGTTGGCCGACGGCCGGTTTGTTTGCAAAGAGACTCATGGGGGGGAGTTTTTTCCGCTTTTCAGGTGAGGGTGAGTGGGTCAGTCTACTACTCATGGCCACGCAATCGTGGATCGAGTGTGTCTCGCAGGGCATCGCCCAGCAGATTGAAGCCGAATGAGAGGAACAGAATGGCCAGTCCGGAGAACACGGCAGGCCAGGGTGAGAGCATCAGGAAATTGCGGCCCTCGGACAGTGCCAGCCCCAGAGATGGCACCGGTGGCTGTGCGCCGAGGCCGAGAAACGACAGGGAGGCCTCCACCAGAACGGCAGCCGAGAGCAGCAGGCTGGTCTGTACGAGAATCAGCGACATCAGGTTCGGCAGCACGTGCCGAAACAGGATGCGCGCATCGGATGCCCCCACGGCGCGTGCACTCATCACATATTCGCTCTCGCATACGATCAGTGTCGGTGCACGTAGCAGACGGGCGAAAATGGGCGTGTACACGATGCTGATGGCAAGGGCTGCGCCCCACAGGCCCGGCCCGAGAATGGCGATCACGCCAATGGCCAGCAGCATGATGGGAAAGGCGAAGAAGATATCCATGATGCGCATGACGATACGATCGAACCAGCCGCGATAGAACCCTGCCAGCAGTCCCAGGGTACCTCCTGTCAACAGTGCCAGCAGCACCGCGACCGAGCAGGTCAACAGGGAGCTTCGGTAGCCATGGACGATGCGTGACAGCACATCGCGCCCCAGGTGGTCCGTACCCAGCAGGTTCAGTGCGCCAGGTGGTTTCATGCGCTGCACCATGACCTGGTGGTAGGGGTCCTGAAAACCGAGTAGCGGTGCCAGCAGTGCAAGCAGCACCTGTAGCAATACCAGCAGCAAGGCAAAACTCAGCAGCCGGTTCCTGGCCAGAAACCGCCATGGCTCGACTGCTGTCATCGATGACTGACTCGCGGATCGATGACCAGATACAGCAGGTCGACAATGAAATTGACGATGACAAAGGCAAAGGTCATGACCAGAATGGTAGCCTGCACCAGCGGATAGTTGCGCTCGGCAATGGCTCCCAGAACGAGTCTGCCCAGTCCGGGAATGGCAAAAACCTGTTCGATGACGATGGAGCCGCCGAGCAGGTAACCGGCAGAGACGCCCACACTGGTGACAAAGGGAATCAGCGCATTGCGCAAGGCGTGGTGATAGACGATGCCACGAGGGCTGACGCCCTTGGCGCGTGCGGTGCGGATGTAGTCCTGACTCAGCGCATCGAGCATGGCCGAGCGCACCAGGCGTGACAGATTGGCGAGCATCGGCAGGCTCAGGGCTATCACCGGTAGCGCCATGCGTTGCAGATTGCCCACGGGGTCTTCCAGGAACGGCACATAGCCGATGGTCGAGATGCCTGGAAACCAGCTGGCTGCCAGAAAGATCATGACGATGCCGAGCCAGAAAGAAGGGATGGTCAAACCGGCAATGGCCCCCATGCGAACGGCAAGCTCGCTGACACTGCCACGAGCCGCGGCCATGAAACAGCCCAGTGGCACGGACAGGCCGGCACCCAGCAGAATCGCCAGAAAGGTCAATTCCAGCGTTGGCCAGATATTGGCGGCGATCTCACTGGTGATGGGGCGCCCGGTCCAGATGGAGGTGCCGAAGTCGCCTTGCAGGGCGGCACCCACCCACTGCAGGTACTGCACGGGCAGGGACTGGTCCAGACCGAGTCTGGCGCGCAGCTCCAGCAGGCGTTCCGGGGTGATCTCCGCATTGGCACCCAGCATGATGGCCACCGCATCACCGGGTATCAGCCGGATCATCAGGAACACGATGATCGACACACCCAGCAGCACGACCAGCAATTCCAGCAGGCGTGACGCGAACTGACGTCCCGTCATGCCTCTGTGTCCGGCATGACGGGCGTCGTGCTATCGCTCACCCGGGATCAGTCCACAACGCTGGCACTGACCAGACTGGCCAGCCGGCCGGTGGAGAGTATCTCGAAGCCGCTGACCTTGCTGCCAACCGCGGTTGTCATGTCACTGTAGGCCAGATGTGCCACAGGACCTTCACAGGCCAGCTTGCTCTGCACCTTGTCGTAGACGGCCTTGCGCTGAGCCGGTTCAACCAGCTTGCGGCCTTCATCCAGCCAGGTGTCGATATCGGTATCGGAATACTGGAAGACATTGGTCGAGCCACCGGTACGAAAGGTCCGATAGAAGTATTCGTCCGGATCCGGGCTGCCACCATTGGCGGAGACGAACAGGTCGAAGTCGGAGTTACGCCAGTCCTGCACGAACTCACCGATCTCCTTGTTCAACAGTTCGATTTCAAAACCGCCGGCGGCCAGTTGTTGCTGGATGACCTGGGCGATGTCGCGGGCATCCTGCCTGGGCAGTACCAGCAGGCTCAGCTTGATGGGGGTGTCGATACCTGCCTGCTCGAGCAGGGCGCGAGCCTGCTCCACATCGGTCTGGTAACACTCGTATTCCTGCGTATCCAGTGCCCAGGTAGCCAGAGCCGGTGAGAGTGGTCCGGCCGGTACGCCGGCTCCGAACAGCGCGCCATTGATGATGTCCTGGCGATTCAGCACGTGATTGATGGCTCGTCTGACCGGCGCCAGGTCAAGTGGCGGGCGGCTGGTATTCATGCCCAGCAAGGTGTAGGCAACATCGCGTGTGGTCTGCAGCGTCACGGCCGGATTGGCCTGCAATTGCAAGGCGGTGGCCGGGTCGATGGCAGGCAGCAGGTCGTATTCGCCACTGCCGATGCCGACCTGACGCGTGGCCGATTCGGGTACGAAATGTACCTTGACTTCATCGATCTTCGGCAAGCCCTCTTCACGATAATCGTCGAACTTCGTCAGACTGATATGACTGTTGGGCTGCCAGTTGTCGAATTGAAAGGGTCCGGTGCCAACCGGTGTCTGTTGCAGGGCCTGTTTGTCCTTCTCCAGTTCCGCCGGCACGATGGCAACGCCGGAAAGTGATGAGAGGATGGCGGCAAAGGGCTCGTCCAGGTTCAATGCAATGGTGTTGGCATCAAGCACTTCCATGCTGGTAATCGGTGTGACCCGACTGGCAAGCGGGGAGGCGATCTCCTCGCTCTGCACACGACGTATGGACGCGGCCACATCGTCGGCGTCAAGCGCGGAGCCGTCATGAAAGGTCACCCCTTCGGGCAGTTTGAACTCATAGCGTTTGCCATCCTTACTGACGCTCCAGCTGGTGGCCAGCCCGGGTACGACGGACAGGTCCTTGTCGATCCGCGTCAGACCTTCGTAGACGGTACTCTGCACGATCACCACCGAGTTGAAGGCCGTGATCAGGTGCGGGTCCAGGCCCGCTGGCGAGGAGTCGATGGCAACATCCAGGGTTGCGGCATGGGCCGAGCTCAGGAACAGAGAGCCTGCGCCAAGAAGCAATGCCGGAACGAAAGGGAAAGCGGGCTTTTTCATGGGCATCGGCCTGTTGGCGTTGTCGAAAGGATGATCGAGCTTATGATAATGTGCCACCAGTGACAACACAGGGCGTTTGATCAACATGCCGACAGAGCCATTGCTGGCCATTGAAGGGCTTAGCGTGAATCTGGGCAGCGCAGCCGTGGTGCGAGACCTGAGTCTGCAGCTGAACGCTGGTGAAATGCTGGGTCTGGTCGGAGAATCCGGTTGTGGCAAGTCGGTCACCGCGCTGTCGGTGCTGGATCTGCTGGAGGACTCCCCCCTGCGTATCAGTGCCGGTGCGGTCCGTTATCAGGGGCAGGACCTGCGAGCACTGGATGCGGCTGCGGTGCAGAATCTGCGCGGCAACCGCATCGCCATGATCTTTCAGGAGCCGATGACCTCGCTCAATCCGGTCTTCCGTATCGGTGACCAGATAGCCGAGGTGTTGCAGATCCATCAAGGCAGCACCCGTCGTCAGGGCAGGCTGGCAGCCATCACCTTGCTGGAGCGGGTCGGCATGGCATCCCCTCACACCATGATCAGTCGTTATCCGCATCAGCTCTCCGGTGGTCAGCGACAGCGGGTCATGATTGCCATGGCACTGGCTTGCGAGCCACAGCTGCTGATTGCCGATGAGCCGACCACGGCACTGGATGTCACGGTGCAGGCACAGATACTGGAACTGCTGAATCAGTTGCGCAAGGACACAGGGATGGCGGTGCTGCTGATCACGCACGATCTGGGACTGGTGCGTCAGTATTGTGATCGTGTGGCGGTCATGTACTGTGGGCAGCTGGTCGAAGTGGGAGCGTGTGAGGAAGTCTTTCGTCGACCCGCACACCGCTATACCAATGCACTGTTGCAGACGGTGCCTGCGCTGAACGTGCCGGGTACCCGCCTACCGGCCATTGAAGGTCGGGTACCTGCTCCCGGGCACTGGCCGCCGGGTTGTGCCTATGAACCGCGTTGTCAGCATGTTGTCGCTGAATGTGCTCGACTCATGCCGCCGCTTGAATCGAGCGTCAAGGGTGTGCGCTGCTGGAATCCGGCATCGTGAACCTGCTCGAGGTACGTGACCTGACAACCACGTTCGGCGCGCGTGACGGCAGGACGCTGCGAGCGTTGAGCGAGGTTTCCTTCGATCTTGCCAAAGGCGAGGTTCTGGGTATCGTTGGTGAATCCGGCTGTGGCAAATCGACATTGGCCAAGAGCGTGTTGCGACTGATAAAGTCCGAGCAAGGGTCGGTCTGCTTCCATGGGCAGGATGTGCTGCAGATGAGCAAGGCGCAGCTCAAGTGCGCACGGCGCAGCATGCAGATCGTCTTTCAGGACCCCTTCGGTTCGTTGAACCCGAGGCATACCATCGGGCAGATCATACGAGAACCTCTGCAGGTGCACGGTATTGGTACGAGTCGTGATCAACAGCTGCGAGTCGGTGAACTGCTGGAGCGGGTCGGCTTGCCCGAGGATGTTCAGACACGTCATGCCCATGAATTCTCCGGCGGCCAGCGGCAGCGTATCGCCATTGCCCGTGCACTTGCACTACAGCCCGAGTTGCTGGTGGCGGATGAGGCGGTGTCGGCCCTGGATGTGTCCGTACAGAGTCAGATCATCAATCTCATTACCGATCTGCAGGCAGAGCTGGGCTTGTCCATGCTGTTCATCAGTCACGATCTGTCTGTCATACGTCATGTCAGTGACCGCATCGCCGTGATGTACCTGGGGCGTATCGTTGAAATTGGCGAGGCCGATGCGCTCATGAACGATCCACAGCATCCTTATACCCGGGCATTGATCTCTGCCATACCCTCTCTGGCGGCTCAGCATGCCGAGCGCATTGTGCTGCAAGGCGAGCTGCCTGACCCGTCCGATCCGCCAGAGGGTTGTGCCTTTCATACGCGCTGTCCGCAGGTACATGAAGAGTGCCTGCGGCGACGTCCGGAGCTGCGCACCGTTGCTCGGGATACGATATCCATCCACTCCCAGGTTGCTCATTCGAGTGCCTGCCATCTGAATGAATCAACATCATGACGCCTGACTCTGGCGGTATCCCGGAAAAAGCCTTCAAACGTGCCGTATCCCTGCTGGATGAGCAGGTCAACGCGGGTCGTATTCCGGGGGCCGTTCTCGGCACGGTCGACAGAACCGGGCAGCGACGTCTGCACTGTTGTGGCCTGGCCGAAGTCACGCCCGACCGGCGGCCGATGCAGCTCGATACCTGGTTCGATCTGGCCTCCCTGACCAAAGTCATCTACACCGCACCGCGCATTCTGCAACTACTGCACGATGAAGGTATTGCTCTGGATGAGCCATTGACTCGTTTGTTGCCGGACCTTCGCCAGTATGATGCGGCGGCCTGGGAGCGCAAGGTGAGCTTTGCTCAATGCCTTGGCCATCAGACGCCGTTCCCGGCGGTCGAACCCATCTATACCTATGGCCGGGACGCTGAACTGTTGCGCGCCTTCGTGCTGCAGCGGGAGTGGCGACAGCGCAGCGGTCCGCCGGTGTATTCGGACATCAATTTCATTCTGCTGGGTCTGGCATTGGAGCGATATCATGGTGCCAGGCTGTGGTCCATGCCGGCAGGGCCGGGGTTTGCATTCAGTGCACCGGCCGAACATTGTGCGGCCACCGAGTTCTGTACCTGGCGACAGCGATTGATCTGTGGCGAGGTTCACGATGACAATTGCAGTGCGCTGCAGGGGGCAGGCCATGCGGGGCTCTTTGGTACGGCCGATGCTGTTCTGGATCATGCTCTGGGTCTGCTGCAGGGCACAGCTGCCTCGGAGACGGTAATCGCCGCCATGCGCACACCGGTCTCCGAGACACGAACACTGGGCTGGGAATGTGCGCATCCCGGCTGGTCGGGTGGAGAACACTGCACCGTCGGCACCATTGGTCACACCGGTTTTACGGGGACGGGCTTGTGGATCGATTTTGATGCCGGGGTGGCCTGGACACTGCTGAGCAACCGTATTCATCCGACACGGCATGCGGACAGCGGTATCGTGAGCCTGCGTAAGACCCTGTCCAATACACTGACTGACCCCGGAGACGCCTGACATGCAAGCCAGATGGGCCGTTGGCCTGATGACCGGAACGGTGCTGGATGGCAATATCGATGTGGCGCTGCTGCGCACCGATGGCGTCAGTGTCGAATCCTTCGGCCAGTACGCACTCAAACCCTACGACCAGACAACGAAGCAATTGCTGATCGAGGCCCTGGAACAGGCCCAGAGCTGGCAATTTGCACCAGAAGAGCCTGCCGTCTTTGCCGAGGCCGAAGCCCGATTGACACTGGCACAGGCTGCCGCTGTGCAGCAATTGGTGAACGAGGCGGGTCTGAATATGACAGATATCGAGGCGGTCGGTTTTCATGGTCAGACCGTCCTGCATCGGGCACCCACCACCGCGGCAAGAGGGGCTACCCGGCAGCTGGGTGACGGCGCCCTGATGGCCAGGACCCTGGGTTGCACGGTGGTGCACGATTTTCGGAGTGCGGATGTTCTGGCGGGCGGTCAGGGCGCACCCCTGTCGGCCATCTACCACCAGGCTCTGCTGGCCAGTCTGGGAGCCGATTCATCCACCGCCGTGCTGAACCTTGGCGGGGTTGCCAACCTGACCTGGACCGATCATGACGGCTCACTGATCGCCTTCGATACCGGTCCTGCCAATGCGCCTCTGAACGACTTCATCTCCCGGCTCGGACTGGGTGAGATGGACCGCAATGGCGAGCTGGCCGCCGCAGGATGCGTGGATGAAGAACGCCTGCAGCAGCTGCTTCAACACCCGTATCTTGCACAAGCCTGGCCCAAATCGCTGGATCGCAACGATTTTACCGCCAGCATGGCCGACGGTCTGAGCGCCGAGGATGGCGCGGCGCTGTTGACGGCCTTCACGGCCGCCGCCGTGGGCAAGGCACTGGATCTACTGCCTGAACGACCGTCGAGACTGATCGTGTGCGGGGGTGGGCGACATAATCCGACGCTGATGCAGGCGCTTTGCCAGCGTGCAGCGCCAGTGTGTGAACGCGCAGAAATGCAAGGCTGGCGTGGTGACGCCATCGAGGCCGAGTGCTTTGCCTTTCTGGCCATGCGCTCCTTGCAGGGGATGCCACTGAGCTTCCCGTCGACTACCGGAGTTGGCCGGCCGATGACCGGCGGAGTCGTCTCGCAACCGGATCATTGAGCGCGCTCTCATGAAGGATCTGTCCGGCAATAATGCAATCCTGGAATCCCTGATCGCGGCCTTCATCAGAGAGGCCATCGGTGCTCGGCGCACAGCGCCAGCTCATCGCTTGCAGATGCTGTGGGGCGGGCAGGGAAGTCTGTTGCGCTGGGATACGGATGCGCCGGGTCACGATACGGTCATCGTCAAGTACATCGCACCTGATCGGCAAGCTTCCCATCCGCGAGGCTGGAATACGCAGCAGTCGTTTGCCCGCAAGGCGCGCTCCTATGAAAGCGAGTGCCACTGGTATGAGTATTTTGCTCATCAATGCCCAGCGCCGTGCAAGGTGCCACGGTTGCTGGGTATTCATCGGGACTCGCAGTGCAATCTGTTGTTGCTGGAAGACCTGACGCCGGCCTTTCCCCGTCTGCGTGATCGTTTGAGTATCGACGAGGTGCTCCCCGTCTTGCACTGGCTGGCAGAATTTCATGCCCTGTTCCTGCAGGAGGAGGGAGAGGGTCTGTGGGAGAGGGGGTGTTACTGGCATCTGGATACCCGGCCCGATGAGTGGCAGGCCATGAGCGAAGGTCCGCTCAAGGCGGCAGCGGGCTGGCTGGATGAGCAGCTGAAGCAGGCAGAGTTTCAGACGCTTGTGCACGGTGATGCGAAGTTGGCGAATTTCTGTTTCAGTCAGGACATGACTGGCGTGTCGGCCGTGGATTTTCAGTACGTGGGGCGAGGTTGTGGCATGAGCGATCTTGTCTATTTTCTGGGCAGCTGTCTGTCCGAGGCGGACTGCCGTTCCCATGAGGAATACTGTCTGTCGATCTATTTCAGGCAATTGCATATCGCCCTGCAACGGCGTGCCGACAGCTCCGGGCGATTGGATGAAAACAGAGAGAAACCGTTCTCGTGGACACCCGCCATGTCGCAGCAACTGGAGCAGGAATGGCGGTCGTTGTATGCGGTGGCGTGGGCTGATTTTCACCGGTTTCTGCTGGGCTGGATGCCGGATCACACCAAGGTCAATCGCTATGGCCAAGAGTTGGTCGAGCGCGCCTTGCAGGGTTGGTCAGGACAAACCTAGATACGAATATACCGAATCCAGAGCGCGTAAAATACGACTTTAATTGATGGTTGCGCACCCCCATATTTGCCGCGAATTCAACATTTCAAGAGGTAGATTTCATGGACGCAAAGGCAATTCTGGACGGTCTTCTGGACAAGACACAACGTGCCACGCAGGCCGGCATGAGCATGGCAGAGGAACGATCGATCATCCCCCCTGCCGGTAATGAACGCACCGCCCTGATGAAAGGGGTCGGCACCGGCGCTCTGGCTGCCGGTGCCATCGCGCTGCTGTTCGGCAGCAAGGGCACGCGAAAATTTGCCAGGAAGGCGGCCAAGTTGGGTGGCACGGCGGCCATTGGCGGCCTGGCCTACAAGGCGTATACCGACTGGCAGGCTCAGCAGGCCGGTGGTGGCAGCGCCAGCCCTGTCTCGGCGACAGCAGGCACGACGGCACAATCCTTCTCCGGCAAGCTGGATCTGGATCAGTTTGCACAGACAGGCACCCCTATTTCAAATCTTGCCGACGCAGAGGCGACCGCCCGCAGTGAGTCCATCATTCAGGCCATGATCAGTGCGGCTCGGGCCGATGGGCACGTTGACGACGAAGAAATGGCACTCATTACTCGTCAGATCGCCGGTTTCGAGCTGGAAAGAGATGTGACCTCGTTTCTGCTGAGCGAGCTGAACAAGCCGGTCAGTGTCGAGGCCATCGCAGCACTTGCCGATACACCGGAAACCGCTGCCGAGCTGTACATCGCCTCGGCCCTGGTGGTGGACATCGAAAGTGCTGCCGAGCGCACCTATCTGGATGAGCTGGCAGCTGCCATGAACATGGATGCCGGACTGGTCGCCTATCTCGAGGCACCCTTGAAGGAGTAATCGTCCGGGTTGGCAAAGCGAACGGCCTGTAATGCAGGCTGTTCGTTAGTTCACAAAAAAACTGGTATGGCAGACTTGATTATGGCGGATAAATCAGCATACCATTGCACCACCTTCACATGAGCATGGACATGAGTCTCGGAGTTTCATCACGCAAGAGACTGTCACCGGCGGCAAGACGCGTCGGCATGACCATGGCTTTCGCCCTCGGCGTCAGCACAAGCGCAGGTGCATAAGCTGTTGAATGGAAAGGGTGAAGCATTGATGTTCCTGCTTCATGAATATTCGCTATTGACTCAGAAACCTATCGTTGAACCGGCTGGATTACGAAAGACTGCCGGGAAAATGACGGGTGGACGATCAGATATATCAAGAGGTCGTGACTTCACGACCAGAACACCACTGGAGAAGACATACCAATGACTTTAACAATGACCCAGACAGTTCAGAAAGTGGCCGGAACGCTGCCAGCGTTGGCTCTGACAGCGGCAGCTCTTGTCGCCGGAACGGCACACGCCGCCGACATGCGTGCCTGGAATATCCATCCAGCGGGCTACCCGAACTCAGATGCGATCGATCAGTTCGCCGCTGAAGTGGCAGAAAAAACCGATGGTGAACTCACCGTCAAGGTCTACCACGGTGGTGTACTGGGCTCACAGCCTGATGCCATCGAACAGATCCGCCTCGGCGCGATCGATTTCGGTCAGTTCAGCCTCGGGCCCATGGGTCAGTCGATTCCTGAAACCAACGTGGTCTCACTGCCGTTCATCTTCAAGAGCATTCCGCAGATGTACGAGCTGATGGACGGCGCAGTCGGTGATGCCATTGGTGCGGGCATGGAGAAGAAGGGCATAGTTCCACTCGGTTGGTACGATGCCGGCGCCCGTTCTTTCTACAACTCACAAAAGCCGATCAACACACCGGCTGATGTCGAAGGCCTGAAGATTCGTGTCATGAACAACGATCTGTTCGTGGGCATGGTCGAGTCAATGGGTGGCAACGCAACTCCCATGGCCTTTGCAGAGGTTTACCAGTCCCTGAAGACCGGTGTTGTGGATGGCGCTGAAAACAACCCACCATCGTATGAGTCGGTCAACCACTATGAGGTTGCCCAGTACTACTCACTGACCGAGCACCTGATCATTCCTGAGTGCCTGTGCATGAGCAAGGTTTCCTGGGACAGACTGTCCGATGAGCAGAAGGAAATCGTGAAGGCGGCCGGCAAGGCCAGTGCCGTGACTCAGCGTGAACTGTGGAAGGCACGCGAGACTTCAAGCCTGGAAAATGTGCAAGCCGCAGGCGTAGTGGTCAACACGATTGAAGACAAGGGACCCTTTCAGGAAGCCATGGCACCGGTATACGAGCAGTTCCTGGAAGCCAACCCTGACCTGGTCGAGTTGGTTGACATGATGCGTTCAGCTGACTGAATCGGTTGATACGACTGATGTGGCCCCTGTGTGTTTGCACGCAGGGGTCGCGTTCTCTGGCCACTTTTCCGACAATGCAGGTACGAGCCCTTCATGATTGAAAACAAGTCGCTGATAGTGAAGGTGCTGCAGAAACTACGCGATCTATGCGTGTTCGTCAGTAGCGTTTCGCTGGTTGTACTCATTCTTACCTTTGCGTGGCTGGTGTTCGGCCGCTACGTCCTGAATCAGACCCCGACCTGGGTCGAGCAACTCGCCCTGGTGCTGGTTGTGTGGATCACGTTTCTGGGGGCCGGTGCCGGTGTCCACGACGATACTCACCTGGGGGTGAGTTTCATCCGCGAAGCGATGCCTCCACGTATTCGCCATGTTTTACGCATCTTCTGCGAGGTGACCATGGCCGTGTTCGGGCTGGTCATGCTCGTTGCCTGTACCGAGCTGGTCAAGTTCGGCTGGGCGACCAAACTGCCAATGCTCAATATTCCCGAGGGTATCCGTACCCTGCCAGCGGCCATTGCCGGCGGCCTGATCTTTCTCTTTGCTACCGAACGCGCCGTTCGGATGATCCTGGGCGGTGTATCGCCTGACGAACCTGTTGTACCCATTTCTGACGAACGGAGCGCGTAACTCATGGGACTTGCCCTGCTGCTTGGCCTTTTCTTTGGTGGTGTGCTGATCGGCATCCCGGTAGCGTTTGCCATGGCCATATCGGCCATAGCCGCGTTCATGTACGAAGGTTTTCCGTTGTTGATAGCGTTTCAGCGAATCACATCGGGAGTGAGTATCTTTTCACTGCTGGCGATACCCTTCTTCATTTTTGCCGGTGAGCTGATGCTGCACGGCGGTATCGCCAAACGCCTGGTACGTTTTGCCTCGACGCTTGTCGGGCATGTCAGAGGCGGCCTGGCCTCAGTCAATATCTTCTCGAGCATGCTCTTCGGTGGCATATCGGGATCGGCGGTTGCCGATATCTCCGCACTGGGCTCGCTGATGATTCCTGTCATGAAGGAAAAGGGCTATCGCGGCGACTATGCAGTCAACGTGACCGTGACCTCCTCGATTGCGGGTGTCGTCATTCCGCCCAGCCACAACATGATCATCTATTCGGTGGCTGCCGGTGGCGGATTGTCCATCTCTTCACTGTTTCTGGCAGGTGTGGTGCCGGGCTTTCTGATGTGTGTATGTCTGGCCATCGCGGCCTACATCATAGCCATCAAGCACGGTTACGCCTCCGAGCCGTTTCCGGGGATGAAGGAAGTTGCCCTGTCGGCAGCGGCTGCATTGCCCGGTTTCATCACGGCCGTCATCATCGTGGGCGGTGTGTTGTCCGGTGTATTCACGGTCACAGAATCCGGTGCCTTTGGAGCCATCTACGCACTGGTACTGACCGGTCTGGTCTACCGATCATTGAGCTGGGAGAGTTTCAGAATTGCCGTTGTCACCTCGGTTCGCACAACCGCCATGGTCATGATTCTGATTGGCTGTGCCAACGCGTTTGGCTATCTGCTGGCCTTGTACAATGTGCCCGAACTGCTGGCCACGGCACTGACCGCGATCTCCGACAATCCGCTGGTCATCATCCTGATGATCAACCTGATTCTGCTGGCACTGGGCATGATCATGGACATGGCGGCTCTGATCCTGATCTGTACACCGATTTTCCTGCCGATTGCCGTTGGCCTGGGAATGGACCCCATTCAGTTTGGCATCATGCTGCTGATGAATCTCGGACTGGGCCTGTGCACGCCTCCTGTCGGTGTCTGCCTGTTCGTCGGTTGTGCGGTGGGCAAGGTGCCTATCGAAGAGGCCATAAAGACCATCTGGCCTTTCTATCTCGCCATGCTCGCCGCCTTGCTGCTGGTGGCTTATATACCGGCAGTGTCACTCTGGTTGCCGGGTGTCATGACTGGCTAGTCGATATCATGAGGGCCGCCCGGGGTGTCGAGAGAGACGATACGCTGAGCGGCCTTGCTTGCTGCTTCAAGGCCACCGTTCCGGTTTCCACGACGCGTCAACTGCTCGAAGGGCCCGTCATTTCATGGCGGGCTTTTTTTGTTACCGTCCTGCCTTGAGTGTCATCCCCAGCGGGCCAGAGCGTTCAGGCAAGAGTCCGGTTTTGACGGGCCTGGATGGTTGACAGCTTGATGGCAAAACCAGGGAACTGAAATTGACCACGACTTTGATCACTCTCCTGCGAGAGTCAACTCTACCCATTCAGGAACAATATGAATAACTGCCAGAAATTAGCCGGAAAGAATGTACTGATCACCGCTGGCGCTCAGGGGATCGGTGAATCGATCACCCGACATTTCATTGATAGTGGTGCCAACGTTGCCATCCACTATTTTTCCAGTGCCGATGTCGCCGAAGAACTGGTTGCATACGCCAGCAGCAAAGGCCAGAAAGCGGTGGCCATCAGTGGTGACCTGACCGTGGAAGATGATGCAAATGCATTGGTGGAGAAGACAATCGCAACGCTGGGTGGTCTGGACATACTGATCAACAACGCAGGCTCGTTGGTGGCTCGTCGAATGCTGAACGAGATGGAAACCGAATTCTGGAACAAGGTCATGGATATCAACCTGACGTCCATGATGTTCGTGACCAGAGCCGCAGCACCTCATCTTGCTGCCAATGACAACAGCAGTATTGTCAACCTGGCCTCGCTTGCAGGCAGAAAAGGTGGACACCCGGGCTCATTGGTTTACTCGACCAGTAAAGGTGCGATCCTGACGTTCACAAGAGCGCTGTCTGCAGAGCTGGGGCCTCAAGGCATTCGAGTCAACGCCGTTGCTCCGGGCCTGATCCTGGGCACCTCGTTCCACAACACGCATACCTCGAAGGAATCGGCGGACGCAACCACGGCTGGCATTCCGATTCAGCGAGCCGGCAATGCTGCAGATGTGGCGCGAGCGGTTGTGTATCTCGCTTCCGAATACGATGGCTTCATCACGGGTGCCACACTGGACATCAATGGCGGTGTCTACAACATGTAAGCGAAGCCATCAACCCATCAAGGATAATCCCATGCTGAAAACTCCGGTCATACACCCGACGATAATGGAAGCCCTTGCGCGCTCCGGGCATTTTGCGCAAGTGGTTATTGCAGACGGTAATCTGCCAGTCGGTGCCATGACCGGCCCGAACTCCACCACCGTACATCTCAACTTTCGTCCGGGACTGCTGGATGCGATCACCGTGCTGGAAGGCCTACTGGAAGTCTGCCCGGTGCAAGGTGCCATTGTCATGGAAAAGCCTGCCGATGCCAACGCAGACATACACGATGCCTATAAAGGCTTGTTGGGCGATGTGACCTGGGACGAGATGGAACGCTGGGCCTTCTATGACAAGATCAGAGAGCCTGCCACCACGCTGATCATTCAGACCGGTGAGCAGCGTCGCTTTGCCAATGTGATCCTGATTGTCGGCGTCGTGAAAATGGCAGAAGAAAGCGGCTTCTAGTCACTGGGTGATGCGGCGCGGAGTCTGGCTATAGTGACGACATGAAGATGTCAGAGATGTCAGAAGGGAGGCGATTTCCACCCACCTTTTTGCTGTAACGCACAAGGCGGTTCTCAAGAGATGAGTCACCACCCTTGCGTTGTCCATTTCTTGTCAGCTTGATATCCGTTCTGAATACTGCTGCGGGGCCGTCCAGTCGATGCCCCGCAGCAGCAGGTTTCACTGCGGATCGATGCTACTGCGGAATGGTCAGTACAGAATCCGTATAGTCGATGAGCCGATCCGCGTCGACATCCATGGCAATCGCGCCCAGATTCTCCGGTGTCACGACACCGCCAGCAGGCGCCTCCGTTGCCACGACCTGACTCTCGGGCAGCGCTGTGCCTTGAGTCAGATGCTCGTACATCAAATCCATTGACTGCTTGAAATAGTAGTCGATCGGCAGAAACTCCATACCTGCCAGGACATAGCTGCCGAGCAGGAAGTCCAGATGCTGGGCGTTGGGCACTTCGTAGTATTTCAACGCACTGGCATCGCCTTCAACCTGCTGGTTGAGAGCGTAGTAGGGGCGTGAAGAATGGTTGACGGGAATCAGGGCATCGGCACGCCCGTGTACCATGATGGCAGGCACACCGTGCAGATTGCCGTTACCGAGAATCTCATCGATCCCGTTGTTCAGCCGCTCATGAAGCGGATTCGCCTCATTGTTGCGGATATCCTGCCAGCACAGAGCTCCCTCCAGATTGTAGTCCGCTTCACCACCGGTGGAGACCGCTTCAATCTGAATGGCAGCACCGCCCGGCGCATCGTCCTTGATCAGGTAGATGCCGGCCGTTCTCGGAATACCACTGCTGTCGGCTGACAGGGTTGCCAGTTGCGGGTAGGGCGCAGGCGTTGTCGTACCTGTCACCACATGGGCCATGCTGATCTGGCACAGGGAGTCGACCACCGAGCTGCGGGTATAGGCATTGCCGTACGTGGCAAGCAGAGACTGGAACAGATCGATTCCCGAGTAGCCAACCAGAATTCTGGTGGACTCCTGCAGATAGCCTGCGTCCAGCAGTTTCTGGTTCGCCTGTTCACCCAGTGAAGTGATGTCACCCGGTTCAAGCAGCCCTGCGGCTACCAGTGCATTACACCGGGCGGTCGTATCGCCACGGAACTCGGTAAACAAGGCTCCGGCGTTCGCTGGTGCCTTGGCGGCGCAGCCTGCAAACAGCTCGGCCACCAGTGCGTAGTCGTAGAGTGGTTTCGAGTGTTCGGTAACGGGATCACGCTCAGCCATGTTGATCGTGAAAGCGGTGTCAGCAGCCACCGGGCTGATATTGGGTTCACCCACCACGATGCCGTCGAAGACACTGCCATCACTTTGCTCGGCCGCCCGCAATACAGCCGAACCGCCGTTGGACGCGCTGGCACCGATGATCAGCGTATTGGCCGGGGTGAAGCTCTGCTCGTATTCAGCGCTCAGTGTGTTCAGTGCAAACTGGATGGATTGCAGGGTATGCAGTCCCCAGTCCTTTTCGACATTCTTTTGGGAATGTGCATGTTTGAAAGCGTAACGATCCGGGTTCGACTCTACATAGGCTGCCAGTTCGGCATCCGTGGGTAGAACCACGCCGGCGTAGTCGGCGCTGGGCTCCGGAACATTTTCCTGCGTGGGCACCTGAAAGCTGGCCTCGGCATCGCTCTGTGCGAGATCGATGCTCTGCAAGGACAGATCAAAGCCGATGTTCTGTGTCAGTTCAACGGCACCGGTCCCTTTGTTGGCATCGGTATAGGCCACTGCGCAACCTTTCGCCAGCGCCCACTCGCCCGTGGTACCGACGGCGCCATAGGCATTGCGAGAACCCGATGAAGGGGCTGCGACGAGACAGGGGTTTTCAGGGTCGAAGCTGTCAGGCAGCTGCAGCATCAGCGTTGCGCGGTTGATGCCATCACCGACGAAGGCGCGGTATTCGGTGCCGGGAAATCGTGTGTCATCCATCGGGCCGTAGAGTGTGCCGAAACCTCCCTCCGCTCGGGTATCCACCAGCGCCGTATAGTTGGCGTGCAAGGTGGCGCGGCGCAGTTCAGCGGCGGTAGGGAATGCCGGGTCGTTGTAGAAATCCGGCGGGTCGAGCAGACCGCTCAGTCCGAAGCCTCCCAGCAGGCCATCGTTGTCACCCTCATGCCGTTCGCTCGATACCGTGCCCAGAGAATCGATGTTGATCACCGAACTCTGTTCGTCCACAGGGTCGTCATCGCTATCAGAGCATGCTGATATCGTGACACTCAGGCCCACGGCAAGAGAGAGTGCAAATGGCCCTCGGATGCCGGATCGTTTTTTGTAAATTTGCGTCCTGTTCAATGCTTGCAAAGTTCCAGTCCTCAACGATACAGTGTGAAACTGATCGTACACGAGAGTGCTTACATGAAACTATGTAGTTTGCGAAAATTGCTGGGTGCCGGAATGCTGGCACTGATGGCTGGTCTGGCGTCGGCCGCCACCATCAATATTCATAATGGCGGTGATCCGACATCACTGGATCCGCACAAATTGTCGGGGGACTGGGAGAACCGCATAGCCGGAGATATCTTCGAAGGTCTGGTTACCGAGGACCCCAAGGCAGAGCCGATACCCGGTCAGGCAGCCGAGTGGACGGTGTCCGATGATGGCCTGGTGTACACCTTTACCTTGCGCGAGGGTGTGCAATGGAGCGATGGCGTCCCCGTGACTGCCGATGACTTCGTCTTTGCGTTTCAGCGTTTGATGAATCCCGAGACTGCAGCTGTCTATGCCTATCTGCAGTACAGCATCAAGAATGCAGAAGCCATCAATACCGGGGAGGTGACCGACCTCAACGAGCTGGGGGTCAAGGCCATCGATGACAAGACCGTGGAAATCACGCTTGAACGTCCTACACCCTATTTCATAGGCGCATTGACGCATTACACCGCGTATCCATTGCCGAAGCACTTGCTGGAGAAGGTTGGTGATGACTGGGTGAAGATCGACAATATCGTGACCAATGGGCCTTATACACCGGTTGACTGGGTGCCTGGTTCGCATGTCACCACCGTGAAGAATGAAGGTTATTACGCAGCTGATGATGTCAGTATCGATGGCGCCAAGTTCTTCGTTCTCGAGGACGAATCAGCAGCCCTGAAGCGCTATCGTGCGGGTGAGTTCGATATCCTGACAGAGTTCCCGACAGACCAGTTCGCCTGGATGGAGGAGAATCTGCCAGGACAGGCGCAGGTGGCGCCGTACGCAGGCTTGTATTACTACGTGATCAATCACAACAAGCCCCCGTTTGACAATGCCGATGTGCGAAAGGCACTGTCCATGAGCATCAACCGTGAAGTCATCGGTCCACAGATTCTGGGCACGGGCGAACTGCCGGCCTACTCCTGGGTGCCACCGGGCATGGCCAACTACGCCGATCCGTACACGGTGGACTGGAAGGACATGCCATATGGAGAGAAGGTCGCGGAGGCCAGGAGCCTGCTGACTGGCGCCGGCTTCGGTGCGGACAATCCCTTGAAATTGCAGCTGCGTTACAACACCAATGAGAATCACAAGCGCATTGCCGTGGCCATCGCGTCCATGTGGAAGCCACTGGGTATCGATGTAGAGCTGTACAACACCGAGACCAAGGTGCATTACGACGAATTGCAGCGCGGTGTGCTGGATGTCGCTCGCGCCGGCTGGCTGGCTGACTACAACGATGCTGACAACTTTCTGAATCTGCTCAAGTCCACCGTTGAACACAATTACGGTCGCTACAACAATCCGGAGTTCGATGCACTGGTGGACAAGGCCAATGCAACGACAGATACCGCGGAACGTGCAGCGCTGTTGCATCAGGCTGAAAAGCTGGCACTGGATGAATCTGCGGCCATTCCGATCTACTACTACCTGGCGCGCAACGTGGTGTCTCCCAGAGTCAAGGGCTATGAGAACAATGCATTCGACATACATCGAACGCGCTGGTTGCAGCTAGTCGACTAGACGATTCTGCTTTCATTGTTCTGACGCCAGACCCGCCGGGTGATCCGTATCGCCCGGTGGGTTTCCCGATACCGCTCGTCTGCCAGATTCCTCCATGCTCAACTACGCATTCCGGCGGCTGTTATCAACCATCCCTGTTTTGTGGATTGCGATAACCGCCTGCTTCTTCGTTCTGCGCCTTGCTCCCGGCGGGCCGTTCGATGGCGAGCGACCATTACCTGAAGCCATCAAGCAGAACCTGGCGGCGCACTACAATCTGGATAAATCGCTCTTCGAGCAATACATCATCTATCTGGGCAATCTGCTGCAGGGTGACCTGGGGCCATCATTCATCAATCAGGACTTCTCGGTTGCCGAGCAGTTGCTGGTCGGTCTGCCATATACCCTGATCATCGGGGGCGTGGCGTTCTTTCTCTCGATCGTTCTGGGTATCACAGCGGGCGTTCTCGGCTCGGTGTACCGCAATCGTTTCCCGGACTACCTGATTGGTGTGGTGGTGCTGTCCGGGCTGGTTCTGCCCAATTTTCTGGTGGCACCGGTTCTTCAACTGTTCTTCGGGCTCAAGCTCGAGTGGTTACCGGTCGGTGGCTGGGGCGGTGGTGCCGTGTCGCATATCGTTCTACCGGTGGTCGTGCTCGCATTGCCTCATGTCGCACGCATATCCCGATTGACACGTGGTGCGATGATCGAGGTAATGCACAGCAATTTCATTCGAACGGCAAGGTCCAAGGGCCTGGGCAGTGCCAGTATTGTCTGGCGGCATGCGCTCAAGCCAACCCTGACTCCCGTTGTGTCCTACCTGGGGCCGGCCGCCAGCTACCTGCTGACAGGCTCCCTGGTGGTGGAGACCATTTTCGGGCTACCGGGCATCGGTCGCTACTTCATCAACGCTGCGCTGAACCGGGACTACGGCATGGTGCTGGGCACGGTCGTGTTCTACATGATATTGATCGTTGTGCTGAATCTGATTGTCGATATTCTCTATGCCTGGCTTGACCCGCGAGTACGCTCACGATGATCTTTCGCAAAGCCAAACTCGCCATACTCGAATCCGTTCTGGAGGACGGTGCGGAGCTTGCGCCCGGCCGCAGTCTGTTCCAGGACGCCGTGGCTCGCCTGAAGCGCAACAAGGCTGCCGTGGCATCGCTCATCATGCTGGTGCTGCTGGTCGTGTTCGCCATTGCCGGCCCCTGGTTCATTCCGCATAATTACGAGGATCCGGACTGGGCCGCTTTCAGAGCGCCACCGTCGCTGGAGGGTGGGCACTGGTTCGGCACCGATCAGAACGGTCGTGATCTGCTGGCCCGAACGCTGTTCGGCACGCGGGTATCGCTACTGGTGGCTCTGATTGCCACGGTGGTATCGGTTGTCATCGGCGTAAGCTACGGGGCTATCGCCGGTTATGTCGGCGGGCGAGTTGATCAGGCCATGATGCGCTTTGTCGACATCATGTACGCCTTGCCCTATATCCTGTTCGTGATTCTGCTGATGGTGATATTCGGGCGCAATGTGTTTCTGCTGTTTGCCGCCATTGGCGCTCTGGAGTGGTTGACCATGGCGCGCATCGTTCGCGGTCAGACCCTGTCGATCAAGCAGCGCGAATACATCGAAGCGGCGCGCGCCTCGGGTCTGGGGACCACGGCCATCATCTTCAGGCACATCGTGCCGAATCTGGTGGGCTCGGTTGTCATCTATGCAACGCTGACCATTCCCGAAATCGTGGTCGTCGAAAGCTTTCTGTCGTATCTGGGCTTTGGTATCCAGGAGCCTCTGACCTCGTTGGGCACACTCATCGCTGAAGGCGCCGATGTGCTGGAAGTGCTTCCATGGCTGCTGTGGTTTCCTGCCTCATTCCTCGTCGTCCTGCTGCTCAGTCTGCTGTTCATCGGTGATGGTTTGCGTGATGCCTTTGACCCGAGGGACCGATGATGCACAACGTTGACGATCGCGTACTGGACATCAGCAATCTGCATGTACGTTTCCAGACCAATGATGGCATCGTGGAGGCGGTTCGAGGTGTGGATGCGCAGGTGGCTGCCGGTGAATGCCTCGGGGTTGTCGGTGAGTCCGGTTCCGGCAAGAGCCAGACCTTCCTGGCCGCCATGGGACTGCTGGCCAGCAATGCCACGGTGACGGGCAGTGTGCAGTTTCAGGGGCAGAACCTGCTCGATCTGTCGGTGCGAGAACTCAATCGCATTCGAGGCAGTCGTATCTCCATGATCTTCCAGGATCCGTTGACGGCGCTGACGCCGCATTTGCGCATTGGTGCTCAGATGCGCGAGGTCCTGCAGACACATCAGCACATCAGTGATCGTGATGCGCAGCAACGCTGTCTGCAGTGGCTGGAAAATGTGCGGATACCCGAGGCGGCCCATCGACTGACGCAGTATCCGCATGAGCTTTCCGGCGGTATGCGGCAACGCGTCATGATCGCCATGGCCATGTTGTGCGAGCCGGAATTGTTGATTGCCGATGAGCCGACGACCGCCCTGGATGTCACCATTCAGGCCGAAATTCTGGACCTGATGGATGAGTTGCGTCGCGATCACGGTACCGCGGTGGTTCTGATCACCCACGACATGGGTGTCGTGGCACGCATGTGCGACCGCGTCCAGGTCATGCGTCATGGTGAGTACGTTGAGCAAGGTACTTGTGAGGAGGTCTTCTACGGGGCGCAGCACGATTACACGAAGATGCTGCTCGACTCGGTACCGCGTATCCATGTGGCAACAGAACAGAGCGTTGCTGCCGACTTGACCGAGCCTGATGATGTTGCGCCGCTGAGGCAGGACGCGCAACCTGTATCGCCAACATCGCCAACATCGCCAACATCGCCAACATCGCCAACATCGCCAACA
>CBDUIJ010000038.1:0-27203 GCA_965367215.1 uncultured Granulosicoccus sp.
GCCTGATCGGTGGGCGGTTGAGCGTAGCCACGCTGAAAACCGGGACGTGCAGCCAGCTCCAGATACCAGCGTCTGACATGCGAATAATCATTCAGGTCGATGCGCTGAAACTCGAAGCGTGATGCCCACGGCCAGATGGACATGTCGGCGATACTCAACTCTTCCCCGGCAACGTGGCGCGTGCGTTCCAGCTGTCGATCCAATACACCATAGAGACGTTTCGCTTCCGTGTGATAGCGTTGCTCCGCATACTCTGATACGCCGGTATTGAACCGCAGGAAATGATGCGCCTGCCCCAGCATCGGGCCGAAGCCGCCCATCTGCCACATCAGCCATTCCAGCGTTCGCCAGTATTCCGCGGAACCTTCAGGTGCCAGAAACTGACCGGACTTTCTGGCCAGATACATCAGAATTGCACCGGATTCGAACACGCTGTTGTCGCCATCGCGAATGGCCGGAATCTTGTTGTTCGGGCTGATTGCGAGAAAGTCTGCCGCGAACTGATCGTCCTTGCCGATGTTGATCGGGTGGACGGAGTAGTCCAGACCCATCTCCTCCAGCGCAATGGAGACCTTGCGGCCGTTGGGTGTCCCCCAAGTGTAGAGTTCGATCATGATTTCCTGTGAGCAAAGTGATTGCCGGCCAAGGGATACCGGGCCGGAGGCGAGGATGTCATGCGATCAACATGCTACCCGACGGTAGCTTAGCACCGCATAGGCGCTTGATCATATAGCAATATATTTCATATTTTAAGATGAATTTATATAGTAACCATGTTTAATAAATCAGAATTCTGGTAATTTTACGTCGAAACATCAATCACATGGGCAACGGGCATGGCGCCCGTCCTGACAAATAACCTATGATGATTTACAAGGTGCTTGCCTTGATGAGCAGTCCGGGCGCTCACACCTTGAGCGGGTGAAACAATGTGCCGACCGAGTGGTAAGCGCAGGTTTTCATACTGCCTCGCTGTACTCTTCGGTTGTCGCCATCCTGGCGTACCAACCATCCAAGACTAAAAAGAAGCATGCCAAAAGCAAGCCCGTATTCCTGTTTTTCCGTCTATCACTCCGTTCTGGAACCCTGGACGCGACTCGCAGCGGGTGCCCCTGATGTCATCAACCTTCGACTGAGTGCCATGCCGTGGTTGTGGCTGCTGGATCCCGCTCGTGCCATGGAAGAAACACAACGCATGGTTACCGAGAAGCACGAAGCCTGGAACGAGACCATGATCGCTCTCTGCCAGTCCCCCATGCATATCTGGTTCGACACTCTGGGTGCCAGCTGGAGCCGGGCACCGCATGTGGCGTTCAACGAAGCCGTGATCAACAACAGCCGACGTGTCGCGCGTCCGTCAAACCGTCGCGTACGAGCCAATCAGGATCGTTTGTCTGGCTGACATTACGGCAAGCGGCGCAAGCTACTCAGACCTGCGTCAGCCTGCCACCTGGCAGACACCCTGCCTTGTTCTGACGCTCTTTTCCGCGACAACCTGTGTCGCGGCCACCCGATCCACAAACGGTTGCTATAGTTATCCTTGATGATTCCATTCTCAAGGATATAGCCGCATGTCAATAGAGACACCTGCAGGTCATTTCTACCTCGGTACCAACGAGGCAGATGATCAGCCTCTGTTTCTCGAAGCCTCCGACCTGACGACTCACGGTGTCATCGTGGGCATGACCGGGTCGGGCAAGACAGGTCTGGGCATCGTATTGCTCGAAGAAGCCCTGCAGGGTGGAACGCCTGCGCTGATCATCGATCCCAAAGGCGACATGGGTAATCTGATGCTGGGATTCCCGCAGCTGTTGCCAACCGACTTCATGCCCTGGATCAGTGAATCCGAGGCCGGTGGCGATATCGCAACCGCAGCTTACGAAAAGGCAGAGCTCTGGAAGTCAGGCCTGCAGAAAGCCGGTATAGCGCCTGAGCGCATTCGTGCGCTGCACGACAAGGCCGAATTTTCAATCTACACGCCCGGCTCGACAGCAGGCATTCCATTGAACGTCATCGGTTCCCTTCAGGCGCCGGCGGAAGGTACGGATGCAGAAACCCTGCAGGATGAAATAGACGGATTCGTCTCATCCCTGCTGGGGCTGGTAGGCATCGCCAGCGATCCGCTGAGCAGCCGTGAGCACATCCTGCTGGCCAATATCATTCACTGGAACTGGTCACAACAAAAGGATCTGGATCTGGGGATGCTGATCGGTCTTGTGCAGCAGCCTCCCATGCGCAAGCTCGGTGTCATTGATCTCGACACCTTCTTCCCGCCGGGAGACCGGGTCAAGCTTGCCATGAGACTCAACGGCCTTGCCGCCTCGCCAGCCTTTGCCAGCTGGAGCGAAGGCCCGGAACTGGATATTCAGCGTCTGCTGTATACCGATTCCGGCAAGCCTCGAGCGGCCATTGTCTGTCTGTCGCATCTGTCAGAAGAAGAGCGCCAGTTCGTCGTGACATTGTTGCTGTCGAAGATGGTGACCTGGATGCGGGCGCAGCCCGGCACCAGTGATCTACGTGCCCTGATCTACATGGATGAAGTCTTCGGTTACGTTCCGCCTGTGGGCGCACCTCCATCCAAGAAGCCCATTCTCACCATTCTCAAGCAAGCTCGCGCCTTCGGGGTCGGTCTTGTGCTTTCTACTCAGAACCCGGTTGACATCGATTACAAGGCCATCTCCAACGCCGGTACCTGGATGATCGGTCGACTGCAAACCGACCGGGACAAGCAGCGTCTTCTGGATGGCATGACCTCCTCCGATGGCGCTGTGGACACGCAGACAATCGGCGACATCATCTCGCAGCTGGACAAGCGTGAATTCGTGCTGCACTCCACCCGGGCCAGCCGCCCTCGACGGTTCAGTACGCGCTGGGCCATGTCCTATCTGGCAGGACCCTTGACCCGCGATCAGATCAGCCAGCTGACCAGTGACACTCAGCGCCAGGCCATGATGGGTGAACCCGACTCGCAAGGCGACAGTGCGGATACTTCATCCACACCGCCGGCGCTGGCCGACAATGAAAGCGCCGTTGCGCCACGAATCGCGGACACGGTGCAGGTACGATACCTGGACCCCTCCGTACCCTATGCCGACACCCTCGGTGCCAGCGCCACAGGCAAACGCCTGCAGGCAGGCATTGCCGTGCGCGTAAGGATGCTGTTCGACGACACCCGCTCGAAGTTACGTCACGAAACGCAATGGGAGGCCATATTCACACCGCTGGAGGGCAAGGTCGATGGCGACGAGGCGCTGCTGGTCGACTATGACGACCGGGACCTGCGCCGCGACCCTCCCGAGCAAGCCATCTACCTGTTGCCGGACGCCAAGATCCAGAACAAGACTTACTTCAAGTCCGTGCAAAGTGCCGTCAAGGATCATCTGTACCGGAATGAGGAAATCGAGCTTTTCCACAACCCGGCATTGAAGGCATTCTCACGGGTCGGGGAAACTCGTGAGGCCTTCGAGGAACGTTGCCGCAGCATTGCCGATGAGATGACAGACAAGGATGCCAACCGCTTGCGTGAAGTGCTGGCTCGCAAGATCGACCGGGTCAATGGTGCCATTCAGAAGTCCGAAGACAAGCTGCGCGAACTGCAGTTCGATGCCGCCAGTCGCAAACAGGATCAGCGCAGCACGCAGATACTCGATATTGCCGGTGGCCTGCTCGGCGGCCTTCTCGGTGGACGTCGCAGCACGCGATCCATCATCACCGGCGGACTGCGACGCAGCCAGAGCAAGGGACGCATGGTCGCCAAGGCCGAGGAACGTCTGAAAACCGCAGAAAACCGCTACAACGAGCTAATGGAAGATCGCGATGAGCTCGAAGATGCCCTGAATGAGGACCTCTACGAAATCCAGGCTGAATGGGCTGACAAGGCGTCACAGATCGACGCCTTTCCGATCGGCCTGGAAAAAACGGACATCAGTATCGAGGATGTCGTTCTGGTGTGGATTCCGCGCGACTGAGCTCCAGTAGCGCTACCGGAATCTGACGCGCGTCATGCCTGGACAAGGCTGCGCGCGTCAAATGCGCAGCCATCACTCTTGTCTGGTAGCCGTCAGCCTTGGTGGCCCATCAACCAGCGATGACCCGCCCGGACTCGATCAGTGCCGCAATGGCCTTCTCATCCATCCCCGACTCGCTCAATACCTGCACGCTGTGCTGACCCAGTGTGGGTGGCTGCGAATACAGACCGGGGCGTAATCGTTCATCCCCGAATTCCAGCGGCAAGGCGGGTAGCAGGACATGTTCGGCTGCAGACTCACGAGCGCTGCTCAAGGCCACGGACAACAAGCCTCCCGGCGCCAGCAATTGCTCGTTGGTGACCAGGTCTTCAGGCCTGCCCACGGGCGCCCAGGAAACTTGCGCCGCCTGACATCCGGCGATCAACTCTGCATGGGTATAGGCGGCAAGGTGGCTGACCAGAATCGGCAGCAACCACTCTCGCGACCGGGTCCGCTGCGGATTGGTGGAAAGTCGCTCATCACTGGCCAGTTCATCCAGCGAGAACTGCTCACAGAAACGCTGCCATTGAGGGTCGCTGGTTACCCCGATGAACAGAGGTTCACCTTCCTGCCCATGAAAGACATCGTAGACACCCCAGGCCCCCTTGCGAGCCGTCATCGGTGGCACGGTTGCCCCGGCCGCCGCACCACCGGCGATATGCGAGGCCATCAGAAAGGCCGCTGACTCGAACAGGGAACTGCCGACGCGCTGACCGCGACCTGTCACATCCCGTTCACGCAACGCCGCCAGCACACCGGTGACTCCGAAGACGGCACCCAGGATATCAACGATGGATGCGCCAGCTCGCAGAGGCTGTCCGGGTGGACCTGTCATGTAGGCAAGACCGCTCTGGAACTGTACGACTTCATCCAGTGCCGGACGCTCCTGCCAGGGACCTTTCAGGAAGCCCTTGAGCGACAGGTAGATCAGCGTCGGGTTGATGGCGGCAAGCTCCTGCCATCCACAGCCCAGCCTTTCCATGGTGCCCGGGCCATAATTGTCCAGTACGATATCCGCCTGAGCCGCCAGGCCATGCACGGCTGCCTGCCCCTCAGGCGTTTTCAGGTCAACGGCCAGGCTGCGCTTGTTGCGATTGAAGGTGGCAAAGAAGCCGGATGCAAATCCGGGCAGGTGTCGTGTCCGATCGCCATCGGGTACCGGCTCTATCTTGATGACCCTGGCCCCCAGATCGGCAAACAGTAAACCGGCGCAGGGGCCCATGATCGTGTGGCTGAATTCCAGTACGGTCAGCCCCGCCAGGGGAGCTGTTGTCTGCGAGGAATCGCCACCCATGGAATCACCAGACTTGCATTGATCTGAAGTTGCCTGGCTCATGATGCTGCCTGTTGTCTTGTTGACTGCCTGAAACGTGACAGGCTCCCACCCCGCAGGACAGCACTGGGCAGGTTATGCCCGATGATGGCCTCTGCCAGATGACCTGCATCAATCAGGGCTTCCAGGTCGATCCCTGTCTCGACACCCGACTCCTCGGCCAGCAACACCAGCTCTTCGCTGGCAATATTGCCCGGCGGCATGGCAGGCCGGTCTCCCTTGCCCGCCGTCATATCCCGCACCGCAAAGGGGCAGCCCCCCAGACCACCCACCGTGGTGTCAAAGCGGCTGACACCACAGCACAGACCGGCATAGGCGTTGGCAATTCCCAGACCACGCGTATCGTGAAGGTGCAGACGAATGGCCGGTTTCGGCCAGCGTGATCGCACCTCACTCACTAGCCGACGAACCTGTCCCGGGTTGGCCCAGCCCATGGTGTCGGCCAGCGCGATCTCGCTGATCGTTGCACCACAGTCTGCGGCGATCTGCATGCCATCTTCCACGGCCTTCAGGGCATCTTCAACACTCACGTCACCCGCAAAGTTGCAACCGAAGGCCGCCATGACACTGATCTTGCTGACACCGATACCGGCAGCCTGATGCGCAGCACACTGTTCACGCATGGCGGCTGTATTCTCGGCAAGACTGCGTCGCAGATTACTCTGACAGAACGGCTCGGAGGCGACCGTATGAATGGTACCGACCAATGCAAGCTTGTCTCGATGAACCACCGCTCGCTCGATACCCTGTGTGTTGAACCACAGCGCGGTGTAAGCAGTGCCCGCTACCGGTGATAACGCACTGACAACAGCGTCGGCATCAGCCCAACCGGGTACGCGCGCTGGCGAGACAAAGGAACACACCTGAATCGTTGCGACGCCCGTATTCGCCAGAGCCTGAATGAGGCGAACCTTGTCAGCCGTGCTGACGGGTCCCGGCTCGATCTGAAAACCCTCTCTCGGGCCTTCTTCGGTTATCTGGATTCGGGCTGGCAAATCAGTCATGGGAGCATGGGATCCTGAGTCGAGTGGTCTGACAGGTTTCATTTCACCGTCAATGACAGCATCATAGTGCAGAGCAACAGCGTGAGTCATCACCCGATGAGACTTCTACTGCTAGAATCGAGACGGCATGGACACCGGATGCGACTGACAGCGCTGGAATGGCATTGTCCTGGCGCTCTGCCGGACTCTACAGGTCATGTTTACTCACGACAACTGAATCGCTTTTCCGGTCAGATTCCAGACATTTCACGTATGAGAGCCAGATGGTAGACCCGGTCGATTTCACAGTCAGTGTATTCGGAAAGGCCTGTTGTGAACCCGGAAATCTGAACAGCGCCCTGCTCCCCTTCTTCATCGGCACCATACTCTGGGGTGCGCTATGTCTGCATGAAGTCGTCAGTCAGCGCAGAAGCAGTGCCGTGCGCGCGCAACTGGCCTTGCCCGGCAGTTTTGTTTTCTGCCTGCTGATTGAAGTACTGCTGTTTTCGATCAACGCGTATCTGATTGACAACACCGATTCGACATCCGGTTTTCAGATTTTCTGGCCACCGCTTGAATTCGTGCTGTTGACGACATCGCGTCTGTTTCTGGCCACCGCCTTTCTTGGAGTACTGTTCAACACCTCACAACCACAACGACGCTTCCTGCTGCTGGCAGGCGGTGCACTGGTACTGGTCTGCCTTGCCGTCCTGCTGAACTGGTACCTGCAACGTACGAGCGACCCGACGTTACAGTTTGCAGATACCACCGGGAGTTGGTGGCTGAAGACCTTCGCAGTGATCCTGATCGGTGCTGCCACCGTGAAAGCATGTGGTTCCAGCAACCGCACCCGCCTGCCGGTGGTTTCCGGTTTCGTTCTGTTGCTGGCTGATAGTGTTCTGACCCTGTTTTCTCCAGACGTCATGGCGTTCGACAGAAATCAGGCCTCTCCGGTGCACGGTAACCTGTCCAATCTGAGCATCATCGCACTGGGCTACGCGTGCATGAGAATCCGCTATGCCAGCGAGAAAAAGCTGGAGAAGGGAATTCAGACATCGGAACGACTGGAAGCACTGGGCCAACTCTCATCCGGTATCGCCCATGACTTCAACAACCATCTCCAGGTCATACTCGGCTATGTCGAACTGGCAGGCACGCAATCTGCCGACCCGCGTGCGCTGAAGCAGTCATTGAAACGCGTTGAAGAGGCGGCCGAAGCGGCCGGAGAGCTGGTCAATCAGCTGCTGACGTTCAGCCGGGGGCAGAAAACCGAATACACCGTGCTTGATCTGAATGAAGTCATCATGTCAGTCAGCCCCATGTTGTCCAGGTTGCTCGGTCCCAACACCACACTGCGGCATGATCTTGATCTGACCATAGCGCCCATTCAGGCTGACAAGAGAATGGTCGAGCAGGTGTTGTTCAACCTGGTCATCAACGCACGGGATGCCATGGCCGACGGCGGCATCATCACCATCAGCACGAATCTTCTGAACAAGCGAGGCAAGGCGGAAAATCATGACCCGAGCAACAGCCGCACTCGCATGACCGTAGCCGATACCGGCTGCGGCATGGACAAGGCAACACTACGACGCGCCTTCGAGCCCTTCTATACAACCAAACCCGTTGGAGAAGGCACCGGTCTGGGCCTGACGACGGTTTACGGGATCGTGAAGAAACACGCAGCACAGGTGAACATCGATACCAGACCCGGCGAAGGTACTCGCGTGCATATCGACTTCCCCGTGTCGACGGAGTTACTCGTGACAGAGCTTCCCGAGGAAGGCCCCGTCATGAAAGGTAGCGGAGAAACCATTCTTCTGACGGAAGATGAAGTTGCACTGAGGGACCTGGCCCGCACCTTTCTGACGGCTTCTGGCTATAACGTACTCATCGCCAACGACGGTCAGCACGCGATCAATATCGCAAGCACCTATCAGGGCAGGATTGATCTATGCTTGTTCGACGTGATCATGCCACGCATGAACGGATACGAAACCTACGATAGAATCAGTGCACTGGGCAAGGATATTCCAGCACTGTTCGTCACCGGCAGCACCAGTCGTGCAGAGAAACTGCGCCAGCAGCACCCGCATTTGCAGAAACCCTTCTCCGGCGAAACACTGCTGAAATCCGTACGCAACACACTGAACCAGGCGGCTTCTGCCTGATGAGGAATCAAGCGATAAACGAGCCCCTCGAAAAACGGCCACTCATCGCCATGATTGGCGACCAGCACGCCGACTTTCAGAAACCCATTGTCGCCTGCCTCAATCGCCATCTGGCAAAGGCCGGTTTCGGGCTTGTCTATGTCTGCGGGGGCTCTTTGAAGCCTACCGCTGACTGGGACGAAAACGAGACACCGACGCGTAATGCCATATACCCACTGGTGCGCAATTTCCCGGTTGCAGGGTTCGTGATTCTGACGGCCTCCATCGGCAATCACGCCAACGCCCGACAACTGGCGCACTTTGTCCGCCAGTTCACTCATCGGCCTGTCGTGTGCTACGGCGCCTCCGTGCCGCGAGTCGCCAGTGTTCAGATCGACTACTACACCATGATGGGTCGCCTGATGGAATACATGACCGCGGACACTCGCCGCCAGCGCTTCGTATTCCTGCGCGGCGCCCCTGAGAACCCTCGCTCACTGACACTGGAGCGGGCTTTTCGTGACGCGTTGACCCATCGCCAGATATCCGTTGAGGAAGATCTGTTTCTGGACGGCAACTTCCAGGCAAGCGATGCCTACAACGCCATGGACTCACTGTTACAGCGCACTCGCGATATCGACGCCGTTGTTGCAGCCAGCGATGAAATGGCTCAGGCGGCCATTCAGGCTCTTGCCAGTCATGGCCTGCGTGTTCCGGACTACGTGGTCGTCTCCGGTTTTCACAATACGCTGGCGGCGAGCACCTCACTTCCCCCCATTACCACCGTGCACTGTTCGGATGACAGCATGTCTGCCCTGGTGACCGCCAGCCTGAAGTCCCAGATCATGTCCGGTGAGTATGTCAGCGACAGCAGCAAGGTGTTGCACCCACCAGCCAGACTCATCATCCGTGCATCGACCGAGCCTCCCGAAGATACCGAGACCGTAGGTGCCCTGATGGATGTCTTTGACGCCGTGCAATTCCGTACAGCGCTTCTGCACGGCATGAGCAATCTGCGAAGCCCTGTTGGTCTGATCGTGGAAGAAGTCATCGACGACATTGTCTCGATGCTGGTCAACAGCACGCCCTTCGTCAATTCCCGGCTTGAAGCTGCCTTGAAGAGACTGCACTTCCAGCCAATGGATATCTACTGGTGGCGCCATATGCACGGACAGATTACTGCAAATCTGGCACTACATGGCTGCGAAGGACAATCAACGGATGCACTTGCCAGAGCGGCAGTGATCCTTGGCAGGATCCATGAAACCGTCTGGAATGTGGAGAGCTCTACCATCGTGGTTCAGGAACGCCATCAGTACATCTCACAACGCTTCAACGCAAGCCTGATGCAGGTCTCCTGCGTCGAAGAGCTGATCGCAGCTCTGGATGAGATCAGTATTCACTGTGGTACCCAGACCGGTTTTGTATGCGTCCTTGAGCAACCAGGCGAACAGCCCGGTGAATTTTCCAATGTGCTCTATCAACGCCCGAAAGGGGTTCTGGGGGAAGCAGACACCGACCGATTTCCCACTGCAGACATGCTCCCCGGAGACTTTCTGAGCACAACCTTTGCAGGACCATTGATACTCGAGCCACTGTGCATCGGCAACTCTCATCTGGGCTATCTGGTGCTGGATCTGTCGGGTGATGCATTCTGTACCCAGGCCGAGATCACCACCTTGTCGGATTATATCGGCAACGCCTTGTGGCGCCTGCTGAACAAGCAGCGAACACTGACAGAGTTACCGGACTTGCATTGAAAGCCGAAAACACGTACACACTCTGTTTGATCAGCGCTTGACGGCCTTCAGTATCACGAACTTTCGATTGGAGGCAACGGCACGGCAGTTGCCAAACAGGTGTTTGAGTGTTCTTGGATAGTCCAGATGACGATTGGCAACCACTCGAAGTTCGCCACCCTTGAGCAGACAACGCTTGCTACCCTCGAACATCGACCTGGCAATCTGATCGCCCAGTACATGCTGCTGATGAAAAGGAGGGTTGCAGAGCACCAGATCCACTGATTCGGAATCGCGTCTCTCCAGACCATCGGCAACCTGAAAGTCAGCGTGAACGACCTGACCGGCAAAATGCCTTTCGTGATTAGTGCGAGCCGACGCAATGGCCGAGTAGGACTCATCGATGAACTGCACATGCGCCTCGGGCATGATGTCCTGCAGTTTTATCCCCAATACGCCGTTGCCACAGCCCAGATCAACCACCTGCGCAGAGACGGGCAAATCGGCATAATTCGACAATAGGAAACGCGCACCATGATCCAGATGTGAGCGGGAGAATACATTGGCATGATTGACCAACGTCATGCCGGCTTCCGGATCGGTAAATTCGCTGGGGTAAGGTGATTGTCGCTCAGGCAGGCTTTCATCGAGCTCGACAAACAGAAGACGTGCCTTCCTGGCAGCCAGCGAGGTGGTCACCTTGCCCAGATAATGCTCCATACAGGCAAAGGCCGACTTCTGCAGGTGCTTGACCATGGCTGCAGCCACTATCACGGTATCGGCGTTGACATGAGGCCGCAGGCGCGCCAACTGGTCTTCGAGCAAGGCATTGGTCTTGGGTATCCGAATCAGAACCAGATCGAACAGGCCATCCGGTGTTTCGGTCGAGGCCAGTGCTTGCAGAGATGACTCGATGCCATTGCGACGCAGATTCTCTTCGGCCGCCCGATGAGCCAGACAGGAGTCGGACCAGCTGATCGGTGCCAGGCCATTCAGGCTGGTTGCCAGCGCGCCATGGGCATCGTTCAGCAGCAGCACCCTTGAGAAATCCGCATTGCGGGCTGTCATCAGTTCAGACACATGAGCCAGCATCAGCTCATCGGCCGCATCCCAGGCCTGTAGCGAATCATCTGAAGAAGGCGGCCAGCGTCGAAGCTGCCACTCACCCAAAGCGCTTTTCATGCAGGTTACGGCCTTGTCAGTCATCGGATGAGTACGGGATTGAAATCAGATGGGGATCGAGCGCCACTGAAGAGCGCAAGCTAGCGCCCGGCCGACAGGATCGCAAGGCAATTGCGGGAATCGCTGACGATCATGCTCGGGCAAACCGAGTTTACCCGAATACCGGAGTCAGGTTCCCCGGCCATGCCGTGAGTCATCGCCATGACCGCCCACCTGGTACATCATGGACGATCGACTCAGGCCAACACCAACACGCCCCGCCTGAGAGGCAATCGGCATAATCGCATTGCCGCTATTCATATGTGACTGCGCCCCCCGTACAATCCGTACTCGTGCAAGTTGACAATAACTGGTATGGTAGAACGCAAAACACTCATCGCCTTCCCCTGCCGGACGTCTTGCAGAATGGCCTCTTGCTGGATTTTCCATATCGGAGGTATGGATGAACACCTCTGACATAGATCTGACCCAGGTGCGTCGAACCACCGCTGACGAGCTGTTCGATCAGCTACGGGCCGATATCGAAAAACTGCGATTGCGGCCGGGCACCAAACTCTCGGAAGCCAACGTTGCCCAGCAATACAATGTGTCACGCCAGCCGGTGCGCGAGGCCCTGATTCGTCTGGACAACCTGGAGCTGGTGCAGATCCGACCGCAGAAGGCGACCATTGTGCGCCGCATGTCGAAATCGACCATACGGCAGGCCAGATTCGTACGCCTGTCTGTCGAACTGGAAATCGCGCGGCGTGCCTGCGCCCAATACGATGGTCATCTGGATGAGGCCTTCCAGGAAAACCTGGACCAACAATCCACCTGCCTGGAAACCGGCATCTTCAAGGATTTCAACCGACTCGATCGCGAGTTCCACGCGCTGCTGTGCGAGGCTGCTGGCTGCGTTGATGCCATCGAGATCATCGATCAGTGCAAGGCCAAGGTAGACCGACTTTGTGTGCTGTCCCTGACGAACCCCAGTTCGGCACAATCCATTCTGGACGATCATCATCGTATTCTGGAAAGCCTGCTGAGCCGTGACATCGAACAGCTGTGTGCACAGACAGAACATCACCTGCAGCGACTCGATGCCACCATCGACTACGTTCAGCAGAATCACGAGGACTACTTCGACGTGTAGAACTCAAGTCGTGAACTGTATCGCGATATACGAATTCACCAACCTGATCTGATTTGTAAAATCCTGTTTTCATTGTCCGGAATTGTTCGTTGGGGAGACCCGTTTGCAAGACACGCGGGTATACTTGCCCCACCCTGGAAAAGCATTCATGACCATCGAGACCAAACCACTATGGTTTGATCGTGATGCGTACCAAGAAATGATTACCGGGATCCAATGGCATCATCCTGTTGACACTCACGGGATGCCCGCCGTCGAAACACTCAATGATGGAGTATCGGACAATGAATAAACTGATCATCAGTGCAGCAGTCGCTGCAAGTCTTGCCAGTACCGCCGGTGTGGCCTCCGCCGACGAAATCAAGATCGGCGTTTTTCTCGGTCTTACCGGACCACTCGAATCTCTGGTTGCCAACATGGCACCAGGCGCTGAAACCGCCATTGCCGAAGTCAGCGCATCCGGCAAACTGCTCGAAGGCACGACGGTCCAGGCCGTCCGTGCAGACACCACCTGTATCGATGCGGCAGCTGCCAGCGCGGCGATGGAGCGACTCATCACCGTTGAAAAAGTGGCTGGTGTGGTCGGTGGAGATTGCTCCGGTGTGACTACCGCGGCCCTCACCAATGTAGCTGTGCCCAATGGCATGGTCATGGTATCGCCATCGGCCACCTCCCCCGCGCTCTCGACTGTCGAGGACAACGGCCTGTTTTTCCGTACAGCACCTTCCGATGCCCGCCAGGGTGTCGTGATGAGTGACATCATCATGGACCGGGGCTTCAAGGAAGTGGCGCTGACCTACACCAACAACGACTACGGCAAGGGTCTTGCCGACGCCTTCCAGGCGGCTTTCGAAGAGGCTGGCGGCACGGTCACCATCAACACATCCCACGAAGATGGCAAGGCGGATTACTCGGCCGAAGTTGGCGCACTGGCTGCGGCCGGCGGTGAAATTCTGGTTGTGGCCGGCTACATCGACCAGGGTGGCAAGGGCATGATCCAGAGCTCTCTGGATACCGGCGCATTCGACACCTTCGTACTGCCTGACGGCATGGTGGGAACCGCTCTGCCCGAAGCCATCGGCCCGGATCTCAACGGTTCCTTCGGCCAGGCTCCCGGCACCGACAGTGCAGGCGCCGGCATGTTCAACGAACTGGCTGAAGGGTTCGATTCCACCTCTCCATTTGCGGCTGAAAGCTACGATGCCGCCGCGCTGATCCTTCTGGCCATGCAGGCAGCAGGCTCAACCGATCCTCAGAAATACAAGGACACCGTCATGGATGTTGCCAATGCGCCGGGCGAAAAGATCTTCCCGGGCGAACTTGGCAAGGGTCTGGAAATCCTGGCTGGCGGCGGTGAGATCGACTACGTTGGTGCATCCAACGTCGAACTCATCGGTGCGGGTGAGAGTGCGGGCAACTACCGTGAAATCGAGATCAAGGACGAGCAGCTGACCACAGTCGGTTACCGCTAGAACGCGATCCCTTGTCCTTCGCGGTGCACTGCGGATATGCCGTCAAGGCACCGTACAAGGATTTTTCGGAACGCATAGCAACGCAGGGTGGCCAGTTCTCTGGCTGCCCTTTTTTATTGACTGTTTCAGGCGTCACCCGGCTGATTTCATCCTCGAGTGCCACTGCTCCACGAATGCGAAACCATGATCAAGGTAGATAATCTGACCAAGAAATTCGGTGGCTTCACGGCCGTCAATAACGCATCACTGTCGATAGGCAAAGGCTCCATCACCGGCCTGATCGGCCCCAACGGCGCTGGCAAGACGACCCTGTTCAACGTCATCGCCGGCGTCCACAAGCCGACTTCAGGCACCGTCCTGCTCGATGGCGAGGACATTACCGGTTTGCCTCCGCACGAGTTGTTTCACAAGGGCATGCTGCGCACCTTTCAGATCGCACACGAATTTTCCACTCTGACGGTTCGCGAGAACCTCATGATGGTGCCGGCCGACCAGCCGGGCGAGTCATTGCGGGATGTCTGGTTTCACGGCAGCAAGGTCCGTGAGCAGGAAAAACGGGTGAAGGACAAGGCCGACGAAGTCATCGACTTTCTGGAAATCTCGCACGTGGCCAATGAACTGGCCGGCAACCTGTCTGGCGGACAGAAGAAACTGCTGGAACTGGGCCGGACCATGATGGTTGATGCCAAGGTTGTCTTTCTCGATGAAGTCGGCGCCGGAGTCAATCGCACGCTGCTCAATACCATCGGGGATGCCATCATCCGTCTGAATCAGGAACGCGGCTACACGTTCTGCGTGATCGAACACGACATGGACTTCATCGACAAGCTCTGCGACCCGGTCATCGTCATGGCAGAGGGAACCGTACTCGCGGAAGGCACACTGGCCGAGATAAAGGCCAATGAACATGTCATAGAGGCCTACCTCGGTACGGGCCTGAAGAACAAGGTGGCCTCATGAGTTTCCTGCTTGCACAAGGCATGACCGGCGGTTATGGCAGCGTGGACATCCTGCACGACTGCACCATTGCGGTCGAAGCCGGTGAAATCGCCGTCATTGTCGGACCCAATGGAGCGGGCAAGTCCACGGCGATGAAGGCCGTGTTCGGCATGCTCAACATACACTCCGGCAGCGTGATACTCGACGGAGAGGACATTACCGCACTCAGTCCACAGGATCGTGTTGCCAAGGGCATGGCCTTTGTCCCGCAAACCAACAATGTCTTTCCTTCCATGTCAGTGGAACAGAACCTGGAAATGGGGGCATTTCTGCGTCGTGATGACATCAACAAGACCATGGAGGAGGTCTACGAGCTCTTTCCGATTCTGCGCGAGAAACGTCGGCAGAATGCCGGAGAACTCTCGGGCGGTCAGCGACAGCAGGTCGCGGTCGGGCGAGCCTTGATGACACAACCCAAACTGCTGATGCTCGATGAACCGACCGCGGGCGTCTCTCCCATCGTCATGGATGAACTGTTCGACCTCATCATCGATATCGCACGCACCGGCCTGCCGATACTGATGGTCGAACAGAATGCCCGACAGGCTCTCAACATTGCGGACAAGGGCTACGTACTGGTTCAGGGGCGCAACCGTTTCACCGACACCGGACAGGCGCTCATGAACGACCCTGAAGTGCGCAAGAGCTTTCTCGGAGGCTGATCATGGAACTACTCAACGCATTCGCCTTGCTGTCCAACTACGTACTGGTACCCGCGCTGGCCTATGGCAGCCAGCTCGCTCTGGGCGCACTCGGTGTCACCCTGGTATTCGGTATCCTGCGCTTTTCCAATTTCGCGCACGGCGATACCATGGCCTTCGGCACCATGGTGACCATTCTGTTCACCTGGTGGTTCCAGTCCATGGGCATACATCTGGGGCCCTTGCCCACCGCCCTGCTGGCAATGCCCTTCGGTATCGTCTTCTGCGCAGCCTACGTCCTGGCAACCGATCGCCTGGTGTACCGTTTCTACCGCAGCAAACGCTCGGATCCGGTCATCTACCTGATTGCCTCGGTTGGCGTCATGTTCGTCACCAATGGCGTCGTTCGCTTCATCATCGGACCCGATGACCAGAATTTCGCCGACGGCGAGCGCTTCATCATCAAGGCGGGTGAGTTCAAGAAACTGACCGGCCTGTCCGAGGGCGTGTCCATCAAGTTGAGCCAGGGCATAACCGTGATAACGATGATCATCGTGGTTGCCCTGCTCTTCTGGTTTCTCAACAAGACGCGCTCAGGCAAGTCCATGCGCGCCTATTCCGACAACGAGGACCTGGCACTGCTATCCGGTATCAATCCGGATCGCGTTGTCGCCATCACCTGGATTCTGGCCGCAGCTCTGGCAACCATTGCCGGCACCCTGTATGGCCTCGACAAATCCTTCAAGCCGTTCACCTACTTTCAATTGCTGCTGCCCATATTCGCAGCAGCCATTGTCGGCGGGCTGGGCAATCCGCTGGGTGCGATTGCCGGCGGCTTCGTCATCGCCTTTTCGGAAATCATGATCACCTACGCCTACAAGCGAGTCATCGCCTATCTGGTTCCCGGAGACTGGGTGCCGGATGGACTGATACAGCTGTTGTCCACCGACTACAAGTTTGCCGTCAGTTTCGTGATCCTGCTGCTTGTATTGCTGGTCAGGCCCAACGGGATCTTCAAGGGGACAGGAGTATGAGCTCGATGCGCAACCTCGTCTATTTTCTGATCATCAGCGCACTGATTTTTCTGGTCGGGCAGTTCCAGAGCTGGAATCTGGCACTGTCGATTCTCAATCTCTGCATCATCTCGGCCATCATGGCGCTGGGGGTCAACATCCAGTGGGGCTATGCCGGTTTGTTCAATGTCGGCATCATGGGCTTCGCGGCACTGGGCGGCCTGGCGGCCATGCTGATATCCATGCCGCCGGTTCGTGAGGCCTGGTCAGTCGGTGGCCTGGGCATTGCCGGCGGTATTGTGGCTCTGATACTGACCGTGGTCTGTGCGGTATTTTCCTACAGGAAGATGCGTGGCAAACGTTTCCGCACCCTCATCGTGGTACTGATCAGCGTCGCCGGCTATTTCGTGTTGCGCAGCTTCTTCGACCCCGCCAGTGATGCCATCGAGAAGGTCAATCCGGCATCCAGTGGCTATCTGGGAGGACTTGGCCTGCCCATACTGCTCGCCTGGCCCGTCGGCGGTGTGCTGGCCGGTGCGGCTGCCTGGGTTGTCGGCAAGATCACCCTGGGCCTGCGGGCAGACTATCTGGCCATCGCCACACTGGGCATCTCGGAGATCATCGTGGCCATGCTCAAGAACGAAGACTGGATGACACGCGGTGTCAAGAACGTCGTCGGTCTGCCACGGCCAGTCCCCTATGAAATCAACCTGCAGCAAAGTGACTGGTTCATACAGCTGGCAGCGCGCCTGCAAACCGATCCCGTCACCTTCTCCAGCATATTCGTCAAGATCTGTTACGCAGGCCTGTTCGGTGTCGTACTGCTACTGGTGCTGTATCTGTCCGAAAAAGCCTTACGCTCTCCCTGGGGACGCATGATGCGAGCCATCCGGGACAACGAGGTCTCCTCGGAAGCCATGGGCAAGGATGTCAAGGCCCGGCACCTGCAGGTCTTCGTGCTCGGCTCGATGGTCGTGGGTATTGCGGGAGCCATGCTGACCACCCTGGATGGACAGCTGACGCCCTCCAGTTACCAGCCTCTGCGCTTCACTTTCCTGATCTGGGTCATGGTCATTGTCGGCGGCTCCGGCAACAACTGGGGAGCCATACTCGGCGGCTTCGTCATCTGGTTCTTCTGGATAGAATCCGAACCGATGGGCATCTGGCTCATGAATACCCTGACATCGCAGATGGACAGCGGTAGCGCACTGCGTGCGCACCTGATCGACTCGGCACAGCATATGCGGCTCATGACCATGGGATTGATTCTGCTGCTGACATTGCGCTTCAGTCCGCGCGGGCTGATACCCGAGAAAAACGCCCACCATTAGTCACGGCACACAGGGTGTGTCGCTGAAGGAGACGGCCGGGCAGCAAGCCCGGCCTTTCGATCAATCGTCTTCGGGTTCGATCAGATGGATATCCACCATCAGGCTGTCAGACAGCGTCTGCATGCGCTCATGCAACTGCTCGGTGGTCAGGCCCTCTGGCAGACTCAGCTGCGCACTGGCGTGAAACAGCACGCCGCCGGCCATCGAGGCATCTTCCAACCAGGAATCGAACGCCTGCACGCTGACGCCAGCCTCGGACAACACACGGCTGATGTCTCGCACGATACCCGGGTGATCCTGCCCCAGCAGTTCGAGCTCCAACTCCCGGCCAGCCGGCGGCATGGCGCTGTCGCCAACTGCCTTCAAGGAAACCTGCAGAGCCGACGAATCCAGAGCCTGCACAGCGGCAAGCAGGGCTTGCTGACGTGACTCGACGACTTCCACCCGCAGAATACCGGCAAACTGCCCGCCCAGATTGGCCATCCGACTCTCGAGCCAGTTGCCATCATGATTGGCAACCACTTCTGCAAGTGCGTTGACCATTCCAGGCTTGTCCGGGCCCGACACCGTGATGAGGATTGCAGTGGTATTCATCGTATTCGATTTGTCTGTGGTTTTCGTGGTGAAGGCACTTCAGGTCACCCAGAGCCGAGCATAGGGTGCCAGTTCGATAACGTCATTGTATACGTTGATCTCGCGGGCACTCAGCTTGTCATAGAGTTCGACGATGCCACTTTCGTACAGCGGCTGCACGTTGAGGTACTGGGTACTTTCGCTGAAGTTGTAGACACAGGCCAGCGTACCCAATGGATGCCGGTTCGCAATGGCGAAGACATGCGGATGCCCGGTGTCCACGATATCCGTGTCGTACCGCGCATTCAGCTGGGAGGCCTTGCGCCTGACTCTGATGATATGACTCAGACCGGTATAGAGGCGGCCTTCGATGGTATTCAGATCATGACGCCTGTCCGCCTTTTCCCAATCCATGGCCGGACGGTGCATCCAGCGACTGTCACCGGCATGGTCGGGCGTATCGACGTAGTGATAATCATTGAGTAGCCCGAGCTCATCACCCATGTAGATCAGTGGAATGCCCCCAAACCCGCAGATGAGCGCATGCCCCAGCAGGATGCGCTCGATGGCCAGGTCGACAAGCTCAGGGCTTCCCCATTCGATGGCTTGCTCCAGCCCGGAAAGACTGGCGAGCGTGCCGTTGATGCGACGGTCTCCGGTGGCCCGGTTGAACTGGAAGACACCGCCTCTGGAGAAACTACCTTCGAATTCACCGGCATAGAAACTCGACAGAAAATGGCGATGCGCAGCTCCGTTGAGCCCTACCGCCTCGGCATCGTCGTCCGCTATGGCCCAACCGATATCATCATGGCACCGCAAGTATGTCCCCCAGGCAATGGAATTGGGTGTTCTGGGAAATTCACTCAGCGCACGCGTCATGAGCCGAGTATCACGACTGGCCAGGGAGCTCCAGAACTGCACCATCAGAGAGTTGTGATAAGCGAAGTTGGATACTTTGCCGTGATGGCGTCCGACGCCGAAATAGCGAATCAGATCGTCAGGGGCGACGATGGCCTCTGCCTTGTGAGCGACCGCAGGCGTGGTTATGCGCGAGCACGTGCGCAACGCCTGCATGAGATCGAACACCTCTTCCTGATTCTGGGAATCGGTACCCATACGCTTCCACATGAAGGCCACTGCATCGAGGCGAAACACATCTACCCCCTGGTTCGCCAGATCGAACATCACTTCGACGATCTCGAGAAAGACTTCGGGGTTGGACCAGTTCAGATCCCACTGGAAGTGATTGAAGGTCGTCCAGACCCATTTTCCACTTTTCTCATCAAGCGTGAAGTTGCCAGGCGCAAACTCCGGAAACACCTCTGGCAACGTACGCTCGAAGGCGTCAGGCAGACTGCGATCATCGTACATGTAGAAGTAATCCTGGTAGTGCGCATCGCCGGCTTGCGCCGCCAGAGCCCAGGGGTGCTCCTGCGCGCAATGATTGAGCACCAGATCGATACAGACCGACATGCCGCGAGCCCGGAGATCGGTACACAGAGACTCCAGGTCTTCGTTGGTACCCAGCGATGAATCCACGCGTCGATAATCGGTAACGGCATAGCCGCCATCATTCTCGCCGTCGCGCGACTGCATGACCTTCATCAAGTGCACATAGCTGGCACCCATCTCCTCCAGATAATCCAGATGATCGCCGACTTTACTCAGCTTGCCGGCAAACTGCTCGACGTAGAAGACATAGCCGAGCATGCTCTCATGCTGAAACCAGTCCGGCTCCAGATCCCGCTCGACATCCAGCACCTTGAGTTCATCGGGCCTCTGCACATAGTGGCGAGCCATCAGCAGCACCAGTCGCTCCATGAACTCGTCAAAGTCGGCTCGCTGACCATAGACCGGCAGGAGCCCCTCATAGAGGTTCTGGAACCAGCGAGCGAGTCGCAGACGAAACAACTGCTGATCACGCACCTCCAGTGACGACAGCGCTGACTCGACTCCGGAATTTGCCTTCTGCAGACAGGACAGGGCCGCCGCACTCAAAAGGTGCGCATGACGATGCCTGAATGCCGACACCTTCACCGACTCTTCAGCTGCCTGCTCGCTGGTAGAAAAATCCTGTTGTATCAAGCCAGACCACTCCTCATGTTGCAAAAAACTCGGAACTATCAACCGTTTCAACGACTTGCGACCAGGCCGGTTGGCAGCTGATGTTACCCTCGACGTCGTACCGAACCCACAGCGTTGTTTCCTTCCGCCAGGTAACCTAACCATACAGCTAAGCCCGAGGGCTCTCACCTTCACTGACAAAAGGTTAACCTTGAACCTCGTGATCAGACAGGCAAATGCACACCAACATTACCAGTCATTAAGCCTTCGCCTCAAGTAACGTCTACTGAGGTGAATTAGCTGTTTTACTTACAATGAGGACATGCTTCCCGGGATCAGGGTCGGTGTCAGAAGATCAAGCATCGCATGGAGAAGCCAGGGTGAGTTCCACACTGTTCGGACGGAATAAAAAAGACCCTGTCACGGATTTCAGGGCGAAGGCCACATTCGGTGTCGCCGTTGCCGCAATCCTCTTCATGCTGCCTGTTGGCGCCTACGATCTGATCCGCGGAGAATCGGCCGTGGGTTTTGGATCCATGGCCGTCGTATTCATCCTGCTGGCCAATGCCTGGATGGCGATCCGTGGTCATTGTCATCAGAACCTCACCCTGTATGGCCTGTTTCCCGCCGGCATGATATTCATGACCAGCATTTTCCGGATGGACGGCCTGATTGCCAGTTTCTGGTGTTATCCCATTGTTCTGGCGGCTTATTGCATGCTCTCTGAACGCCGTGCCTGGATGGCCAACCTGACCATTCTGGTCTTTGCCCTGCCCATGGTATGGATGACTCTGGACCCTGCCTATGCCCTGCGTATAACGACCAGCCTGGGTGCCGTCAGTCTGTTTGCGGCCATCATGGTCAACGTCATCGACAACCAGCGTCAGCAGCTGCAGGAACAGCTTGTTCTGGATCCTCTGACAGGATTGCTCAATCGCCTGACGTTCAACGATTGCATGGAACAGGCTGTCAGACTGCACGACCGATATCATCAACCGGTCAGTCTGCTGGCAATCGATATCGACAATTTCAAACTGCTGAACGACACACAGGGTCATGCAGCAGGCGATCGCGTGCTCAGCATGATGGGGCAGCTGCTACGCGACACCCTGCGAGACGAAGATGCCATTTTCCGTATGGGCGGGGAAGAATTCACGGTGGTATTGAAAGGCGCCAACGAATGCGCCGCAACCGAAACGGCCGAACGTCTGCGTCATGCGGTGGCATTCGCCAATTTTCAGGATATCTGCCACATCACGATCAGCATCGGCGTTGCCGAGCTTCGAACGAATGAGAGTTGGGAAAGCTGGGCCAAGCGGGGTGACGACAGTCTGTATGAAGCCAAACGCAAGGGACGCAACCGGGTTGTACTCAACCGGAAGAAAGAGAGCGATGAACATGAATCCGTTCTGCTGGCCAGCGTTCCCTGAAACGTCGGCTCAATGGAGCCTGTGGCCTGCCGAACCCGATCGTTCTGCCTTCTCTCCCTGAAACGTTGGCCCGACCGAGCCTGTTGCCTGTTGCAAACCCGGACTTTCTTCGCGCCCTGCAGACGTCTCAGTGGCGCCCCAACTGGCAACGGCACTCGGTTCCCGCCGGTACAGCCAGCTGGCAGTGATCACACAGACCGGCACCAGTGGGCTGCAACTCCGGTGTCAGCTCGACGCGATCATCGAATACGAAACAATCACCCTGCCAGTGACGCGAGCCACAGGTCTGCAGGTAGTTGAGCAATCCGCCCTCGATCTGGTAGACCTCGCGAAAACCCTTCTCCAATAACCACGGTGCGGCCTTCTCGCAACGAATACCACCGGTACAATAAGTCACCATGGGTTTGTCGAGATCCAGCGTTCCTTCCTCCAGAGCCTTGTCGACCGCTGCCTTGAAATTGCGGAAATGCTTGATATCCAGATGAATGGATGCCGGGAAGGTACCGGAGACAATTTCGTAATCGTTGCGTGTATCCAGCAGGGTCAAGTCTCTGGATTCATCCAGCCACTGGCAAAGCGTTTCCGGAGCTACCGCCGGTGCCGGCGGACGCTGCGCCTGTAGCTTCTCTGAGTCCTGCCCATCGAAGGCGATGATTTCAGTGCGCTTGCGGATACGCAGACGTCGATAGGGTACGTCGGCCGAATAGCTCTCCTTGAGCCAAAGATCGGCAAAGCGGGCGTCCTTGTCGAACCACTGGCGCGCGGCCGTGACCTGTTCGCGCGTGCCTGCTATCGACACATTGATGCCTTCCGAGGCCAGCATGACCGAGCCCTGCATACCTATTTCACTGAAGGCCTCTTTCATATCTGCCTGGATTGTCGGCAGATCATCCAGATGCACGAAACGGTAACCGGAAAGATTGACAATGGGCGAGTCGGACATCGCTGAACTACCAACAGTAGGAAATGACAGAGCCTGATATTTTAACAGCCACATCCGGCTCACAGTCTCTTTCGGCATCCGCATTCGCAATTTCGTTGTCAATGTGGTCGACAATCAAGTAACACTCGGGCAGCATTCCCTCCTGAGACATCAACTGGAATGCGGAATATCATGAGTTTCAAGGCATTGCTCGTAGAGAAAGACGACGAAGGCAAGACCACAGCCAGCGTTCAACAGTTGGAAGAGAGCCAACTGCCCGACGGTGACGTACTCGTCGCTGTCGACTACTCGACGGTCAACTACAAGGACGGCCTGTGTGTTGGACCGGGTGGCGGACTGGTCCGCAACTACCCTCATGTTCCAGGCATCGATTTCGCCGGTACGGTAGAACGCTCCAGCGACCCTCGATTCAAGGCCGGCGACAAGGTCGTACTGACCGGCTGGCGTGTTGGCGAGGCCTGGTGGGGAGGCTATTCCCAGAAGGCATCCGTCAAGGCCGACTGGCTGGTTCCACTGCCAGAGGGTCTGTCCACTTACCAGGCAATGGCCGTCGGTACAGCCGGCATTACCGCCATGCTGGCGATCATCGCACTCGAAGCGCACGGCCTCAAACCCGACCAGGGTCCGGTACTGGTCACCGGTGCCGCTGGCGGTGTCGGTTCGGTCGCCACGGCCATCCTGAACAATCTGGGCTATGAAGTGGCAGCTGTCACCGGTCGCCCCGAAACGGCTGATTATCTCAAGGGTCTGGGTGCCACCACCATCGTGCCACGGGAAGAGCTGAGCGAAACCGTCAAGAAGCCGCTGGAGGCCGAGACCTGGGCCGGCTGTGTCGATGCGGTGGGAGGCGCCATGCTGGCTCGGATTCTGGGACAACTGAAATACGGTGCCAGTGCAGCTTCCATTGGCCTGGCTGGTGGCGCGCAATTGCCTGCGACGGTCATTCCGTTTCTGCTGCGTGGCGTCAACCTGCTGGGAATCGACTCGGTCATGCAGCCTTACGAAAAGCGGCTGGCTGCCTGGGAAAAACTGTCAACCGCCCTGCCCATGGACAAGCTGGAAGGCATGATTCAGCCGGCCACTCTGGCTGATTTGCCTGAGCTGGGTGCGAAGATACTCAAGGGTCAGATCAAGGGCCGCGTGGTAGTGGATGTAAACGCCTGACGACTCGCCAGGCCACCAGTAGTCAGCATGACCATGCTGGCTGCTGGTGACCTGCGGCTGTTCGGGATGTTGCCGAAAACAGCCTCCTTACCCGATCAGGCTACTAGCCTCGATAGCCGAACAGCCGATTGGCCTTGATGACAGCCACCGCCTCCTCGGGAATATTCTGCTCCCAGTCTCCGCCCCCTTTGGACAGCAGGGACAGCACTTCTCGCGAATAGATCTTCAGTAGCTCGGGGTCGCTGCAATCGATACCGGTGATGAACTGATTTTCCAGCAGATGCTTGTACAGATAACGCACATTCGAAGCAATTTCGACGCTGGTGTAATCGGCGACCTCTTTCTGATCATTCAATTCCGGGTAGATGAACAAACGGGTATTGTCCGGAAAAAGCTTGCCGAAACCTTCCAGCATGCCGCCTTCCACCCCGATGTACTTGTCTTCGTCGAAGATCTCCTTGACGTTCGCCATCCCCAGCACGATACCGATCTGCAAGGCCGTGAACTGCCTGAAATAGGCCCGCAAGGAAAAGTAGCGTGTGTAATCCGACACCATGACACTGTAACCCAGCGCATTGAGCAGGCTCACGCGAGCCAGTAGATCCTCTTCCGGCACCATCAGGTCCTTGCCGAAGTGATCATTCAGTGAAATCTCTGCCAGCACGATACTGTTGCTCGCCTCCACGCCATCCTGCTGGCTGAACGCAGCGAACCCCTGCTCTATCATGTCCACATTCAACCGGGTAACCGGTCGAAAGGATCCGCGTATGGTCAACACGTTCTTCTTGTAGAGCATTTCCGCTGGTATGGCGATATGGCCGTCGGGCTCGAACATGATGGCGCGCGTCTTCCAGCTGCGGATCAGGTGCAGGTTCATGGCGCGATTGTCCAGATCCTCGAAATACGGCCCACGAAATTCGATGGAGTCGATCTCGATGGCTTCCGGGTTGAGACCGTCGCTGAGCGAGTCGATGATCTTGCGGGCATCCTCGAAATAGTAGAAGGCTGCATAGATCAGATTGACGCCCAGAATGCCAAGGGTGTCCTGCTGCTGTTCTGCGCTTTTCTCACGCATGCGAACGTGCACGAGAATATCCGACGGTTCGGCGCCAGGATACATCTGGATGCGGATACCACACCAGGAATGGCATTCATTGTCCCGGTTGAAACTCTTCGCCGAGACAGTCGCGGCATAGGAGAAGAACCGTGATGAGCGTGATCTGGACGTACCGACCCGCTCCAGCACCAGCGAAAATTCCTTGTCCAGCATCGCCTGTACGCGGGCCTTGCTGACGTATCGCCCGCCTTCCTGCGTGCCGTATATGGCATCAGAGAACTGCATGTCGTAGGCCGACATGGTCTTGGCGATGGTACCCGCAGCGGCCCCTGCCAGAAAGAACTGCCTGGCCACTTCCTGACCGGCTCCAATCTCGGCAATGGTCCCGTACTTCTTCTCATCAAGGTTCAGCCGCAGGGCCTTGTTGATGGTGGTGCGAGAACTCACTGTCTTGTTACCGTCGTCTGATCTTTTCATGTCCGTCCACACATTGACTGGCCTGCCAGGATGCCGCGGCGGGCTCGTTCCGATACAACAGGGTTAGCGACCATGACGCGGCAACTCTGAATTACCGGGTTACGCGCCAGTGCTACCGTGCCCCCTTACCAGTGCATGATACTAGCTGAGAGTGTGAACAGGCGTTCAGCCTTGCCGCGAGCAAGGTTATACTGCGAGCATGAATACACCTCAAATGCCCAGCTTCCGGTCTCCCGACTTTCTGCAACAGCATATACAGTCGATTCTGGCGTTCTACGAACCGCGCGTCATTGCCCCAGACGGCGGCTTCTACCAGTGTTTCATGGACGATGGCACTGTCTACGATCCTGGCATGCGACACCTGGTCAGTTCGACCCGATTCGTATTCAACTACGCTACTGCCTACCGCGTCCACGGTTCCGAACAGCATCGTCTATGGGCCATCCGAGGGCTTGATTACCTGCAATCGATGCATCGCCAACCCACGGGGCACTACGCCTGGGTCATCGAAGACGGTAAAGTCACTGATGGCCGGGCGATGGCTTACGGGCATGCCTTCGTGATGCTCGCTGCCGCCAGCTGTGTGCAGGCCGGCATCGTCGAGGCGGCCGAAATCATCGATCAGGTCTGGCTATTCATGGAAGAACACTTCTGGGATGCTGACGGCCAGGCTTACGCCGATGAACTCGACAGCACTCTGACCGTGCTGGACCCCTACCGTGGTCAGAACGCCAATATGCACACCTGTGAAGCGCTGTTGGCAGCGTGGCAAGCCACTCACCAGACTCGCTACCTGGAGAGAGCCGAACTACTGGCTCAACGCTTTGCGGTAGAGCTGGCTGCAGCCAACGACAACATGATCTGGGAACACTACGACACGCAGTGGCAACCGGATATGCAATACAACATCGACAAGCCCGATGACCTGTTCAAGCCCTGGGGCTTTCAACCGGGTCATCAGGTTGAATGGACCAAACTGCTGCTGACTCTCAACCAGGAAAGCCCCAATCCGGTCTGGGTGAAGCGTGCCACCGAGCTGTATGACGTGGCCATGAAGCGCGGCTGGGATGAAGAATACGGTGGCCTGGTCGATGGTTTTGCGCCAGACGGCAGCTTCAGCGATGCACACAAGTATTTCTGGGTACATGCCGAAGCCTTTGCTGCCGCCTGGCGCCTGTATCGAATCACCGGCGAGACACGCTTTGTCGATGATTACGATCGCCTCTGGGAGTACAGCTGGAAACACCTGATCGATCACCAGCAAGGCGCCTGGTTCCGCATTCGCAATCGCGATGGCAGCGAGTTCGACAAACTGAAATCACCGCCCGGTAAAACCGACTATCACACCATGGGCGCCTGCTGGGATGTGCTGAGCCAGCAACCCTAGCGGACGCCTTGTCGGACGGGTGCACGCAGACTGTGAAGCATCAGCCTGCTTTCCGATCGGCCCGCTAAAAACCTCAGGGCAGCTGCACCCATCTGGACCAGCTGCCCACATCCCCTCGCTGATCTC
>CBDUIJ010000039.1:0-26817 GCA_965367215.1 uncultured Granulosicoccus sp.
CAGCGAGGAATCGACCGACAATCTTCTTGCCCTGAGCTGGCAGCCAGCCTTCTGTGAGACCAGACCTGGCAAGAAGGAGTGTCTGGACCTGAACGAAGGCAACCTGCCCATTACAGAACAACAACTGTCCATCCACGGACTCTGGGCTCAGCCGCGCAATAATACGTACTGTGATGTGTCAGATTCAGACATCTCTCTTGACACCAGTGGGCAATGGCATTTGCTGCCCGCACCGGAGCTGAGTGCAGAGACTCGAGAACGGCTCGATGTGGCCATGCCAGGTACTGCCAGCCAGCTGGAGCGTCATGAATGGATCAAACACGGGACCTGTCATCGCGGCGCTGGAGGTGCTGAGGAGTACTTTTCCGATACGCTGCGAGTGACTCAGGCAATCAACGAATCAGTCGTGGCCAGCTATCTGGCAGAGCATGTGGGAGCTTCGGTGGATACCGCGGTCATACGGCAGAAGTTCGATGAAGCATTTGGCAATGGTGCCGGTGACAGAGTGCAGTTTCATTGCAAGGGTGATCAGGGACGTGTACTGCTGCAGGAAATCACCATCAACCTGAAAGGGCGTATCGACAGTGAGAACACGGTCGCCGAACTGATGCTGGCTGGTGATCTGACATCACTGGGTTGTCCTTCTGCTGTCATCGATGCGAGTGGATTGCAGTAGTTCTGCAAGAAGCTGACGGAACAGAGGCAGGATTCCGGCGTCGCTTGTTATAAACTCACACTGGCATTAGTCCAACGACTGCTCCTATACTGCAAAGCGTCCGTGTGTGTTACATACGAATTCTGTTCCCCGATATTGACAAAAATATTCTGAAGGTGATGGTTTGATTCAACGATTAGGAATGGCTGCTTGTATAGCAGCAACACTGTTCTCTTCACAGGTGACTCTTGCACAAGAGGCTGCGATATACAGCGGTGCTGACCGAATTCATCCGGTCTGGGCCCGACAGGCCATGGTCGCCGTGCAGGAGCAGGTAGCGGCCCGCATTGGCCTGGACATACTGGCTGACGGCGGCAACGCCGTTGATGCGGGCGTGGCGGTTGCCTTTGCACTGGCAGTGACGCTGCCTCGCGCAGGCAACCTGGGCGGTGGCGGTTTCATGATGGTTCATGACGCAGAATCTGGTGAAACCAAGGCCATCGATTACCGCGAGATGGCCCCGGCCAGTGCGACGCGTGACATGTACCTGGATGAAAACGGCGATGCAGTCAGCAACCTGTCGCGCTTTCATGGGCTGGCTGTGGGTGTGCCCGGAACCGTTGCCGGAATGCAGGCAGCACTGGACGCTTACGGCAGCATGAGTCTTGCGCAGGTCATACAACCGGCCATCAAGCTTGCTGAAGAAGGTATCAAGGTGACTGCCGATCTGGCTGACAGCCTGAAAGGTCTGGAAAAGAGACTGAAGTCATGGGACTCATCGGCAGCCATTTTCTACAAGGAAGACGGCAGCTTCTATGAGCCGGGTGAGACGCTCAAGCAACCCGATCTGGCCGCCACTCTCAAGCGTATTGCCGAGCAGGGCCCCGATGGTTTCTACAAGGGTGATACAGCAGAGAAGATTGCCAGTGCGGTTCAGAAAGCCGGTGGTGGCATGACCGTTGAAGATCTGGCCAATTACAAGGTGGAGATTCGTGAGCCTGTCACGGGGAATTATCGAGGTTATGACATTGTCTCGATGCCACCTCCCAGCTCGGGCGGTACCCACATCATTCAGATTCTGAACACGCTTGAAGGCTATCCTCTGAGCTACCTGGGCCATAACTCGGCAGAAACCATCCACTTGATGGCTGAAGCGATGAAGCGTGCATACGCGGATCGGTCCGAGTATCTGGGTGATCCGGGTTTCGTCGATGTGCCTGTGGCCGAGCTGACGTCCAAGGCCTACGCTGCTGAAACTCGCAAGAACATCAGTCTCAACATGGCGACGCCATCAGCCTCCATCGCGCCAGCAGATCTGGCTCCTTACGAGAGTAATGAGACGACTCATTTTTCCATCGTGGACAAGGATGGCAATGCCGTGTCCAACACCTACACGATCAACTTTTCGTACGGCTCGGGCATGGTGGCCAATGGTACTGGCGTGCTGATGAACAACGAGATGGATGATTTCTCGGCCAAGCCCGGTGTGCCGAATGGATATGGTCTGATAGGCGGAGATGCCAATGCGGTAGAGGCCGGTAAACGGCCACTGTCATCAATGAGCCCAACCATCGTGCTCAAGGATGGCAGTGTCTATCTGGTGACTGGTAGTCCGGGTGGTGCCAGAATCATCACAACCACCTTGCAGTTGATCCTCAACATGGTTGATCACGGTATGAATATCGCCGAGGCCACGGTTGCACCGCGTATTCACCATCAGTGGTTGCCTGAAGAACTACGCGTGGAAGAGGGCGTCAGCCGGGATACGATCTCCTTGCTGGAATCCAAGGGGCATCATGTTGTCGAAAAGGATGTCATGGGTTCTACTCAATCGATTCAGGTCGATGCCGAGAAAGGTCTGCTGTTCGGATATTCCGATACACGAAGAGCCGGTGCCGCCACACTGGGATACTGATATTCCTGCAGCCTGAATGATGAAGGCGACGTTGTCAGTTAATGCTGACCGTCGCCTTTTTTCATTCTGTACGACAGAAGCCTTGCGATAATCGGACAGGCGGCTCGGGTTTCATCGATAATCGCCTTCATTTGCCACGGTAGAAATTCTGCCGCCTCGTTAATCCTCGATGCAGCCAGTCATGCTGGATGAGCTGCGGCCGAAAGATACTCGGCCTGCAGGCAATTTCCGCTGTTTTCGCGCGGAAAACAGTGCTTTCTCAGCAATCAGACCGACTGGTGTGGTCCAAACGACATGTAACAGGTTCTAAAATACAGGATTATGTAACCATGTACGCACCGTGCCAGAGGTGTTAGGTCGCATTATGTAGCCATGGGTAATTCGTCGCAGTTTATCGTCATGGATAATGAGATACAGCCTCAACTCGATTTGCCGGATAGTGAAAAACACCATTCGAAGGGTTGTGCAGAGTTGCCGGGGTACATCAGAAGGATTCGCGAGCTCGAAGAACAACACAAGAAGCTGAGGCAGAAGAACGTCTTTCTGTCGGTCCTGAGTCAGACCATACTCAAACTCATGCACCACAAGAGTCTGAGTGAGTTGCTGCAACACATCGTGGAGCAGATTGTTGATCAGACCGACAGTAGCGGCGCCTATATTCACATGGTGCATGAGACGGGCGACAAGCTCGATATTGTTGCCGCCAAAGGCCCGCTGAGCGAGCTGTTGCTGGGGCAGAGCCGCGATCATGGAGAGGGGCTTTCAGCCAAGTGCTGGGATACGGGCAAATTGCAGTTCACCAGCGATTATCTCGCGCATCGGTCCTGCATCCTGAACCTGACCGAGACGTTTCAGGCATGTGCCATTCCTCTGGTCAGCGCCGGAATCATCGATGGTGTGGTGTGGGTTACGGCAGACAGTCACTCGGAAGACCTGCGCCTGCAGCTTGATATGCTCGAGGAAATCGCACAGATAGCCTCTGCTGCTATCTGGCGAACCAGGCAGACAGAGGCCATTGCGCTGGAATTGAAGCGCTCCAATGCGCTGAGTGAGTTGAGTCAACTGTTTGGCAACGCCACCGATCTGGATCAGGTGATGAGCAAGATGTGCTCTACGGTGATGGAGGTGTTCGAGGTTGCAAGAATAGATACGATACAGATTCACAAAGACAAGTCGATGAGCCTGCGCGAGGAATGGTGCATGACCTGCGACAGCATCAAGGACAAGCAGGCGTTTACTGCGCAGATCATGGATAACAGTATCTGCCGATGGACGGCAGAGAACGCAACTTTTGCCCTGGCTGCGCGCCGTGTACCTGACGAGCGAGAGTCGGATGCGGTGCGACGATTCCGCAAGGCTGCAGGGCTGGGTTGTGCCTTGAGCATTCCCGTATCGGTCGGCAATGAAATTCTGGGTGTGCTGCAGCTGCACCGTTCGCAGGACAAGAGGGATTTCGATGCGAACGACATCAATTCCTTCATGTCGATAGCCAGTCAGATTTCAGGGGCCATCGAGCGTATGAAACTGCTGGGAACCATCAGGCATCAAGCTCTGCATGACCGGCTTACCCGTCTACCCAACCGGCGATACTTCGAGCAGACGCTCGACACCTTGATCCAGTCCTCAGGCGAATATCCGGTCAAGGCGGCCGTACTGTATCTGGATCTGGATGGATTCAAGTACATCAATGATACTCACGGACATTCCATGGGGGATGAGGTACTCAAATGTGTCTCTGACCGTTTTGCTTCAGCATTGGGGAATTACTGTTTTCTGGCAAGAATGGGTGGCGATGAATTCGCAGCAATCATCCCGGCCGTGGGTAGTACACGCAATGCAACGCGCATTGCTGAACGGTTGATCGGTTCCTTGTCAGAGTCGATCAACATTCATGGATTGTTACTGAAGATCGGTGCCAGTGCAGGTCTCTGCTTTTATCCGCAGGATGGCGTGACAACCGATGAACTGCTGGACAAGGCCGATGAGGCCATGTATCAGGCCAAATTCCAGGGTGCGGGTAGTGTGCAGATATTCAACGAAACCCTGGCTCGGTCTGCCAGAACAAGAGCGCAGCTGCAGCTTGATTTGAAGAAGGCCATTCACGACGACCAGTTTCATCTGGTGTATCAACCCAAGGTCAGCATGGAGAACGGACAGGTCCAGGGTGTAGAGGCGTTGATACGCTGGGACCATCCCGAGCGGGGTGCGATCTCGCCGCAGGAATTCATCCCCATTGCCGAAGAGACCGGGCTGATAGCGCAGATTGGTACATGGGTGCTTGAAGAGACATGCCGGAAAATCGTCTCATGGACCCGGAAAGGCAAACGCCCCCTCAGAGTGGCGGTCAATGTGTCGCCGGCTCAGTTCATGCTGACGGATTTTGTTGATCAGGTGATCGCGATTCTCGAACGTCACGACATCGATGCGAATTGTCTGGAACTTGAACTGACGGAAAGTGTGGTCATGTACGACATGAAATCGGTGGTGGCGAATTTGCAGCGTTTGCGAGATGCCGGCGTCCGCATTGCCATCGACGACTTTGGTACAGGCTATTCGTCATTGAGCTACCTGCATGATCTGCCCGTGGATGTCTTGAAGATCGATCGCGCTTTCCTGGCGCAACTCGATGGCAGGAATGACAGAAAATCACTGGTCAATATCATCATACTGATGGCCACAGGTCTTGGCCTTGAGACGGTGGTGGAAGGCGTGGAAGAGCCTGAAGAGCTGGAGATAGTCAGCCGACTGGGTTGCGACTTCGTGCAAGGCTACTACTATTCGAAACCAGTGAAATCCCGGGAGCTCTCCGCGGTCATAGAAAAGATCGAGAGCTCTTCAAGAGAGATGAGTGTCGTGGACTGAACGTCATGCAACTCGCACTCGCTGTAACTCCTGTCATTTCATGAGTGTAGACGATTCACATGTCTGCCAGTCTTCGTCCATGAAGATCAGGCTTGCATTAAATCGGCTTGCAGCGCTCGGTATCAGCCGTCTCAGGTGGGTAGTAACAGTGCGTGTGCCTGTTGCGCCGTACAGGCATCAGGACGTTCGCAGCTGGTGCCGATTTCAACCCATTGTCGTGACTCTGCGGATGACTGAATCGATGTCAGGACATCGACGACATGCAGGGCCAGGTCGAGATTGCAGCGGTGTTGCCTCTGCTGGATGATGGCGTCGGCCATATCTGCAAGACCGGCACATCGATAGTTGGCGCGCGAAATCTCGCGATCGTCTTCCGTATTGGGTACACCGAAGGGGTGATCGCTGTTGGTGCGAATTTCGGTCTCGTTGCTGGCCAGGGCTATTTCTACAGCGCCACCAAAGAAGTTCGGATCAGGGATGAACAAGGTGCCAAGCGTTCCGTAGAGTTCCATGGTGCCGTGGTGATGCGCGCTGACATCCCAGCTGGCACCCAGGGTGACAATGGCGCCGTTGCAAAACTCCATCAGAGCCTGATAGTTCGTCGGTGTACCGACCGTGATCGATTCTCCTTCACGCGGTCCATTCCCGATGATTCTTGTGGGCGAGCCGGTAGAGCCCATGGCAGACACGGCACGTACCGGCCCCAGAAGCTGTACGAGGTTGGTCACATAGTAGGGACCCATGTCCAGTACTGGCCCACCACCAGGCAGAAAGAAGAAATCCGGATTGGGATGCCAGTCTTCCATACCTGAATTCATGAAGTGGCAAGTGCCACCGACAATGCTGCCAATATCGCCGCTGTCCACGGTCGAGCGTGCCAGCTGATGAGATGCGCCGAGAAAGGTATCGGGGGCAGAACCGACACGTAGTCCCCGGGCTTGCGCCAGATCACGCAATTGTCTGCCCTCTTGCAGGGATAGCACCAGGGGTTTTTCCGAGTAGGCGTGCTTGCCACCTTCAAGTATGCGACGAGTGACTGCGTAGTGAGCCGCTGGCACCGTCAGATTGACGATGATGTCGATATCATCTGCAGCAATCAGTTCGTCCACGCCTTCTGCACGTACGCCAAATTCACTGGCACGTTCCAGCGCCGCTGCTGTATCGATATCCGCCACAGCGATTATATCAATGGCGCGAAACAAGGGCGCGAGCGACAGGTAGGTGGTGGAAATGTTTCCGCAGCCGATGATGCCGACCTTGAGCTTGTCCATCAGGACGATTCTCCCTTGAAGTGCACTGAATCAGAAACTCTTGACGGTCGTGAAAGAGCGTCTAGCGAAGCGCTCAGCGTCACGGGGGTTGTCATGTTCGAGTATATAGCGTGGCACCTTGGCGGACTTCAATGCCGCCGAGATGAGCTTCCAGTCCATGACGCCATGGCCGACATCGGCCCAGCCGTCTTCGTCCTCGTTGTCTCCTTCGGGTGCTCGATCCTTGACGTGCACTGCCAGAGTCCGTCCGGCGAATCTTTCTATCCATGTGACCGGGTCGTGACCGGCGACATGGATCCAGGCAAGATCCAGCTCCAGGCCCAGCTCGGGGCAGGAGTCCGTCAGACACTCGATAGGAAGTGTGCCATCAGCGCAGGGCATGAATTCGAAATCGTGGTTATGCCAGCCGAAATTCAGGCCGGCATCGAGAATCGGTTTTGCCATCTCGGTGAGTCGTTCAGCGAGCTGCTGCCAGCCATCGGCATCGAGTGGTCGCTGCTCTGGTGTGAGGTAGGGGACCAGAACACTGTCAAGCTGCAGGGCACGGGTGATCTCCAGACAGCGCGCCGGGTCCTGTTCGACAAGCTCGATGGCAAAGTGCCCGGTAGGCATGCTGAGCCCATGAGTGTCAAGTCGGCGTCGGGTGGCCTCGAGATCTTCATACAACGGTGCATGACCCTCTACGGCCTCGATACCGAGCCGTGCGAGCATGGCAAGCGTTTCGTCCAGATCGAAGTTTCTGGATGAATACAACTGGTAGGAAATGGGAATCATCGAATCGGTCTGCATGTTTGTCGGTGTGGGAGGTGAACAGCTGACATCAGGATCTGCCTGCGCGTGAAGGTTGGCATCGCCTGTGCCGGAAGTCATCAATCAGCGTCATTGTCCTGTTCGTCGTTCAGAGCCGTTTTTCTGTTGTCGTGTCGAACAGGGAGGTACGTGTCGGATCGATACCTATTGCCAGTCGATCGTGTTGTTTGACTCGGGCCTGGCCGTCCATGCGAATATGAAAGGGGGTGTCTTCCAGCCTGGTATACACCAGTGTGTCGGAACCCATCGGCTCGACCATCTCCACTACCACCTCGCTTCTGATCGGCATGCCTTCAACCAGTTCTCCGGTGACAATATGCTCTGGGCGGATACCGATGGTGGCACTGCAATCAACGCTGGCACCTCCGGCAAAACGGTAGTCGGATAAAGGCAGTATCAGATCCCCCCTGAGAAAGGAGTCGCCCAATACCTCCCCATCGAGAAAATTCATGGAAGGGGAGCCGATGAAGTCGGCCACGTAACGATTGAGTGGTCGATTGTAGATTTCGTCAGGCGTACCGAGCTGCATGATTTTCCCGTCCTTCAGGATGGCGATTCGATCGGCCAGTGTCATGGCTTCTATCTGATCGTGAGTAACGTAGATCATGGTGTTCTCGAGCTGCTGGTGCAGTCGTTTGATCTCCACTCGCAGGTCCGCCCGAAGCTTGGCGTCAAGATTCGACAAGGGCTCGTCAAACAGGAATACATCAACATCGCGGACCAGAGCGCGGCCGATGGCGACGCGCTGTCGTTGTCCACCGGACAGTGCCGCGGGTTTGCGCTTCAACAATGATTCGATCTGTAGAACCTGTGCGGCACGTTCGACGCGGCGAGCTATCTCATCTTTCGCCACCTTCGCGTTTCTCAGGCCGAAGGTCAGATTGCCTTCGACAGTCATCTGGGGGTACAGCGCATAGGATTGAAAGACCATGCCGATACCACGTTCCGAGGGTTCATCCCAGGTGACGTTTCTGCCATTGATGTGAATCTGTCCGGAGGTGGGCTCCAGCAAACCGGCAATGCAGTTCAGCAGAGTGGATTTTCCGCAGCCGGACGAGCCGAGCAGGACAAGGAACTCGCCCCTGGAGACAGTCAGGTTCAGGTTCTGCAGTACCTTGATCGAGGCAAACTGCAGATCGAGGTTCTTGATTTCGACGGAGTTCATGAGGGTTCAGCCTTTCACGGCGCCGGCAGCAATGCCGCGCACGAACAGTTTTCCGGAGACGAAATAGACAAGCAGCGGTACCGCTCCGGTGAGCAGTGTCGCCGCCATGTTGACGTTGTATTCCTTGACGCCCTGAACCGAATTGACGATGTTGTTGAGTTGCACGGTCATGGGGTAGTTCTCCGGTCGGGTGTAGATGACACCGAACAGAAAGTCATTCCATATGCCGGTGACTTGCAGAATCATCGCTACCACGAAAATCGGCAGGGACATCGGTAGCATGATCAGAAAGTAGATTCGCCAGAAACCGGCACCATCCACCCGGGCTGCCTTGAACAGTTCCACCGGCACGGAGGTGAAATAGTTGCGGAACAACAGAGTCAGTATCGGCATGCCGAAGATCGTATGGACAAGTACCAGCCCGCTCAGCGAGCCGTACAATCCCATTTCCCGGAGCAGAATGACGATCGGGTAGATCATGACCTGATAGGGAATGAATGCGCCGATGATCAGGATGGTGAAAAACACATCGGCGCCGCGAAATCGCCAATTCGCCAGGGCATAGCCATTGACCGATGCGATGGCAATGGATAACAGCGTTGAAGGCACGAGGATCTGTACCGAGTTCCAGAAGCCTCGCGACAGGCCATCACAATTGAGACCCGTGCAGGCACCTGACCAGGCCTTGACCCAGGGTTCGAAGGTGATATCGACCGGCGGTGAGAAGATACTGCCAAGCCGGATTTCCGGCATGCCCTTGAGTGATGTCACCACCATGACATACAGCGGCAGCAGATAGTACAGGGAGATCATGATCAGCGTTCCATAGATCATGATGTTGCGTCCGGACAGCCTGCGGCGTGGTCGTGGCCCATCCGGCTCGCCAGGGTGGTCTGTGCGATCTCTGCGGGACATCTGGCTAGTGCTGTCAGACATGCTTCTTGCCCCCGAATTCCAGATAGGCCCAGGGGATGATGATGATCACGACCGCCAGCAGCATCATGGTGGAGGCGGCGAAGCCCTGACCCAGGTTCTGACTGAGGAACATCATGTCGTAGACGTATTTCGCCGGAACTTCCGAAGCCAGCCCCGGGCCACCGCCAGTTTGCGCGACGATCAGATCGTAGAGTTTGATGATGCCTGAGGTAATGATGACCAGGGTCGTGATGAATACCGGGCGCATCATGGGTATCACGATGAAGACGTAGGTCTTCCAGGTGGCTATGCCGTCAACTCGGGCAGCCTTCCAGATGTCTTCATCGATGCCACGCAAGCCTGCAAGCATGAGACACATGACAAGACCGGTACCTTGCCAGAGTCCCGCTATCAGTACGCCGTAGATGACGATGTCGGCGTTGTACAAGGGGTCGAAGATGAAACTCTCGAACCCCATGGCACGAACGATGTTCTGTACGCCGAATTCGGGGTTCAGGATCCACTGCCAGACCAGACCGGTCACGATGAAGCTCAGGGCAAAGGGGTAGAGCAGAATGGAACGGAACGTGTTCTCGAAGCGGATTTTCTGATCGAGCAGTGCGGCCAGCATGAATCCGATCAGTAGTGAGAGGACCAGGGCCAGAATGCCGTAGATTGCCAGATTCTCGATTGACACCAGCCAGCGTCGACTTCCCCAGAGACGCTCATACTGGTCCAGCCCGACCCAGCGTGTTTTCGGCAAAAGCTTCGAACTGGTGAAGGAATAGACGATGGTCCAGACGGAGCATCCCAGAAACACGACCATGGCGGTAAGGACCATGGGAATGGCAGCAATCTTGGCAGTGAGGTTCTTGAATATACCCTTGGGTCGGGCGTTTCCAGGCATCGTCTTCAATATTCCGGAATGTGAGCCATCGGAAGGATGCGGAAGGCCCTCGACGGGCCCTGCGCTCCTGCTGCATCAGTGCCAGGGTTGCTCAGTCTGCGTCTGCCACGATATCGGCAAAGCGGCTCTGGGCATCTTCCACGGTGATGCTGGAATCATTGAAGAATTCGGAGAAAAGATCCTCGATCTGGCTGTTGGTGTCCGGGCTGACAAGTTGATTCGTGTCAGGAATGGTGTTGCCTGCTGCCAGTATCTCGAGGCCTTTACGCATGCAATCGTTGGCAGCTTCCTGATTGACATCACTACGCACGGGCAAGGAGCCTTTTTTCAGGTTGAAGGCAACCTGGGTGTCCGGCTTGAGCATCGTGGCAGCCAGTACACCTTGTGCCTCGGACTGTTCCTCGTTGTCCATGACCGGAAAGTAGAAGGCATCGCCAGAGGTGGAAATGATCTCGTTGACTCCCAGTCCGGGCAGGCAGGTGTAGTCTTCCCCAGCCACCTGGCCCGCAATCTGGAATTCGCCTTGTGCCCAATCGCCCATGATCTGTCCACCAGCCTGACCGGTGATGACCATATTGGTCGCCTGGTTCCAGTCCTGTACCTTTGTATTCTTCGACATCTTGCGTGCATCATCTGCGGCCTTGAAAACACGGGCGATATCCGGACCTGCCGCAACTTCGGCATTGTGATCGGCGTACACCTGCTCGTAGATCTCCTTGCCGGCGATGGCCACCATCAGCACTGAAAATGCCCCTGTGCTCTGCCAGGACTGCTGGCCCATGGCGAGTGGAATCTTGCCTGCAGCTTCCAGGGCAGGCGCTGCCTTGACATATTCATCCCAGTTGGTGGGCACGGGTATTCCGGCATCCTCGAATGCCTTGTGGGAAAGCCACAGCCATTGCCAGGAGTGAATGTTGACCGGTGCGCAGTAGATGCGGCCGTCGATGGTACAGGCGTCGAGCAATGAAATCGGGTGCACGACGTCCTTCCAGCCTTCGGCTTCGGCGATGTCGGTCAGATCGCGCATCAGGCCGGCTTCAACCAGTTCTTCAGCCTGCCTGCCATGATTGAACTGTGTCGCTGCCATCGGGTCTCCGCCGGTGATGCGGCTGATCATGATCGGTCTTGCGGTGCTGCCGGAACCGGCAATGGCGCCATCGACCCAGGTATTGCCTGTTGCATTGAAGGCGCTGGCCAGCTCGGCAACGGCTGCCGCCTCACCGCCGGATGTCCACCAGTGGGTGACCTCGAGTTCGGCTGCGCTGGCGGACGCGGCACCGATGACTGCTGATACGAGCAGGGCTTTGCAAGTGGTATGCATGGTGATTTCCATTTTAAGAGTGGTGGCCTAAAACGTTATAGCAAAATCCTATAACGATTTAGAAAGCGAAATCAAGTATTATTCAAGTCACAGCTTGAAAAACTGTCGACAATGCGGGAACCTTCGTTCTCTACCAGACAGCCGTACCGGGAGGGGCAGGACGCCGGTCCTCAATCAACAAAGACAGAGTTCAGGGCGTTTTGAGTCACTCAGAAGAAAAGTCGGAAAAATCATCCGGGGTCAGGGAACAGCCGACTCTGAAGACCATTGCCAGACTAAGTGGTTTTGCCGTGCCGACGGTGTCACGGGCACTGAGTGATGCGCCGGACATCAGCAAGGAAACCAAGAAGACTGTCCGGCGTATTGCAGAAGAAATAGGCTATGTCCCCAACCGAGCGGGGCTGCGCCTGCGTACCGGCAGGACCAACGTCATCAGTCTGATCATACCGACAGAGCAGGATGGCATGAATCAGACAGCCAAGCTGATTTCAGGCCTGACATCGGAGCTGCGTCATACCCGTTATCACCTGAACATCACTCCCTGGTTTGTTGGTGAGGATGTCATGAGGCCCGTCAAATATATTGTCGAGACCGGATCGGCAGATGCCGTGATCCTGAATGCGACCTCTGCAGAGGATCCGCGTATTGCCTATCTGATGGAGCGCAAATTTCCCTTTGCCACTCATGGGCGCACCTGCTGGGCCGACAAGCACCCTTACTTCGATTACGACAACACGGCCTTTGCTCGAATAGGTGTCAAGCGACTCGTGGCGCGTGGTCGAAAGAACATATTCGCCGTTCTGCCTCCGCAAGATCAGTTGTACGGGCAATTCATGATTCAAGGTGTGCAACAGAGTATTGCTGAAGTCGGCGGATCCGTTCGGATATGCGAAGCAGCCAACAGCGACTCACCGGGCATCGAGATCCGCGATCACATCGTCAAGGCTCTGACTCAGGACTCGACGATAGACGGGATTCTCTGCGGTTCGTCGATTGCGAGCATGGCTGCCGTGGATGCCATTGAATCGGCCTTTCCACGGCGAAGCATGGATATCGATATCTTCGGCAAACAGTCGACACCGTTTGCCAGGCTCTTTCGCAAGGAGCTTCTGTCCATGCCGGAAGATGTGCAGCGTGCCGGGCAATTTCTCGCGCGGGCCGCCTTGCAGGCCATCAATGAGCCACACCTGCCACCGTTGCAGGAACTGGATGTTCCGACGGAAGATGCGGAGCAGGGTCATGATGATGAATGTCAGAACGAGAACTACCGCGGCTGAGTGCTGAATGTCCCGTGGTGCCACTGTTGGCGTAAATGTTTACCCACTCTCAATGCCTGCGCGGCGATGGTCAGTGCCGGGTTCAATGCGGCGGAGGAAGGAAAGAAACCTCCGTCTACCACGTAGAGGTTGTCATGGTCATGGGCTCTGCACATCGGGTCGAGTGCAGAGCTGAGCGGATCAGCCCCCATGCGTACGGTACCGCACTGGTGGGACGGAGCTGTAATATCGAATCCATGGCGAAGAACCAGAGGGAAGCCTGCGCTGCGTAGCAGTTTTTGCGCATGACGAACGAAGCGGTCGTGCGCTGCGCTTCCTCCCGCCTGGTAGTCGACAACCACCTGATCATTGTCCTTGAGCCAGACTCGACTGTTCCAGTCGGGCAGATCTTCAGACATGGCTAGCATGTCCACGGAATGGCGTCCCAACCAGTTTGCCAGAGGTTCTGGAACAGACGGGTAGGTTGATCGGATCATGGGGCCGGCGATGTTCCCGAGCATCTGGATGTTGCCTCGTGCCATGGGATCATCAGGTAGTCCTTCGTAGAAATCGTTGACAGACAGCGTCTTGGGGAAGTTGGTCTTGTTCTGGACCAGCGGTCTGACTCCCATCAAGCCTGTCAGATGATGATTCATCAGATAACGGCCCACAACTCCGGAACGGTTCGCAAGCCCGTCAGGCATGGAGTCTGTCGCGGAACGAAGCAGAGTCAGGGCCGAGTTGATGGCGCCAGCGCTCAGCACGAACAAGGGCGCGGAAATGCGGATGTGATCCTGGCCCTTCTCAAGTTCGGCGGACACGATACGGTTGCCTGTCTCATCAGGGATCAGCCGGGTGACACGCGCACCCGTCCAGAGCGTCACATCCGGGTGCTCAAGCAAGGGGCGCAATACTCGAACTTCGGCATCACCCTTGGCATCATGACGACAGACGAATGCATCGCAGCTACCGCAGCGTCGGCAGGCACCGGTCGGTCCGAAGTCGATAGCGCAGGGCATGTGAAACGGTTGCAGGCCCAGGCTGCTCAAGCGCTCGGCAAGTTCGGCAACGACGGGCTCGTGTGGTACCGTCTTGTGTTGATAGGGCCTGCTTCTTCGCGGTTCGGTCGGGTCTGCGCCCGCTTTCCCGCGAACGCCGAACAGCTGTTCAGCTTCATCGTAGTACGTTTCGAGATCGCGGTAATCGACTGGCCAGGCAGGTGATATACCGTCTTCCAGTTGTTGCGACTGGAAGTCGTTGTCACGAAATCTGAACATGGCGGTGCCATAGAACTTCGTATGGCCTCCGACATAGTAGTATTGCCCAGGCCGATACCGCTGCCCATTGGGGTTCTGCCATTCATCTGTCGTTCGGTAACGCGATTGTACGAAGACGGCTTCTGCATCGGAGTTCTGCGGTTCGTTGGGCAGAAAATCGCCTCTTTCAAGTATCAGTATCCTGGCCCCACTGCCTGCCAGCTGATGGGCAATGATGCTGCCGCCGACGCCAGAACCGATGATGACGACATCGGGGCTTGTATCTGGGGTTTTCATGTTGTTCAGACGCTGCTCGATGTCTCGTCCGTGAACAGCTCGACGATGGTTTCCGCCAGAGCATCCACACCATAAGGTTTTTGCAGTACCGGAAAATCGCTGTCATGTTCACTCGTCAACATCGACTCGCTGAAACCGGAAGTCAACAGTATCCGACAACTCTTGCTTCTGCCTTGCATCGTTCTGGCGACCTCATATCCGCTGATGCCGTTTTCCAGTGCGACGTCGCAGAACAGCAGGTCGTAGTGGTGATCTGCTTCGATATGCGCAATGGCCTCTGCACCGGAACGAATACTGGTGAACCTGAGACCCAGAACCCCCATCCGGGCTTCCGTCAGCTCCAGTACTTGCTGATTGTCTTCCACGATCAACACGGACATGTTCATGCTCTGCACACGTAGTCGAGTGATGTCGTTGCGCGTACGGGCGTTGTGGGGCTCGCGCTCGTGCTCTGGAACGGGATTGCTACCGGGCAATGACTCGCCTTGATGCCGCGGCAGATAGATGGTGATGGTCGTCCCTGTTTCGATGGTGGACTCTGCCACTACATCGCCGCCGCTTTGCCGTACAAAACCGAATATGGAGGCGAGGCCAAGTCCTGTACCTTTGCCTGGTTCCTTGGTTGTGAAGAAAGGTTCGAAGACACGCGACAGGGTTTCCTGATCCATACCTTTGCCGGTGTCGGTAATGCTGAGGCAGGCATAGTCTCCGGCGCTGAGTGACAGGAAGCGACTCGCAGGTGAGCGTATGGATACATTGTCTGTCCGAATGGTGATTGTGCCTCCCGTGGGCATGGCATCTCGTGCGTTGATGGCCAGGTTGATTACCGCGTTCTCGATTTCACTACGGTCTGTATGAACCTCCCAAAGCTCCATTGCCAGGTCGGTTTTCATGGATACCTGGGTGGAGAGGGTTGTTTTCAGAATGGCCAGTGTGTCCACGATCAGTCTGTTCAGGTCGATGAGCGATGGTTCCAGCGGGCTCTGTCGTGCAAAGGCCAGCAGTCGCCTTGTCAATCGAGCCCCCATGTCGGCAGCGCGTTCTGCTTCCTGTATGTGCAAACGGTGCGTCTCGTCACTTGTCAGGCTGTACAGGAATTCAAGTCGACCTGAAATGATGTTGAGCAGATTGTTGAAGTCATGTGCGATACCGCCAGAGAGTCTGCCAATGGCATCGAACTTCTGCGCATGGCGCAGGCTCTCTTCTGCCAGTTTGCGACTACTGACATCCTCTATGATTCCGATGCAGTGACTGGCCTTGCCGGAAGGGTCGCGCATGTAGGAGAGCGATAGTTCAGCGGCGTAACTACTCAGGTCCTTGCGTTGACAGGTCAGATTGAACTGGAGTAGTGGTTTGGTTTCATCTTGCCTCCAGGGGTAGTTTTCAGTGCCGATCTGCTTTTCATCGCCGGTGAAGATATCGGGAGTTCGTCCAATCAGTTCACTGGCCTGGTAGCCGGTAATGACCGTCATCGCACGGTTTGCATAGAGCAGACATTTTTTATCCTGCTCGATGATGAAGACGCCCACGTCCAGTGCGGCAATGGCTCGATCGCGCAACAGCAGATCCTGCATCTGCATGAGCCGTTCGCTTGTATCCTGTGCGATGAGGGCAAAATACGGAGGCGATTCTTCCGGTATGTAGTGCAGGCGGGTTTCTGTCGGGTACACACTGCCATCCTTGCGGCAATGAACCGTGTCGATGACCGTTCGGGACAAGCGACCGTTCTTGAAGTCTTCAAACAATCTGGCAGGAAACGTGTCCCTGAACTTGTCAATGGTCTGGTGGAGAGTCAGATGCCTTGAGTCCTCCAGGCTGTAGCCCAGATTTGTTCTTGCCGTTCTGTTCATCATGGTGATACGAAACGTGTCGGGCTCCACAACGTAGACTTCGTTGGCTGTTTCCTCGACAACATGCGACAGCTGTCGATGGACGGCGATTGTCTGTTCGTGCTCCCGTTTCAGTTGCAGTAATTCGGATAGTTCGTTGAATACCAGTACGGCCCCTTGAGGGCGATGCAGGAGATCGAGCAAGGCGGTGAGGCGGCAAGAGACCGAGATGCCGGATTCATCCTGATACAGACTGGTTACGGTCTTCCTGCTACGCGGTTCGTGATCTGACATGGCCTGTCTGATTGCTGTCTGAAAACGCAGCCGGGCAGGGTCTGCATTTTCATCTTCACCGGGTTTGTTGACGGTCGATCCTCTGACGCGATTGATGGCCCAACCGGTCTTGCGTTCCGCCGCCTTGTTCATGAACTGTATGGTGCCATCGACACCGAAGGTAATAACGCCATCGTCGAGCGAACCCAGCGTTGTTTCAATTCGATTGTTCTCGCGCTTGAGCAGCAGATTGGCTTCCTTGAGATGTGCAATGGTGGTCTTGAGCCTTCGCTGCATATTGGCGATGGATCTTGATAGTTCCCCTACCTCGTTCCTGTTCTCATTCTCTATGTTCAGATTGAAATTACCGGCGGCTATTCTTTTTGCATCTGCCGTCAGGCTGTTCAACGGGTTGACGACCAGTCGCAGGAAACCCAGCATGAAGGCGAGGCAAAGGCATACAACGCTCAATATCAGAAACAGCAGCATGTACGATTCATTACCCGCAGATTCGAGAAAACCTGATGAGGGAAGGAATATGACAAGATTCCAGTTCACTCCGAAATCACTTCCAATGGGGCGATAGGAAAGGTAATTGTCAATGCCGTCGATCCGGATGGTTTTCAGTAGCAAATCGTTGCCGGGTGCAGCGATGCCAGGCAATGTCGAAACAACCTCGAAAGCGGCACGAGTCATCGGGTCAGCGGCCTCACTGGTGAGACTTGTTCCTGCAAGCTGAGCGAGATCCTGGTTGGCGAGGTTGGAAGCCAGCAATTGCCCGGTTTCATTGAAAATGAAAACCGCGCTTTTGTCTCCGGTTCTCAGAGAGTGCAGAAAATGCTGAAAATGCTGGAGTGACAGATCGACTGCCGCCACTCCCAGTAGAAGACCTGCGTCGTTCGTGACAGATACAGAACGGGTGATCATCAGTTGATCGCTGTTGTAATCCTCGTATACGTCAGACCAGATAGCTTCTCCATCTGCGTTGACTGCCTGCCGATACCAGGGTCTGGTGCGTGGATCCAGATTGCTCAGTTCTCGGGTGATGGTGCCCAGAGAGCCAGTGGGGGTGAGTGAGTACTCATTACCTGGCCGATTATCTTCAGGGCTGACGAATCTGACTCTGGGATTCTGTGTCTTGTCTGCCAGGTCAGGTACGCTGATACTCATCAGATGCCCCTGCTCGCTGGCATAATAGATAGCTGAAACAAGATCGGCATTCTGATCGAGCGCTCTGTCCCACAAGTAGCGGCTCAGCGTATCCGGGTTCTCGATGTTGACTCGGTTGGCCCGGACCGCCAGAGCCGTGCTCTGCACGGTCTGATCGGCAATCGTCAGAAAATGTTCGGTCCTTGACTGAATCTCCAGCGCTGAATTCCTGGCGGCCTGTTCGGCCACGGAACCCATGATGCGATCAGCGAATTGAATGGATATGACGGCGATAATGGCAATGGAACAAAGCAGTATTATCGCAAAGGCAAATGCAAGCAGCCTCGTCAGTGGCACATTCTCGATATGGGTCAATAATGAGCGCATCAGTATTTCCTATCGGATATTCGCGCCTTGAAAGGCCGAGCGATTCAATACAAATACAGCTGCGCACAGCTCAGGCAGCTGCTGAGTCGAGTTGCCAGGATTGTCGAACAATATGCAATGCCATCAGTGCAGACAAACGTGCATCTGAGTCTGGCAGATCGTCTTGTTCGACTAGGATTATCGACTCTACACTAATGGTCTGTCCGAAGAGCAGATGGTTGGCCTGTAAGCCATAGAGGCGAGCTGTTCTTGATCTGAATCAAGGCAGCTCTTTGCGAATAATGATCTGTAGTGCATGCGTGGTCACACGGGCTGGCGGGTTGTCATGAGTGAGTCAACTTGTGTCCCTTTATTCCTGACAATAACGGGATTGTTCCGGTGAGCGCCATTCGCTCGCTACGAGCAGTCAGTGTGAGTAGAAACAGCTCCGTGGCCATGACATCATCGGCAAATCGGCACGCCTGATGGTTGGGTAAAAATTTCAATTTTCAGCAGGAATTCAATTTCGCTGTCTTGCGCCTGCAAGATTCCCCCACGTAATCTGTTGAGAGTTGTTTCCATGAGTAATCGTAAAACCTGGATAACATTGGGTCTGGGCGCCGTCGCCGCCGTGTTGGTCACGCGTGAGCTGGCTGGAACCAGGGAACGTCGCGAACGGCTGAGCGGCAAGCTGCAGCAAGGAGTCGGGCGAGTCAAACATGCGGGTGAAGAGCTTCTGCATGAGGGCGAGGATTACGTCAAGACCCTTCGTGGTGAAGCGATGTCACTGCGCTCGGCGGTTGCTGACACTGTACAACCGGATCATGAGCGCAAGAACCGAGACCAGTCTGCGAGCAATCATGAATCGGCTATCGTGGCCTTCATGGCAACGGTACTGGTCAAGGGCGTTTCCAGTTACCTGCAGTGGCGTGGTACCGAGAAGGCTCGCTCCCATTCATCAGGCAAGGGGCGCTCTGCCGGCGCTGAGGACCGGGACCCTGCCGACATGACCGTGGTGGAGTTGCGTAAGGAAGCATCATCCCAGAACATCGATGGTCGCTCCACGATGAACAAGCAGGAGCTGGTTTCCGCATTGGAGGAATAGACCGACCTTTCTACCTGGCGGCACATCGGGTATGAGCCTGTTTGATGCAAGCAGGGTTTGTGGTCATACTGAGTCTCCCCCCGTGACTCCATGGGTGAGAAAACCCTTTGCGCGTTCTTCGTTCACTCCAGACTTATGTAGCTGACCATTGGCGAGGCCGTCAATCACTGGCGTGGTCGTTCTGGGTGAATCTGTTTGCATTGCGGATCCTGCTGTTCAGCGTGCAGACAAGGCTCGCACCAGTGGAGGGTGAGGACTACAGCCACTGGCGCCTGAGTGTTCTGACAGCGGCTTTCGTGTGTCACATTGTCCTGCTGTGCTGGCAGATTGTCGGGGTGATACGTTCTGCCGACAGGCATTTCTCGACACATGGAAACATGGCGCTGGTCTGGGGAGCACAGCTGGGTGCCACCTTGCTGTTCATACTCAGCACGGTTTACGCTCTGGGTGCGGTGCAAATGACATTTCGCCTACCTCCGGAGAAAAGAGCTGACACGATCCTGCCATCGCTTGCCGACAACTACACGATCTCCGTTTCAGGGTCAGGTAACGAACTGTTCATCGAAGGGGATATCGAAGCTGGTATCACACGAGCGGTTCGCAGACAGTTGCTCGCCAGACCTTCCATCGTGCAAGTCCGACTCAGTAGCTCAGGCGGCAATATCTTCGAGGCTCGTGGGTTGTACAAGCTGTTTTCATTGCGCGGACTGGCAACTCATGTGGCGGACAGGTGCAGCTCTGCGTGCACAACCGCCTACGCTGGAGGCACACTCAGAAGTGCAAGTCCTGAAGCCGTTTTCGGCTTTCACCAGTATCGGATGGACTCCCCCAATGTCACGATCGTGACCAACGCCGCTGCTGAGCAGGCTGTGGATGAGAAGTTGTTTCTTGACGCCGGTGTCAGTGAAGAGTTTGTCGGCATGATATTCCACAGGCAGGCCAGCGATATGTGGTGGCCGTCTATCGATGAACTGCAAGAGGGCGGAGTCGTGCACCAGTTGCGCCGGGAATGAGGTGTGCGACACTGACGGGTGGGTGGCCAGGCGGCCAGGAAGTGCTGTCGCGGCATTGATGCGGTTGTCTGCAATCGTTACCATCGTCCACCGACGAAGGTAAACTCGACAGCGTGAGCAGCAGGGGACAACAGCAATGAGCGGTGATGCCTACGATCCGGCGCAGGATGGCGCTCGGATGTCTTTCAAGAACGACATGAGCTATGGCGACTATCTGGATATGGACAGTCTGGTCGCGGCACAGCGACCCCAGTCCGAGGCCCATGATGAAATGCTGTTCATCATCCAGCACCAGACGTCCGAACTGTGGATGCGCCTGATCCTGCACGAGCTGTCTGCTGCTCGGATCTGCATCGCTCGGCGTGAACACAGTCAGGCATTCAAGATGCTGACCCGTGTGGCGCGTATCTTCGAACAACTGAACAATGCCTGGGATGTATTGCGCACCATGACGCCAAGCGAATACACCTTGTTCCGGGATTCTCTTGGCAACTCGTCAGGGTTCCAGTCCCATCAGTACCGCCTGATCGAATTCATGCTGGGTAATCGCAATCTGCAGATGCTGAAGGTGCATGAGCACAGAGAGGATCTGCACAGCAAGCTTGCACTGGAGCTTGAGCAGCCTTCGCTGTATCACGTTGCCTTGCGCGCTCTGGAGCAGGAGCTGGATATGGTATTTCCAGCAGAGAGCTTTCGTCTGCAGTCGCCGCATCAGCACTGCGACGTTATCATGGAGGCCTGGGCACGCGTTTACCAGTCTCCCGAGAAATACTGGGCACAGTACGAGCTGGCGGAAAAACTGGTCGATCTGGAAGATTATTTCCGCCGCTGGCGATTCAATCACGTGACGACAGTCGAGCGAATCATCGGATTCAAACGAGGTACGGGGGGGACCAGCGGCGTGAAGTACCTGCGTCGCATGCTGGAAGTGGAACTGTTTCCGGAGCTGTGGAACGTACGTGGAGCACTGTAGTTGACAAGTGCTTGTCACAGCTTTCCAGTGACCGAACAAGCGTCACTGGACGGGCAGGATTGTCCGCTCAGGACTACTCGATCAATATTCGCTCTCACACCGGTTGCGCAGAGCGGCACAGGGAGAACCATCAGACAATGAGTACAGCATTACCCAGGAAGGAACTGTTCGACATCCCGGAAGGCATCATCTACCTCGATGGCAACTCGCTGGGTCCCTTGCCCCGCGCAGTGACATCGCATGTGTCGAACGTTGTCACAGCCCAATGGGGCGCTCAACTGATTCGCGGCTGGAATGAATCCCGCTGGATGCAGCAACCGGGTCGCGTGGGTGATCTCGTGGCACGCTTGCTGGGAGCACCTGCGGGTAGTGTCATGATGGGCGATACCTTGTCCATCAAGGTGTTCCAGGCACTGGCAGCGTCACTCCGCTTGCGCCCCGAAAGACGCGTCATTCTGTCTGATAATGGAAATTTTCCGACCGATCTGTATATGGCCCAGGGCTTGATCGACACGCTGGGTAAGGACTATGAGCTACGTGTGGTAGACCCTGAAGCGGTCGAGGCATCCATTGACGAGTCGATTGCCGTTGTGATGTTGACTCAGGTGGATTATCGCTCAGGCCGATTGCATGACATGGCGAGAATCACGGCGCTGACGCACGAGGCAGGAGCGATCAGCCTGTGGGACCTGGCGCATAGCGCGGGTGCATTGCCGCTGGATCTGACGGCCAGCAATTGTGAATTCGCCGTCGGTTGCACGTACAAATACCTGAACGGCGGCCCGGGGTCTCCGGCATTCATCTACGTCAGACCTGACATGATCGAACAGACGCAACCGGTGCTGGCAGGCTGGATGGGCCACGACGCCCCTTTCGCCTTCGATCAGCACTACAAGCCTGCCATGTCGATCGAGCGTATGCGCGTCGGCACGCAACCGGTCATACAGACCAGCGCTCTGGAGGCCGCAATGCAAGTCTGGGAAGGCGTTGACATGCAGGATGTTCGCAAGGCGAGTATTGCATTGTCAGAGCGCTTCATCACGGAAGTGGAAACACGTTGTCCGGCCTTGACGCTGGCCAGTCCGCGCTCGGCGAATGAACGAGGCTCACAGGTATCCTTTGCCTTCGAGCAGGGCTACGCTGTGATGCAGGCACTGATCGACGCCGGGGTCATCGGTGATTTTCGCGCACCGAACATCATGCGATTCGGTTTTACGCCTCTGTATCTCGATGAGAACGATGTGGTGAAGGCTGCAACGATTCTGCAGGAAATTCTCGAGGACAGACGCTGGGACGACCCGCGATATCAAGTGGTCAATGCGGTCACCTGATGAACCCCGAGACCGGACCATGCCCTTGAGTCGATGGCATGATCCGGGCTCACTACGGGTCAGCTGCGATCCGTGGTCAAGACGTCAGACCGGCGCGTCAAGCGCCTTCTGCTCCTGCCCTTCGATGATGGGCTTGATGTAGATTTCCACACGGCGATTCAAGGCGCGATTGGCTGGCGTATCGTTGGATACCCGAGGTTCGCTCTCGCCGCGACCTTCAGTGCGGATGCGGCGGATATCAACGCCTTCGGCGTTGAGGTACATGGCCACGGAGCGCGCGCGTTCATTGGACAGATTGATGTTGTAGGACTCCGAACCCACGCTGTCCGTGTAGCCGATGACGTGGAGCAGTGTGCGGTCGTATTTGGAAAGCAGGGCCGATAACTTGTCGAGCGCAGGATAGAAGGCCGGCTTCAGCGCAGACTTGTCGAAGTCGAAGGAAGCCTCGCTGCTCAGGCTTACTTTCAGGGTTTCGTCCTGCAATCGTTGTATCTCGATCTGCTTGTTCTGGCGCTCCTGCTCCAGAGCGGCTTCCAGTTCCTTTTGCTGGTTGTCCTGATAACTGCCGACCGCGCCGCCGGCAACCGCCCCGATGACACCGCCCAGGATGGCTCCATTATCGTGGCTCAACTGATGGCCAAGGACCGCGCCTGCCAGGGCGCCGATTGCAGCACCCTGTTTTGCACGCCGATCGGGGTCGTTGGTCGCGCAGGAGACCAGAATTGCGGAAGCGAGCAGGGTTGCCACGGGAAGCGTGACAAGTGGCGAATTGATACGTGTTTTCATGATGATGGGCTTGAACGTTTTTGAAAGGTGATCGGTCAGACCGGCGATCGAATTGACACATTGCATACTGGCCACTCGGTCAGGGTCTTCAAGGTATTGTGAAGTGACTGCTTGAAAATGCAATGGTTCATTCCTGCATCCGGTCTCGTGATTGCTGCAGTGCAGTAGCAATCCTGTGATCGGCAGGGAGTCTGCGCCTGATCGATTGCGACATCACCATGACAAGGTCCAGCGGTGACAAGGGAGTGCTTGATGCCGCGATGACGAGCTCCCTTCATGGCCTGACTTGAACTAAATCTCATCTCAACTCTGTACGCAGAAACCCACTAGCGTTACAGTGACGTCACCAAGACAATACACGTGGAGAAATTGATGAGTGAAGACCATCTACGCAAGGAAGCTCTGGATTACCATCGCTTGCCGACAGCGGGCAAGATAGCCCTTGCCCCGACGAAAGCCTTGACGACACAGCACGATCTGTCGCTGGCCTATTCACCGGGTGTGGCCTATGCCTGCACGGCAATCGAAGAGGATCCACTACAGGCTGCGCACCTGACATCACGAGCCAATCTGGTTGCTGTCATCACCAATGGCACGGCTGTGCTGGGGCTTGGAAACATCGGTGCGCTGGCAAGCAAGCCGGTGATGGAAGGCAAGGGATGTCTGTTCAAGAAGTTCGCCGGAATCGATGTCTTCGATATCGAAGTCTCGGAAACCGATCCTGACAAGTTCATCGAAGTCGTGGCTGCTCTGGAGCCGACCTTTGGCGGAATCAACCTGGAAGACATCAAGGCGCCTGACTGCTTCAAGATCGAAAAGGCGCTGCGAGAGCGCATGAATATTCCGGTATTCCATGACGATCAGCACGGTACGGCAATCGTGACCGCTGCGGCGGTCACCAATGCATTGAACTTCGTGGGCAAGGAGATCGGTGAAGTGCGACTGGTGGCGTCGGGTGCGGGGGCTGCCTCACTGGCCTGTCTGGATCTGCTGGTCAGTCTCGGCCTGAAGCGCGAGAATGTCGTATTGTGCGATTCACGGGGTGTTGTCTACGCCGGCCGTGAAAATGTGGATGAAAGCAAGGAGCGATTTCAGCAGGACACGGATTTGCGTACATTGACGGACGCGGTGGCCGGGGCTGATGTGTTCCTGGGGTTGTCCAAGGGCGGTGCGCTGACGCCGGAGATGCTCAAGGAGATGGCTGACAAGCCCATCGTGCTGGCCATGGCAAATCCGGAACCCGAAATTCGTCCCGAACTGGCCAAGGAGGTACGTCCGGATTGTCTGATCGGAACAGGTCGTTCGGATTATCCGAACCAGGTAAACAACTCACTGTGCTTCCCATTCATCTTCCGTGGAGCGCTGGATGTGGGGGCAACGGAAATCAACGAGGCCATGAAGGTGGCGGCTGTGAAGGCGCTGGCCGCCATCGCGCATGCGGAAACCTCAGACATCGTCGCTCAGGCCTACGGTGAGCCGACGCCGCCATTCGGACCGGATTACCTGATACCCCGCGCCTTCGATCCGCGATTGATAACCGAAATCTCTCCGGCAGTGGCTCAGGCAGCCATGGACACCGGCGTGGCTACCCAGCCCATAACGGACATGGCGGCCTATCGCAATCAGCTATCGCAGTTTGTCTATGAGTCCAGCTCTCCCATGCAGCCGGTGTTCCTGGCAGCCAAACACAACCCGAAGCGAGTCATCTATGCAGAAGGGGAAGATGAGCGCGTCTTGCGGGCAGCCCAGGTTGCCGTGGATGAGGGCCTGGCGCATCCGGTACTGATCGGACGTACGGATGTCATTGCATCCAGAATAGAACGACTCGGTTTGCGGCTCAAGGCTGACATCAACTACGAATGCGTCAATGTGCTGGATGACCCTCGTTATCGGGAGGTCTGGAGCGAATACTATGAGCTGTGCAAGCGTCAGGGAGTCACCAAGGAAAGAGCCAAGGAAGAAACCCGAACTCGCACGACCTTGATCGGATGCATGTTGCTGCATCGCGGTGATGCCGATGCACTGTTGTGTGGAACCACAGGTCACTACGCGGAGCATCTGGATTACGTCAGCAAGATCATCGGCAAGAAGGAAGGGGTCAATACACTTGCCGAGCTGCAGATGGTGGTTCTCGCTGACAGGCAGTTGTTCATCTGTGATACCCAGGTCAACGATCACCCCACTGCCGAGCAGTTGGCCGAGATCACGATACTGGCTGCGGAAGAAGTAAGCCGCTTCGGTATCACGCCCAGTGTTGCATTACTGTCGAGATCGAGTTTCGGTAGTTCCCACTATGCCTCGGCGCAGAAGGTGCGAGATGCCATGGAACTGATCAGGAAGCGTCGGCCAGATCTTGAAATTGAGGGTGAGATGCGTGCAGATCAGGCCTTGTCGGCGGCTATCAGAGAGCGTGATTTTCCTGATTCCAGATTGACCAGTAATGCCAATGTGCTAGTCATGCCCAATGTCGATGCAGCGAATATCACCTACAACGCACTGCGGGTAGTCAGTAGTGGTGTCACCATGGGCGGCATCCTGCTCGGAGCTGCAAAGTCGGTGCACATCATGTCATCGTCTTCCACCGTCAGGCGAATCGTCAACATGTCAGCTCTGGCGTCTGTCGATGCAAACGCTTGTGAGTAGGTAGAATGGAGGGCAGGTGATGTGATGCCCAGGCCTCGGCGTCACGTTACCTGCCTGCTTTGCTGTTGTTACCGTAGCGTGTGGCGCATGATGTCAACGCATTGCGTTGCAGTACGTTGATACCTGTAACGGCTCGTATTCCGAGCCTTTCTGCAGGAGTACTCAGCAATGCCGGATCTTTCTCTTTTCATACCGCCCTTGAACTCGTCCGACTGGTTTCGCACGGGGCTCGTTTATCTGCACCTGTTGTCATGTGCCTTTGCTCTGGCGCTGGTACTGAGCGCTGACTGGCGCATTATCAAGGGCGACTTCACGCTCGATGGCTTGCGGCGGACCGCACAGGGCACTAGTGTCGTGCTCGTGTTCCTGTGGGTGACGGGAGGCCTGTTGGTCCATCATGACACCGGGCTTGATCTGGCCGTGATAGCCAGGCTGTCAAAGTTGCAGCTCAAACTGCTCGTGGTCGCGGCGCTTACCATCAATGGCGTACTGCTGCACTTCGTGTCATTTCCACTGATAACAGCCAACCGGAAACTGACCCTGCTGGAATCAGTTGTTCTGGCCGTGACCGGCACCATCAGTACCAGTCACTGGCTGCTGGCAGCGTTCATCGGTATTGCCAGACCACTGGGGCAGTGGCCGCTTGAAACCTTGCTGGCGGCCTATGTCACGGGTCTGTGTGCCATGATCGTTCTGGGTATCTTCTGCGCACCGTTCCT
>CBDUIJ010000040.1:0-26358 GCA_965367215.1 uncultured Granulosicoccus sp.
GCGTGTGGTCCGTGTTCATGTCGATACCGAAGCGCATGCGCAGTACCTTGGCTTCACGCGGGGTGAGGCTGGCCAGTACTTCGTGGGTGGTTTCACCCAGGCCCAGACCTGTGGCTGTTTCAACCGGAGACAGGATGTTGTTGTCTTCGATGAAGTCACCCAGATGGCTGTCTTCGTCATCACCGATCGGTGTTTCCATGGAGATGGGCTCCTTGGCTATCTTCAACACCTTGCGGATCTTGTCTTCAGGCATCTCCATCTTCTCGGCGAGTTCTTCAGGCGTGGCCTCGCGACCCATGACCTGCAGCATCTGCCGGGAAATACGGTTCAGCTTGTTGATGGTCTCGATCATGTGCACCGGGATACGGATGGTACGGGCCTGATCCGCAATGGAGCGGGTGATGGCCTGACGAATCCACCAGGTGGCGTAGGTCGAGAACTTGTAACCACGACGATATTCGAACTTGTCGACGGCCTTCATCAGGCCGATGTTGCCTTCCTGGATCAGATCGAGGAACTGCAGGCCACGGTTGGTGTACTTCTTGGCAATCGAGATAACCAGTCGCAGGTTGGCTTCCACCATTTCCTTCTTGGCGCGGCGAGCTTTCGCTTCACCGATGGACATCTTGCGGTTGATTTCCTTGATGTCGGTGATCGGCAGCAGGCTGCTGACACAGATCTGCTGAATACGAGTCTGCAGCAGTTCGATCTCGGTACGGCGTTCTTCCAGGGCCTTGGCATAAGGCTTCTTCACCTTGATGACGGAATCCAGCCACTCGGGATCGGTTTCGTGACCCGGGAAGCTCTGGATGAAGGCGCTGCGAGGCATCTTGCACTGCTTGACACACATGTCGCGAATCTGGCGTTCCAGAGAACGGATGCGATCGACCTGACCACGCAGTCCACTGACCAGTGTCACGACAAAGGCTGGCGCGTATTTGAATTCAAGAAAGATTTCAGATACGGCTTCCATCTCTGCCTTGCTGGCCGCATCCTGGATGCCGCCGGCGGCGTCAATGGCTTTCAGAGCCTTGCCGTAGGCTTTCTGCATGGCCATCATGCGGCGCTGGATTTCTTCCATATCCGGGCCGGTATCGACTGGATCGTCGTCGTCATCGTCGTCGGATGGTGGTTTGGCTACCTTGATTTCATCGGAGGTTTCCGCGAAATTGACGATGATGTCAGTGAAACGCAGCTGTTCTTCCTGAAATTGCTGATAACGTTCCAGCAGCAGGTTGATGGTTTCGGGATAAGTACCCAGAGCGCGCAGAACCTGCTTGAGGCCATCTTCGATGCGCTTGGCAATCTCGATTTCGCCTTCTCGGGTCAGTAGCTCGACCGTTCCCATTTCGCGCATGTACATGCGAACCGGGTCGGTGGTGCGGCCAAACTCGCCGTCAACAGTAGCGAGAACGGCAGCAGCCTCGTCGGCGGCATCGTCATCGGCACTGGAATTCTTGTCAGAGAGGATCAGAGAGTCGGCTTCTGGCGCGACTTCACCTACCGAGATGCCCATATCGGCAATCATGGCGATGATCTCTTCGACCTGTTCCGGGTCGACTATACCTTCGGGGAGGTGGTCGTTGACTTCGGCATAAGTCAGGAATCCCTGCTCTTTGCCTTTTGAAATGAGTTCTTTCAGGCTGGACTGTTGCGACTTGTCCATTGCAATGCGAGCGGTCATAGAGTACCTGCGGTCAGCGTAACCCCCTATTATACTCGGAGGGGCGCTAAATGGTAGTAGGGAAGGTCGTTTCTGGCGTATTTCTGGTAAAAAAAGTGGGGTTATTCCGCCTCATGCGTCCACTGGGAACGAACATATTGCCGACTGCTTCAATTTAAAGGTGCCTCCTCGCTTATACTGCGCCCCCTGGCATCGCGTACTCAGTGGTGGCAGGGGCGTAACCGCAGCGCTTTAACGGGCGCGACCAACTACAGGAGATCGTTTTCGCATGACCACTCGTCGCGAACTTGCAAATGCCGTCAGAGCCCTGAGCATGGACGCCGTCCAGAAGGCCAATTCGGGACACCCCGGAGCGCCCATGGGAATGGCCGATCTGGCAGAAGTGCTGTGGAATGACTTCCTGCGACACAATCCGTCCAACCCGAACTGGGTCGATCGTGACCGCTTCGTCCTGTCCAACGGCCATGCCTCGATGCTGCTGTATTCGCTTCTGCATCTGACAGGTTACGACCTGCCGATCGAGGAGCTGAAGAATTTTCGTCAATTGCATTCGAAAACGCCGGGTCACCCCGAATATGGTTACGCGCCAGGCATCGAGACCACCACCGGTCCTCTGGGGCAGGGCATTGCCAATGCCGTGGGCATGGCACTGGCCGAACGCACGCTGGGCGCGCAGTTCAATACCGCCGAACACAGCATTGTCGACCACCACACCTGGGTATTCCTGGGCGATGGCTGTCTGATGGAAGGTATCTCGCATGAAGCCTGTTCACTGGCCGGTACGCTGGGCCTGGGCAAGCTGATCGCCATCTACGACGACAACGGCATCTCCATCGATGGTGAGGTCGAGGGCTGGTTCACTGACAATACGCCGATGCGCTTCGAATCCTACGGCTGGCACGTCATTCCGGCGGTCGATGGGCACGATGCAGACGCCATCAAGGCGGCCATCGAGGCGGCGAAAGCCGAAACCGGCAAGCCGACACTGATCTGCGCACGTACCACCATCGGCTTCGGCTCACCCAACAAGGGTGGCAAGGAAAGCAGTCATGGCGCGCCGCTGGGCGACGATGAAATCAAGCTGGCCAAGGCCCAACTGGGCTGGAAGTACGGTGCCTTCGAGATCCCTGAAGACATCTATGAAGGCTGGAATGCCAGTGATGCGGGCAGCGAGAAGGAAGCGGCCTGGGACAAGCTGTTCGACGAATACGCCGCTGCCAACCCGGATCTGGCTGCAGAATTCGCACGCCGCATGGCTGGTGACCTGCCAGAGAACTGGGCAGCCGATTCTCAGGCCTTCATCCAGCAGGTGATCGACAAGGGCGAGACGATCGCATCGCGCAAGGCCTCGCAGAACGCTCTGAACGGTTTTGGCCCTTTGTTGCCCGAAATGCTGGGCGGTTCAGCGGATCTGGCCGGGTCCAACCTGACCATCTGGAGCGGCTCGAAGGTGGTGCATGACGACCCTGCCGGCAACTACGTGAACTATGGTGTTCGCGAATTTGCGATGACAGCCATGAGTAACGGCATCAGCCTGCACGGCGGATTCCTGCCGTACACCGCAACCTTCCTGATGTTCTCCGAATACGCTCGCAATGCGCTGCGCATGTGTGCGCTGATGAAGTTGCCCAATATCTTCGTCTACACCCACGATTCTATCGGCCTGGGCGAAGATGGACCGACGCATCAACCGGTCGAGCAGACCGCCACACTGCGACTGCTGCCCAATATGGCGCTGTGGCGGCCGTGTGATGCGGTGGAATCCGCGGTGGCCTGGAAACAGGCGATCGAACGCAGGGACGGGCCTTCAAGCCTGATCTTCAGCCGTCAGGCGTTGCCGCATCAGCAACGTAGTGAGAGCCAGGTGGCAGACATTGCCCGTGGGGGTTACATCCTGCACGAGCCTGATACTGCGCCTGTAGCCGTTATCATTGCGACGGGTTCGGAAGTCGGTATGGCCATGGAAGCCGCACAGGCACTGGCCGGGCAGGGTACGGCAGTACGCGTTGTCTCCATGCCGAGTACGGATCATTTCGATGCTCAGGATGCCGCTTACCGGGATTCGGTTCTGCCGCCGACGCTCAAGGCCAGAATGGCTGTCGAGGCGGGTACAACGCATTTGTGGAGAAAATATGTGGGCCTGGAAGGCGATGTCATGGGTATCGACACCTTTGGCGAATCCGGACCGGCTGCCGAGGTGTTCAAGCATTTCGGATTGACTGCGGATGCACTGGCCGAGCGAGTAAAGACGCTGGTTGCCGCTGTCGCCTGAGTAGTGGCTGGGTAGTAAAGTCGGATTACGTGCATGTTGGTGTCACAACATGCACGTACAACACGACCTGACGTGCCTTTTGTCAGGCACCAGGTTCAGAAGAAAAACAGATAATCAAACAGGGGTATTTCCAGATGACAGTCAAGATTGCAATCAATGGATACGGCCGAATCGGTCGCAACGTGCTGCGAGCCATTCACGAACTGGGTCGTAGCAGCGAGTTCGACGTTGTGGCGATCAACGATCTGGGTGATGCCGAAACCAATGCTCACCTGACACAGTACGACACCGCTCATGGCCGATTCCCGGGTGAAGTGAAGGTCGAAGGGGATGAGATCGTCATCAACGGCGATCGCGTCAAGGTTTTCGCCGAGCGCGATCCATCAAAACTGCCTTGGGGCGAGCTCGGTGTCGACGTCGTGCTGGAATGTACCGGTCTGTTCAAGAACCGCGAAAAAGCGGGCATGCATCTCACAGCAGGTGCCAAGAAGGTCATCATTTCGGCTCCCGGCTCGGCCGATATCGACGCCACCGTGGTTTACGGTGTCAACGAAGGCGTCCTGAAGTCATCTGACCAGATCATCTCCAACGCCTCCTGTACCACCAATTGCCTGGCTCCCATGGCCAAGGCACTGAACGATTCCGTGGGTATCGTCAACGGCCTGATGACAACCATCCATGCCTACACCAACGATCAGGTGCTGACTGACGTCTATCACACCGATCTGCGTCGTGCGCGCTCCGCCACCATGTCCATGATTCCTACCAGCACGGGTGCTGCCAAGGCGGTCGGACTGGTGCTGCCGGAACTCAACGGCAAGCTGGACGGTTTCGCGATGCGTGTACCGACCATTAATGTCTCCATCGTCGATCTGACCTTCACCGCAGGACGTGACACGACGGTTGAGGAAATCAACGCCATCGTGCAGAAAGCGGCTGACGGCAAGGTTCTGGCCTACAACGACAAGCCTCTGGTCTCCATTGATTTCAACCACACGTCTACCTCTTCGAATTTCGATGCCGGCATGACACGCGTCATGGATGGCAACATGGTCAAGGTCTGCAGCTGGTATGACAACGAGTGGGGCTTCTCATGCCGTATGCTCGACACCACTCTGGCAGCGATGAACGCCTGATGATGAAGCTACTCAAGGAGCTGCCTCTGGCGGGTCAGAGGGTACTGGTTCGTCAGGATCTGAATGTACCGCTGAAGGATGGCGTGATTACCTCGGATGCGCGTATTCGCGCATCTGTTCCGACACTGCAATACGCCATCGAAGCCGGTGCGCGTGTGTTGGTCATGTCGCATCTCGGGCGCCCCGTCGAGGGGCAGCCTGATGCCGATTCGTCGTTGGCCCCGGTGGCCCAGCGACTGAGCGAACTGTTGGGCCAGCCGGTACGGCTGGTGACCGATTATCTGGACACCGAGCCTTACGTTGGCGAAGGTGAGGTCGTACTGCTGGAGAACGTGCGCTTCAATGTCGGTGAGAAGGCCGATGATGATGACCTGGGCAAACGTTATGCCTCACTGTGTGATGTGTATGCCATGGACGCCTTTGGCACTGCTCATCGTGCACAGGCCTCCACCCACAGCGTCGGTCTGCACGCACCGGTCGCTTGTGCAGGGCCCTTGCTGGCGGCCGAGCTGGACGCCTTGAATGCCGCTCTGGACAATCCGCGCAGGCCATTGGTGGCCATCGTTGGTGGCTCCAAGGTATCCACCAAGCTGCAGGTACTCGAATCTCTGGTCGACAAGGTCGATCAGTTGATCGTGGGTGGCGGTATTGCCAATACCTTCATCGCAGCTGCCGGTCATGAAGTGGGAAAATCGCTGTACGAAAAGGATCTGGTCAGTGATGCGGCTAACCTCATGCGACGTGCCGAAGCACGGGGTGCTGCGATTCCGGTACCGACCGATGTCATTTGCGCTCCCGAACTGGCGGAAGGCGTCGAGGTAAGCATGCGCTCAACGGATTCCGTACAGCCGGATGATCGAATTCTGGATATCGGCCCTGAAACTGCTGAGTCCTATGCCGATATCCTGCGCAATGCCGGAACGATTGTCTGGAATGGCCCTGTGGGCGTGTTCGAGATAGACGCATTCGGCGAGGGCACTCGTGTCATCTCCGAAGCGGTTGCTGCCTCTTCGGCGTTCTCGATTGCCGGTGGTGGTGACACTCTGGCAGCCGTGGACAAGTATGGCATCGAAGATCAGGTCTCCTATATATCAACCGGCGGTGGTGCCTTTCTCGAGTTCATCGAGGGCAAGACGCTGCCTGCGGTTGCCATGCTCAATTCACGCAGTACGTGAGGAATATTTCTCACTGACGCATCCTTTGGCTTTAATTGTCGATTACTACACAGGACGAATGTTATGACCGATACGGTTTCTTTATTGGGCGATGAGGCGGAATACCTGCTTGATCACACCTGCAAGGGACTTCCCAAGGAATTGGTGCAGTTGCCTGGCCCCGACTACGTCAGCCGCGTAATCGGTGTCAGCGACCGTGGTCCGGGCACCATGCGCGCCATGCAGCAGCTGTTCAACAGCGGCCGACTGGCAGGCACGGGTTACATGTCCATGCTGCCTGTCGACCAGGGTGTCGAGCACTCGGCAGGTGCGTCGTTTGCACCAAACCCCATCTACTTCGACCCTGCCAACATTGTCGAACTGGCCATTGAAGGCGGTTGCAATTGTGTTGCGTCAACACTGGGTGTTCTGGGTTCGGTTTCCCGCCGTTATGCGCATCGCATTCCGTTCATGGTGAAGCTCAACCACAACGAAACCCTGACCTATCCGGCTATCTATGAACAGACTCTGTTCGCTCAGGTAGAACAGGCCTTCGATCTGGGAGCGCTATCAGTCGGTGCCACCATCTACTACGGTTCACCGGATTCACGTCGCCAGATCCAGGAAATCTCGGAAGCCTTCCATCGCGCTCACGAACTGGGCATGGTCACGGTACTGTGGGCCTACCTGCGTAACCCGGCTTTCAAGAAAGACGGTGTTGACTACCATGTATCAGCGGATCTGACTGGTCAGGCGAACCATCTGGCAGCCACCATTCAGGCAGATATCGTCAAGCAGAAGCAGGCCGAAAACAACGGTGGCTACAACGCTGTCAACTTTGGCAATACTCACCCTAAAGTGTATTCCGAGTTGACGACTGATCATCCGGTCGATCTGGTTCGTTATCAGGTAGCCAACTGCTACATGGGTCGTGCCGGCCTGATCAACTCCGGTGGTGGTTCTGGCGACAATGATCTGGGCCAGGCGGTGCGGACTGCGGTCATCAACAAGCGTGCCGGTGGCATGGGCATGATTTCCGGTCGCAAGGCCTTCCAGAAGGACATGAAGGACGGTGTTGCACTGCTGAACGCCATTCAGGATGCCTACCTGGACGAGCGCGTCACCGTAGCTTGAATCGGTTGCCGTGAAGAAGGCGACTTGCCCGGCAAGGGCAGGTCGCTGGCAGTAATTTCGTCACAGGCCTGCCGGGAGACATTGCCGGCAGGCCGATGATCGACGCATCGCCTGTTCTGGCGCATGCATTGCCCGGATGAGCGAAGTAGTTCCCGAGCTCTCCTTAGCTGGTCAGGCGATTGACCGCTTCCCGATAACGCGACAGCGTACCCTCGATGACGTCCGCAGGTACTTCCGGTCCCGGAGGCGTCTTGTCCCAATCCAGGGTTTCCAGCCAATCGCGTACGAACTGCTTGTCGTAGCTCGGCGGGCTGATACCCGGCTTCCAGGTGGCGGCCTCCCAGAATCGTGAGGAATCGGGCGTCAGGATTTCATCCATCAATACCAGATTACCCTGAGCATCCTGTCCGAACTCGAATTTGGTGTCGGCGATGATGATGCCGCGCTCCAGAGCATGGCGAGCCGCATCCTTGTAAAGCGCCAGGCTGACACGGCGGATATCCTCGGCCAGCTCCCGGCCGACGGTTGCCACCATGGTGTCGAAGCTGATGTTCTCGTCATGATCCCCCAGCTCTGCCTTGGTGGCAGGGGTGAAGATCACTTCGGGCAGCTTGTCGGCCTGTTGCAGGCCGCTGGGCAGGGTGTGGCCACAGATTGCCCCGGTTTCCTGATAGTCCTTCCAGCCGGAACCGATGATATAGCCGCGTACCACCGCTTCCACCGGCACCGCCTTGAGGCGTTTGACGATCATGCAGCGACCTTCCGCCTGGGCGCGCTCTGCCGGATCCGGCAGAATCTCTTCCAGAGGGATATTCGCCAGATGATTGGGAATCATGGCTCTGACCCGATCGAACCAGAACATGGCCAGTTGGGTCAACAATTTGCCCTTGCCCGGAATCACATTGGGCATGATGACATCGAAGGCTGACACCCGATCAGTGGCGATGATAAGCCAGTGAGCATCGTCTATAACGTAGATATCACGCACCTTGCCACGATATTGCAGCTTCAGAGAGCTGATCGTGGTGGTGTGCAGGCCTTCATCGGTGGAATGTACGCTCATGCTCTGGAGGTTTTTGGCAAGCTGGGAAAGAGGCTCCAGTATACTGCGCCATAAAGACAACATTCTCTAGAAGTGGCTATGACGGATATCAAGGTTGGCGTATTGATGGGCAGCAGCAGTGACTGGCCTGTCATGCAGCGTGCAGTGGAGTTGCTGGAAGAATTCGGGGTTCCGCATGAGAAGCGGGTGATTTCTGCGCATCGCATGGCCGATGAAATGTTCCAGTATGCCGAGCAGGCAGCCGGCAGAGGCCTGAGTTGCATCATTGCCGGGGCGGGGGGCGCTGCCCATCTGCCGGGCATGCTGGCTGCCAAGACCACGGTTCCCGTCCTGGGTGTGCCGGTGCCCAGCCGCCACCTGAACGGTCTGGATTCCCTGTACTCCATCGTGCAGATGCCTCGGGGCGTGCCCGTGGCCACCTTCGCCATAGGCGAGGCCGGTGCTGCCAATGCGGCCCTGTTTGCCGTGGCCATGCTGGCCGTCGGAGATCCGCGGCTGGCAGCCAGTCTGCAGGCCTTCAGAGCGGCCCAGCAAGCCAAGGCCGAGGCCATGACTCTGCCTCCCGAGCAAGCGTGACCATGACTGAGCAAACAGGATTCGAAGCGCTGTTACCTGGCGCCACGGTAGGTGTCGTCGGTGGTGGCCAGTTGGGGCGTTATTTCGTTCTTGAAGCGCGGCGGCTGGGTTATCACACCTGGGTGCTGGATCCGGATGAAAACGCGCCTGCCATGCAGTTGGCAGAGCACAAGCTGGTCGCAGCATACGACGATACCGATGCCTTGACCGCTCTGGGCCAGGCCTGTGATGCCGTGACCATCGAGTTCGAGAATGTCCCGGCCGAGAGCCTGGAGCACCTGGCGACGCTCTGTCGGGTGGCTCCTGGAGCAGACAGCATTCGCATCGCTCAGGATCGTAACGTCGAGAAATCGGTGGCCAGTGAACACGGTCTGCAGCCTGTGCCCTATGCGGCATTGCGAGAATCGGGTGATATACCCGCAGCGGTAGCGGCTGTGGGGCTGCCCGCCATCGTCAAGACGGCGCGTCTGGGCTATGACGGCAAGGGTCAGATAGTGTGCCAGTCAGAAGCCGATGTGCAGGCTGCCTTCATCAGTCAGGGCCGGACGGTCTGTGTGCTGGAAAAACGCATCGAGCTGGTGGCTGAAGTATCCGTTGTGCTGGCGCGAGGCTATGCGGGTGATACCGCTGTATTTCCCATTTCGCAGAACGTTCATGTCAATGGCATTCTGAGCACGTCTACCGTACCGGCGTCACTGGATGAAGCATTGCTTGATCGGGCTCGTGAGCTTGCACTGCAGCTGGCAGAGGGGCTGGACTATCACGGAGTCCTGGCGGTTGAATTCTTCATCGATGCAGCAGGGCAGATCCTGTTCAACGAGATGGCGCCGAGACCACATAACAGTGGGCATTACACGCTTGATGCCACTGTCTGTTCACAGTTCGAGCAACAATTGCGTGCCTTGTGTGCCTTGCCACTGGGCAGTACGCGATTGCTGTCACCTGTGTGCATGCTGAATCTGCTGGGCGATGTCTGGTCGCACGGTGAACCTCGCTGGTCATCCCTGTTCGAGCGCGAAGGCGCGCATCTGCACCTGTATGGCAAGGCCGAGGCGCGGCCGGGACGCAAGATGGGCCATGTCAACTGTCTGGCGGCCGGTTCCAGCGAGGCGGCGGCACTGGCCGAGCTCATCGACCAGGAACTACCGGCAACGCAGTAGCGGCATCGATGGTCGGTTCTGCTGCCCGAATGGGCTCTGCAGGAGGTTCAACGCCGTATCAGCGGCGCTGAATCGTCGTCCATTGCCCATTCCGGGGGCGCTCTGCAGGCATGCTACTGAAGGGCTCATCGGCTCTGGTACGAAAATGGCAAGTGCAGTCGTGACACTTGCCATGGGCCTTCGGCCTTCCAAGAATAGATATCACGATGAGCCTTACTCAACGAACCATACGCTCGAATGATCATTCGTCGAGCTTCATACCCACGGCTGTTGAATCGCTGACAATCCAGAGCAAGGCGCTTGCGACCATTGCCAGCAAGATTGGATCGGAATTCGATGATGCAGTCAGCCTGATCCTGAGCTGCAAGGGGCGGGTCATCGTATCCGGAATGGGCAAGTCCGGCATCGTGGGAAAGAAGATCGCCGCCACATTTGCCTCCACGGGCACGCCCAGCTTCTACGTGCATCCGGGGGAGGCCATTCATGGCGATCTGGGCATGATCACGGCCGAAGATCTGATTGTTCTCATTTCCTACAGTGGTGAGACCGAGGAGGTCATCAAGCTGATGCCTTCTCTGAAGTATTTTGGCAACAAGATAATCGGCATTGTCGGAGCTGCCAACACGACGGTAGGGAAGCAGGCCGATGTGACACTGCGGGTGGACATCGAACGAGAGGTCTGTCCCAATAACCTGGCGCCGACGACATCTGCCCTGGGCATCATGGCTCTGGGAGACGCGCTTGCAGTGTGTCTGATTCGGGCCCGTGATTTCAAACCTTCCGATTTCGCTCAGTTTCACCCTGGTGGCATGCTGGGAAGACGTCTGCTGTCCCGTGTCTCCGACACCATGCTCACTGAAAACCTGCCCCTGATAGGGCCTGAAGAGTCTGTCAGAGAAGCCATCTTCTGCATGACGTCCGGCAGGCTGGGTCTTTGCATCATCGTGGAGGGCGACCGCCTGCTGGGAATTCTGACGGATGGGGATCTGCGACGTGCACTTATCATGGACCCGACCATGCTGGATAAACGTGTCAGGGATTTCATGACACCGGTCCCTGTGACCATATCTGCAGATGCGATGGTGACCGAAGCCGAGATACTCATGCGCAAGTACAAGATTCGTGCATTGATCGTCACCGGTGCACGCGATGGCGATGAAGATCAGGTCTGCGGGTTGATTGAAATCTTTGCCAACAACAAAGGTTGAATAACATGGTCATGGCAAGGAATTCATCGATAGGCAAGGTTGTATTGTTATTACCGCTTGTGCTGAGTGCCTGCGCAACGAACGGTAGTCATCCGACATCCCTGGGTGAGGGGAGTCATGGAGTAGAACAGTTGCTTGTCATGACCGAGCGTGAAGATCGCATGCATCTCGAGGGTACTGGGGAAGTTGTCATCAGCTCCACCTATACCGCCGCCAGTGGGCGTCAATGTCGCAAGCTGGCAACGGTTGATGGTCTTGCCCTGCCGCTGCGCAGCTGCGAGGACAAGAAAGGGGGGTGGTACACCACGCGCAGTATTTCCGTATCCGACCCATTCGCGCAGTCCACGACATCTGTCGCGGCAAGCAATGCTGTTGCCGAGTCCGTCAGCATGACCTTGAATGCGGGCGAGTCATTGTGGTCCTTTGCGTCCAGAGTGACCGGTAGTGCCATGAACTGGAAGAAGATTGCAGAATTCAATAATATCGAAGATGTCGATTCGGTCTGGGCGAATCAGTCATTGGAAGTCGAGTCGTCTTTGCTCCGGGATTGATTGTCGCACGCTGGATCCTCATTAAATAGGGGGCTATTTAAATTCGACTACACTCCGCTGGGGCTTGTTGGCTCGAGCATTTTCAGAGTACATCGATTTTACCGGTGTTGGCATATTCGGATTCTCGAGGTATCGTCGATAATGCAACTCTGACTGACTTCCCTCAGAGTGGGTTTTCCATTTTGTCATCCGCGAGATAATTTGTGACTCCCTGTGCCTCGCGGCTGATTGTCAGTCGGCAGGAACAGGCAGGCAGAAGATGCGGGCGAGAGTCGGCTTGCAGAATAGTCAATCTGATGGCATTGTCTGTTCGACATTTTTTACGCTCCCTGCATTCTCATGGTCACGAAAGTTCGCCGGTTCCTGCTGTACAAGGTTTGTGCAGCTGTCAGTCTGCTGTTGTTTTCGTCGCTGGCATTCTCGACATCCGCCTTTGCAGAATCAGTGGAACCACCTGCGAACGTCAGTGCATTGGTTCACTCCAGCACGGCCATCGAGCTTTTCTGGACGCAGGCAAGTTCTGTCGAGTCCGGTCTTCCTCATCGCGTACAGGTCAAGCAGAATGGCGAGCTACTGGGTCTGCTGGATGCTCGCAGTCTGTTTCGTTCCGGTTTGCAACCAGGTGTACCGCTGAGCTATGAATTGCGATCGGTCTCCCCGAACGGACAAGTGTCCTCAGCGGTCATGGTCAATCTGTCCACGGCTGATTTCACGGTGCCCACGGAACGTGTGCATGGGGTCGGGCAGGGCGATGAATCCGTCGGCCAGACGCCTCCGGAATCACAAACTCCGGCTGTCGTGCAAGACGGTGATGACTCTCGACAGTCAATAGCGCCGCCGACGAATGTCAGATCGTTGATCTATTCGAGTACGGCAGCCGAACTCTTCTGGACACCTGCAAGAGCCAGTGATTCAGGCGTCGCCTACCGCGTTGAAGTCAAGCGAAACGGCGAATTGCTGGGTCAGCTGGACGCCAGCAGTCTGTTTCAGTCCGATCTTCCACCGAACACGACGCTGAGCTATGAGTTGCGCTCGGTGGCGCCAGACGGACAACTGTCATCAGCTGTTGCACTGAGTGTGAATACCGCTGGTGACAACGCGTCTGCCGCTCCGTCGAACGAGCCTGTACCGAGCAACGATGCGCCTGTGCCTGCACCTGCGCCGCCGGTGGTTGTTCCAGAACCTGAAACACAGACACCCATTGCAACTCCGGACACGCAAGTACCCGCTACCACTTCAGACCCGGTGGACATAGTGCAAGGCAATGACAATTGTATTGCTCGAGATGTCAGTAGTTTGTTGAGTTGTGTGCGCGACGCCAATGCCTATAGCCGCATTGATATTGCGCAGGACATCACCTGCAATGGGAATTGTTGTCCCAACGCTCTGGCGATGCTGCGCCTGGATAACGTCAATGACCTGCATATTGCAGGCAATGGCAAGCGTCTGTTACGCAAGAGCTCGCAACGCCAATGCAGTCTGCTGGATGTCAACGGCTCATCCAATCTGCGAATCAGCGACTTGCATCTCGATGATGACGTGAATGTCGGTGGTTGCAAGGTGACTGATGAATGCCCGCGTATGGTCCATATCAAGCGCTCCAGCAATATCAGCTTCAACAATACTCACATCAGTAACGGCAAGGGCTATGCGTTCTATGTACAGGGAACCAACGGATTCGAGTTCAAGAACGGTTCCTTGCACAACTCGGGCGTGCTTGGCATGTATGTAGGCCATGGTGATGATGCATCAAGCAACATTTCCATCACCGATTCAGTCTTCAGCGACAACCAGACCAATGGTCTGGCTCTCCTGGGCGTGAAAGGGACGTCGATAACATCCAACCTCGTAGCGAACAACCTGTTTGTGCGTAATCACCGGCGAGGACAGTGGGCAGTGCTGCCGCAGTACGGTACGGGCTTTACCGGTGGTGGGCAGTTCTACATTGCTCAGGCGACAAACGTGACGGTACGAGACAACGTGGTGAGAGATGGCTATTGCGACAACTGTTTCGTGCAACGCAGGAATCGATCAGGTGTCAGCGGCATCGAGCTTGGCCTGCCCAATCGTGCGTCTGTCAGTAACGTTGTCTTGAGCGATAACCGGGTGTTGAACAATGACGCTGTCGGTATATCTCAGAACAGCAACAGCACGCTGAAGAACGTGCAGATTCGCAACAATGTGTTGTTGAACAACACCACCGGTGAACACGTTTCCGGTGCTGTGAAAACAGGAAATCGCGTGCAGGACACCCAGCACTTCGACAGTTTTGAAAATGGTAACGATCTGGGTGGACGGTTTGACAGTTCGGTCAGTTGTTCGGCAGGTGGGTCGGTGACTCGACGTTGCGGCGGAGATTCACGCTATGGTCAATGTGCCGTACAGCTGGAGTTGGCCAACGCGGATTGCAACAACGCCAATGCAGAGCTGGTCGGTCCGGCGGTGGCGATCAGGGCAGGGCAACTGGCTGTAGGCAGCGGTTGGGTTCAGAATCCGGCTGGGCGCTGGTGTCTGATTTTTCGTGATTCGTCCGGGAACAAATCGGGCGAGCAATGCAGGAATCTCAGCGACGCTGGCAGTTCAGACGTGCAATCGTTCGTGGGCCTTCCTCTGATTGAAACCCGCGCTCCTGCGAGAAGTGCATCGGTGCAAATGCAGATTGTCAATCAGCAGCCTGGCAATCGCATGTTGATTGATGACCTGAAGCTGTCCGTCGGGGACTGAGCTTCAGGTACGAGCTGCGTTTGTTGCATGCACGAGGCGTTGTCTGATTTTTCAGTCGGGCAATGGCTTCTTTAGACAGATGCTCTGGTGGCTGATCCTTCATCTGCGCGGTGGAAGATCTTCGCCAGACATTCATTGAGCTTCGCGATGTCGACGTCGATATCTTCCTTCTGCAATTGTGCTCGTCCGATACGTTGTTGCTCGGACGTCGAGAGCAGGGGGTTCTTTCCGATGATATGTTGGTAGTCGAAACCCATCAGTTGGGACATCAGGCGGAAGGTCGGTGTACCGTAATTCTGATTGAATATCTCGACGATGGTCGCCTGTTCACAGAAGATGATATTGGCAAGGCTGGCACCATGTGGCGTCACGATGACGGAAGCGTTCCTGAAGATGCTTATCTGCTCGGCTAATGACAGTTCTTCCGGGTAGACCACATCGAAATCGAAAGGCTCGAGACATTCCAGTAAAGCGGCCTCATTGCTGATGCGGCGTCGGTCAGTGCGGTTTCTGGAAATATAGACATTACGCCGTTGCCTGTCGGCGGGCACGTTGGTCGCCTCTGCCTGCAGACTGTCCTTGACGTACTGAACCAGGCGGGAATTCATTTCCTGGCAGGGGTGGTGGAAATGTCTGGCCATGCTTGATTCAATGCTCAGTCGCTCGACTCTGATGATCGAACTCCTGTTTGTCTCCACGACACGATCGCCGTTGATACCCATCTTTTCCAGCATGTTTTTCATGAACGGGGCGAGTGTGTGCATGATCAGATGCTGAGAGGCGTCCAGCTGCGAGGTACGAGGCAGTTGGTCCAGCAGCCAGTGGCAGTAATTGGGCGCTGGTATGAGATCCTGGATCATCAAGGCAGATGTCAGTACATCATCCTTGCTGAAGGAGTCGCCGTCATCAAGCAGCAGCCGATCGAGTTGTTCGCCAAACAGGGGGGTGAAGAAAACATGCTGGTAGAACTGGCTACAGAGATCAGGAACGGGACGGCCTGACGAATCCAGGACGGCGAACTCTGTGGTGTCATACACGATAGTGGCGTTCTCCACCTGATACAGATGCCAGTTCTTGGGGGGCAGGGAATCCTTGAGAGTATCGAACACGTAGAACTCGTTGTCTTCCCACTCATCGGACATGAGTGTGCCGGATAAGGGACGGTGTTGCTCGCAGGTGCTGTATGTTTCGGCCGGGGCCAGGTCGCTTGCCTCGAATAGCCTGGAGAAATCGCAACTGCCAGACCAGAAAAAGGCCAGGTCCTCGGCTTGATACCTGCCGGTGCGAACGGTTTCAGCACACTCCGTCAGGCCGAGCTCGGTGAACAGAGCCGTGAAGTCGCTTACAGCCGAAGTGCCTTTGGGGTGCTGCCCGAGGACCGTCATTGCAAAATACAGCAGAGCAGACCTTTCAGTGGTTTCCGTCGCCAGAACCCGGGTATTGCTCAGGCAATCCTCGACCAGCGCTTGTCCGGCATGTTCATGGTTCACCCTTGCGTGCAGAACTTCAGCTGTCAGGTCAGGGGCAGGGGCGAAGGCCATTTCGGGCTGGTTCAAGTTGTATTCTCCAGTGTGTCTGCTTCAGGTCGAACCGAAGTGTTCTGCAGTGCTTCGCACTATGCGCTGTGGAATTACCGACAAGACAATCAGGCTGCCTGATTCAGTTTGTACTGATCGTCTTTCGAATCCTGATCAATCGCATTCCTTACCAGTTCTTCAATGGTTGCGGCCAGGTCTTTCGGATGCACGCCAAGAATCGATTTCATCTTGCTGTTGTCAAAAGAGGTGTCGACTGGACGGCGTGCCGCCGTGACAAACTTCGAGGAGTCTGTTTCAGACACTTCCGAGCGACTGTTTGGCAGGTTCTGCTTGACCAGGGAGACGAACTCGAATCGATTGACGACATCGTCGCCTGAAATATTGAACTCGCCGAAGACCCTGTTTTCAATGACCTTCTGTACGCATTCGACCAGCACGTCGACATGCAGCATATTGACGTAAACGTCATTCACAGCCTGAATGTCATCGTTGTCGACCAGTTTCTGGAGAAAGAAGGAGAACGGGTTGTGGCGTTGCTTTCCAAGTAGTTGACCGAACATCGTGATGGGGCGCAGCACCGTACAGCGACTGGAATGCTCCAGCAGGTATTTGTCCGCCTCACTCTTGAGCTGTCCATAGATGTTGACGGGCTTGTGTTCATGCTCTTCGGAATACAGCGGATGATCGCCGTCGTATACCGCATTGGACGAGAAGTGGATCAGGTCGAAATCGTTCTGTTCCTGCAGATCGCAAAGTGCCTTCGGAAAATCCAGATTCAATTGTCTGGACGGGGCAGGGTTCTCCTCGCAGCTGTCCACATCGCCATTGGAAAAGCAGTTGATGACCACGTCTGCCCATGCCAGATCTGCATTCAATTTGTCGATACTGTCGTTGAAGATATCGAATACGACGTCGACACGTCCTTCCTGACGCCCGACACACCTGAATGTGTATTGGTCTGCAAGGTGGTGCAGAAGGTGGCTGCCCGTGAAGCTCGTGCTACCGAGCAAGAGTACGTTCTTGTTATTCATTGCAATGGTTCCTGTCGATTCCTGAAGCTCTTGGGTCACTCAACTACCTGCATGCAGGACGTGGTGGACACTAATCAGTGCTCACACCGAAAAGTCTGACTGATGAGCAGCGAAGCATTGTTCAGGCCACCTTTCGTATATGGCCCGACTTTGCCTTGCCCGCATCCGGCTTGCTGCTGTCGTTCAGTCCGAACTGCAACTGCAGTTCCTTGATGTAGTTCGACATCTTGCTCAGCTGTTCGGGTGTCAACTTCATCGACTTGCCGATCAGCGCATGAATGGCAGACACCTCATCCAGGTGAGCCTTGACATCCATCGCATGCGTCACGCTTTCCGCATGGCGTCGGTGTGTGTTCAGCGGCTTTGCCAGGTAGGCCACTTGAGCATCCTGTGCGAGCAGCACACTGATGTAGAGACGCCAGTCGCCTACGAGCTTGTGAGCCAGCACGGCATCCTGTTCTGCTGCGAGTGCATCCCGAAGGGCCTCTGTACGCCATATCACCGAACTGACATTCAGTATGCAGTTCTTGACCGTCATTGCCCGTCTGACGAACTCTTCGCCCTTCATGGAGCGGGATTTTTCGAACAGATCGGCATCGATATCACGATAGTAGAAGCTGTAACTGTCACCCAGGAGTTCGCCATCCGAATCGATCTGCTTCGAATCGGAGAAGCCGAGGCGAGTGTTTTCGTTGAAGGCCCCTGTTACTTCGCTGACGAAACGACTACTGGCCAGATCATCGGCTTCGGCTATCCACAGCAGTTCACCACGGGCAAGGGTCAGTCCTTTCTGCCATTGCCGGAAGGTATTACCGCTGTTGGTCTCGTTGACCACCAGTTTCACCTTGCGACCACTGCGTGCGATGACGTCCTTGATCACCGCCAGGCTGTTGTCCGGTGATTTGTCTTCAAGCACGATGATCTCGAACAGCGGGTAGTGCTGTTCGAATACCGAAAGCAACCTGTCTTCGATATGCTGGGCATAGTTGTAATTGGGTACGACCACGGAGACCTTCTGTATGTCCGGACGTGCCAGGTTCAGTAGGGAGAAGCAGTAGTCGTCAAACTGATAGTTCTCCTTGATGAAGCGGATACGGGCCTTCTTCTTCTCAGCGGTATCGTTGAACAGGCATTCATTCAACGCCCGGTTGATCTCCTGACTACAGTTTCTGTCGACAATCTTGCCGTGCTGATCAACGACGCGTTCCAGTCCGGTAGCTTCGCTGTAGATGACGGCCGGGCAACCCACGGAAAGTGCTTCGAGTACAACGGACGGGTAGGGGTCTTCCCGCGAACTCAGGTAGAAGCAGTCTGCCGCATGGAAGTAGGCCGATACATTGTCGGTAAAGTCGACGATATGTATCCGCTTCGCCAGTGCAGCGTCGAGGTCCGACAAGGTCCAGCGCTTGAGCTCATCCGTAATTCCGCCGACCCAGACGAAGTGCACGTTCGGGTGTTGTTGGATGACCTCACGAGCCGAGGACAGGAAAAGGTCAAAGCCCTTGCGCATGTCGGCATAGCCAACGTTCAGCACCATCTTGTGCTCGCGGGTGATTCCCATCTCCAGGCGCACCTTGAGTGCTGCCTCCGATTCGGACCTGGACTCGGTCTCCATTGTCTTGTAGATCCCCTGAGGGAGGATGTGAGACTGCCCACTGATCTCACCGCAGACCGAGAGAAAACCCTTCTCGACCCGATCCGATGCAAATACCACATGATCCGATTCACTGCCGATGCTCTTGACGTGATCAGTCAGCTTGTATTCGGCGATCAGGCGCGGTAGCTCGTGTATCAGTGACACGACCTTGATGTCCAGTTGCTTCAATGTGGGGATCAGGTCACCTGTCACACAGGTGTTGGTGATCGCCAATGTACAGCCTTGTTCGGTAACAGCCTCGAGCAGTGCATCTTCACCGCAGGATTCGAGTACATACACCTTGGCGATCTTCTCGTACGCTTCGAGCAGGGGGCCACCGCGCTTGAGTGCGATGATGACATCGAAGCCAAACTGGTTCTTGAACGTATCCGCGATGTTCAACAGCAACATCTGCGCGCCATGTTTGTAGGCATCATGGCCAACAAGCAGCACACGTTCGCGTCGGTTGTGGCTGGACACACCATGCAAGGCACGCTGAGTTGCGTTCAGGTAGGCGTGCCCATAGTGTACGTCCGGCTCGAGATAGGCACTTTCTGCCCATTCGTTCCAGGCGTTGACGAAGACCAGGCTTTCTCCGTGGAATGGGTTCTTTCTGGCGTGATTGATGGCGCCGCGCAACCAGTGCTGATAGTTTGCCGGCGTCGAGCCATGAAGCGTGAAGCCGCAGCCTTCACGACGGGCATCGTTGTCCCAGTGCGGAGAGACAGTCTTGATCAGAGGAAAGTCCGGCGTGGGTTCGCAGAGTGATTTGTTCACGACCTCCTTGTATGACACCACATTGCCCGAATATTCCGGGTCGATGATGTTGAGTTCATCGTGTATGTTGCGTATATCCTTCGCCACCTTGTGCGGTGGGAACTCGACTGCTCCATCGAGTCCGTAGACCGTTGGATCCATGTCCTCGAAACCCTGAACCATCAGCACCAGCGGCTCCACGTCGCCGGTCTCTTTCCATTTGGTTCTCCACCTTTCGATGGTAGTCTTTGCCGAGTCGACCAGCCCTGGACGATAGAGAATGAACAGAGGGCGGCCATCCACGCTCAGATAGCGTTCATTCTGAAAATACTTCAGTGTGTCGGCGATGAAATCATCTTCGTCTTCATCGCGGTAGTCCTGCTTGATGAGTACTTCGCTGTCAAATCCGTCCCAGGTGCGCGTCCAGTTCTCGTTAGCCCACATGATGCAGAAATCCTGTTTGATTTCCGAAGACCCTGCGAACAAGTCAAGTGGCTTGTCCATGAGGCGCTTGCCATTGAACCAGTAGTAGTAGAAGCAGAAAGCTTCAATACCGTTGGCCAGGGCCAGCTCCGACTGCCGAATCAAGGTGCTTTCGTCGGTGAGGTTGTAGAACCCGAGATCGCGTGGAATGCGCGGCTGATAGTGACCTTCAAAGCGCGGAGCACCACGGGCTACATTGCGCCATTCGGTAAAACCGTCACCCCACCATTTGTCGTTCTCTGCGAATGGATAGAACTGAGGCAGGAAGAAGGCGACTGCCTTGGCCAGTGGTTTCCTGTGGTTCATTGCCACGATGGGTTCTTCGAAATCCGGCCCCTTGTTCGAGAAAAAGCGCAGATTGGCCGCCATATCCTTGAGAGGGGGTGTGGCAGAGACGCGTGAGTGCTGTCGATGATTGATTGTCAGACGGGTTTGCCGACCGGTTTGCAAGTAGTGCGATACCGGGTTGATCTCGGTATTGTCTTCCAGATGCATGGATCGATAGAAGTTCAGGTCGAAGTTCGCTGACGGGTTGCGTCCTTCACGCCAGCCGACTGTCAGAAAGTGTTCTATCGGATCGATTTTCGATGCGGCGATGTCAGGATTGCTTTCCAGGTAATACTGGTTGTCAAATACCGAGTTGGGGTTCAGACCAGATGCGCGGCCGATGTTCACGTAGTGCGACAGGGTGGTGTAGTCACCTGTGACGATATCGTGGGCTTCCTGATACCATTCAGGCTCGAAGGCCGGGCCGGGCCAGATGAAGTTGTCATCTCCTTGACGGATGTAATGCAACACAGCCTCCATGGCCGAGGCATCTGTCTTGAGGTATTTGTGTGAATACCAGGAGTGATCAAACAGGGCATTGGGATTGGCACCGGCAGCACTGCCGTACAGATAGAAGTGTGCACAGCTATCGCTGGCCGGACTGATGCGAAGCTTGTACCAGGCCTCGTCAACAAGCTTTGAACTGCGAAGCAACTGCAGTTCGTCCAGAGCGCGCTGAGGCAGTGATGTCACAGCCTTGCGGATGTTGTCATCATCGTGTTGTTCCGTGAACTCGGAAGTGTTGTCAGCCTTCAACGAGTGGCTGGAGGCGACATCGATCGTGCCGGTATCCTGTTTGTCCGCCCCGGGAAATACCATCATGTGAACAGGGTCATTCACATCGCGATTACGCTGCTTGTTCATGACTTCGGTCAGACCGTGAGCCACGAAATGCGCAAGACCGGATGGGAATACACCCTGAAATATCGCAGACTTCACATCTGCATTTGCTTCCAGATAGGCATTCTCGTTGAACTCCGCGATATACGATTGTGGAAAATCCAGGTACCGGGACAACTTGTGGTTGACCAGCTGAAGGTTCTTCAGAACGTCTGCGTCGGAAGGGGAGGCACTCTTGTTGTCAGGGGTGATAGTGGTCAACAGATCAAGCAATACCAGTCGGTAGAATTTCAGATTGCTGATCACATGTGCCCTGGAGCCTTGCAGGCGCAGCAGCCGCAAATCATCGCTGTTCACTCGACGGCGCAATTCAGAGACGACTTTGGTTACCGCCTCCAACTCTGTGCTCAGTTCCTTGTTGCGTCTGGCTGCAGCCCGCAGTCGTGATGGGGGCGTGAGCAGCGAGCGCTGTTGCACCGGCATGTTCACGTAGTCACTCAATGGCAGAAGGCTGGCGAACAATTTCTGCAGGTTTCCCCCCAGCATTTCCTGTTCGGCCGGTGAGGCAGCGACATTACCCAGGTCGATGTTCTCAACGCGTTCGATCAGGCTGTTGACGGCTGTCAGCTCCTGCATCACCCCGTTACGAAGGCTCTCTTGCAGAGCATTGAAATTGAAGTTCAAGTTGGGATTCCTTTTCTATCGATTTTCCGTACGATTGACGCCTGTTGAAGCTGAGGCGAAAACGCGGCTCATGGAGGTGCGGATCTGGGCTCGTATGGGTGACAATCGAGCAAGAGCTATGCCACAGCGTTGGCTCGTTCACGGCCCGAATCAGCAGGAAGAGGGCGTGCAACAGGTCCACTCTATCGGGAGTGCACAATCGAGCATCGGACTGCAGTCAGTCCATCAAGGGAGGGGTGAAATCGCCTGGTCGCTGATGTTCACCCAGTTCATGATGGGTGCACGAGTTGTATAAGTACGGGTTGAAAGCGGGGTGCAGGCGATTCAAATAGTTGGATTTTCAGACGCATTGCAAGCAGTGGCGACAGTCAGTCGTGACTGTCGCTGCAGTTCGTCATGCCGTCCACTTGCGATGAACAGGTGACTTAGCTGTTTTTACAAGCTTGGGTGAGGGCGCCGGTTGCTCCTACGAGGCCTTTGCGACAGGCTGCTCGTCGAGGTAGCTGGCAAGACGCTCCTTGGCGAAGGTTTCAATGCAGAGATCGTCTCCCGGCACTCGCGTCATGAAACGTTCGGCAAGTTCCGTGATGACGATGTCCGGCTTTACCTTTTCGATGTATTGATAGTCGATACTCGCGTTCCAGATGAAATGTACTTCGCGAAAGGTCTCTGCCAGCATGCCGGTCAGCAACTGTGGTCTGTATTCGGCGAAGGAATCCCCGAACAGTACGACCTTCTGATCCAATGCTGTTTCCGAATCGTTGTGGAAGACCACATGCGAACCCACGTGCAGATTGGCCTCGTTGACCAGTCCGTTCTCCTCCTTGAAGAGCACCAGTTCATTCGCATGGATACGTTTCGAATGCTTGCTCAAGTCATAATAGCGCGCCTTTTCTCTCGTTGGCTCTTCCATCTTGCCGGACAGATCAAGCAGGGCTTCACCTTCGACGTGCGGATATTCCAGCAGGGAGGGGTTGGACTTCACGCCGAGGTTGCTGCACAGCATCTGGTAAGCGCAGAAGCAACCCAGAGCCGACCAGTGCGTATCGGTTTTCCAGTAGAGAGGCAAGCCTTCAGACTGTTTGACCATGTAATCGACAGGATTCACCATGTGCTGCAATCTATCGCCATAGGTGGCGACCAGTTTGCGAATGGGGCTACCCTCTATCGATTCAAGCGTACCGTCAAAGTAGCGGTGCATGATGGTCAGTTTTTCAGGGGCCGGCAGATGGACGTAACGAACACCCAGTTCGGCCAGCCTGGTCTTGCGTGTTTCGAGCAGTTTCACCCAGGCCTTTGCAATGTCAGGAGTGAAAGTGGACTCGTGTCGGTAGAGATCGATGACTCGGTTGGTGCCGCCTACCAGAAACAACCAGCCATCTCGTCCCTGATGCACCATGTCGGAGGGTTTGCTTTCCTGCTTCGGAGCCGGAGCCGGAGCTGGGCTTGGGGCAGGGCGGGGGCTCAAGGGCTTGAATTCAATGCCGGCGTCAGCGCAATAGCTGCGATAATCTGCATAGAGGAAATCAGCCAGCTTCCTGACTGTGTCCGATGAAAGCTCATCCAGAGCACTGCCATTGGAGTACTTCACGACACCGTACATATCGTTGTCGACATAGTCTTCATTCAGGAATGAAAACACGTCGCGCATGGTGCTCTGCGCGTCAGCTCTCAGTGCATCATTGTCCAGCACGAGTAACTGATGCTTGTCGAAAACCTGTCGGTAAGTGGACAGCTTGCGTGAGTAGAGGCTGAAGTTCAGCACATGGTTCAACGCAGCTCCAAACTTGCCTGTCTGGCGAAAGGCATCTTCGAACGATGAAGAAAAGAACTCATCGGCGGTTACACCCTGCAATTCCGGCAATTTGTTGATGGTCTGGAAATGCTTGAAGTGCGATAGGGCGCGCAGTACCGGGTCGCGAGTGATGATGATCGCTCTCGGATCCGGAGCGGCTGCTCGAATCAACCGCGGGATCATCGGTGTATTGATGACGTCGAAATAGGTAGGGCTGGCATCGATCGAACGGCAGTCGGCGGGTACATCCTTGAAGTGCTCGGCGTACCATTCCGGTCCACGATCATAATACAGAGAGAAGTAGTGGATCTCTTTCAGACTGGCTGACACGATTTTCGGATGAGTACAGATGTACTCGTGCAGAATGGTGGTTCCGCCCTTCATGACACCGGTGATGAAGATATCCGGCCGTGTAGCGCCAAGCACGAGATTTCCTGTATTCGACTCAACGTCATTCATGTATATGTTCAATCCTTCAAAGAGTGTAACGAGGGGTCAGCCTGCTGCACAAGGCTTGACCGCTGTCGTCGGTTACAGAGTCTGATCAAGCAACTAGTGCGCCATGGGGAGCCTGTGCCTGAATATCCCGGGGTATATCTGACTTTGAATTCTGGTGATAACCGGTTTCCACAGCCTCATGCAGGGCAGGGCATCAAAGTCCGACGATGGCACGGCGACGCATTGCCTGATGTACCAGCAGGCCTAGAGCCAGAACGAAGATTGCACTCAGACTTGCGAAGCTCCAGCTGGCATAGCGGGACTCATAACTGTAGAAATAGCTGGATCTCAACAACTCGATCATGTGTAGCAAGGGGTTGTACAACAGCACGTCCCGAATGCTCGGAGGCAAGGATTCAGACGTATAGAATATGCCGGATGCCATGAGCATCGGGCGGCCGAGGAATGCCGACACGATCTGTCGGATCGAGGGAAGTATGGGAGACAGGCAAGCCAGCATGAACCCCATTCCCAGTCCCGAGATCCAGAGCAGTCCGATAGCCGCGAAGACACCGAGTGGGTTCTCCATCCGAATGTCGTTGCCGAAGATGGAAGACCCGAACAGGATTATCACCAGGGCGGTGATCAGTACCGCGAGCTCCAGTAGAGCCCGGGCCAGAATGACATCGAAGGTAGTAACCTGCGGGAAGGCAAGCAGGCTCTGGTTGGAAGCGATGGCGTTGATGAGCTGCGTCATCGTATCCCGGAAAATCATGAACGGCAGGAAGCCGGTCGTCATGAACACGAACAAGGGCATGCCTGAGGGTGCCTGGGTTCCCATGGCCTTGTACAGGCTGGACAGGATGATGATCAAGGTCATCGGCTCGATGAATGCCCAGAGAAAACCGATCTTGTGATCACCGTATCGCGTCTTGGTTTCACGCAGAATCAGGGCGTAGATTACGGTAAATTGGGTACTCAAGGCCTGACAGATACTGGCTACATCAATCCTGGGTCTACCCCCGTACGGCATGTCTTCAGGCTGTGTCTGTTTGATATTGGGCATGTGAGCTGAGGGCACCTGATGGCTGTGTACTGACCGGAAAACTGCTAATGACTAGCTAATCCCGTACCAGCATGAGTCTTGATCACTGCATCGTCCACGGATTTGACTTCTCATTCCAGCAACCGGGATTCGAGTGGTAGCGTCATTGATTTGCCTGGTGCTTCCAGTCCGATGCCGACGGTAACGTCGCCTTGTCCGTCTATGCGTAGCACGCTCAGTGTTGCTCGCTCCTTCATGGGCGGATTGGGAAAATCAATAGGGCGTTTTTCGTAGTTGTCCCAGACCGGCTCACCGTCGACATACAGTGCGTTCGACCAGGGTGATCCCAGATGTATGCGAGCATGAGGATCCCAATCAAGAGTTCTCTCCAGTGGAATGGCAACCAGCACCGTGTGCCCAGGGGGAATGTCTCGACCCAGTTCGAATCGATCGCCATCACGTGTCACCAGTCTCCACGACAGTCCGTTTTCCGGTTCAGCCTCGGGGTCCGGTGTGGGGCCGAGCGATACCGTGCGAGCGGTCGCATCGGCATACTGGATTTCCACGGGGGATGAGACGAGTACTTTCTGAAGAGGGGTGCGGACGCGCGGGGTCCATTGGTGTTTGATCTTCAGTTCATTCAGACGCACTTCGAGCTCTTCCAGCACTGAGGCATAAGATGGGTCTGCATGCACGGTTCGACGTTCGCCAGGGTCCTCCTGCAAGTCATACAGTTCGATATGTCCTGGTTCCTGAAGTGACTCTATGTATTTGTAACGGTCTGTACGAATGGCAACCTGCCATTCGGAGTAGAAGAAGAACATCTCCTCTCGCCAATCGGCAGGGGATGCATCGTCGAATTCACGGCTGTCGGCAAGAGGCCGCAGACTTCTACCCGTCATGCGTTCCGGAATTGCCACTCCTGCATAATCCAGAGCTGTAGGCGCTATATCCAGAGTACTGACCATGCCATCGAATCGCATGCCCTTGTCATCGTCTCCTGGAAAGTCGACCAGAAACGGTACACGAAGAGGTTCTTCATACAGCATGTGTTTCTCTGTCAATCCATGATCGCCCAGAGAGTACCCATGATCACTGGTGAAGAAAAACAGTGTGTTGTCCT
>CBDUIJ010000041.1:0-26260 GCA_965367215.1 uncultured Granulosicoccus sp.
AGTCGTTCATCTCTGCGGCTTCCTTCCAGGAGACAACACGAGTTCTGACCGATGCTGCCGTACGCGGTGCTCGCGATGATCTGCGGGGCCTGAAGGAGAACGTTATCGTCGGACGACTCGTACCAGCCGGTACTGGTCTGGCCTTCCATAACGAACGCCGCAAGAGCCGTGCGAAGCTCAGTGCCGATCAGGCTTTCGACAAGGTGATCGAGCAGGAGTCAGCGTTGTCATCCGGTGTAGGCACCTTGCCGGACGATGCGGCCATGCCGAGCTTGCTGGATATGGGTTCTGATAACGCTGCAGCAGGAGACGCTTGAGCGTTTGATGCCATGACCACGGCTCCGAGTTGATCGGAGCCGTGCGTTACCTTGTTCCTTCTACGGCGCTGTCTGGCCGGTATGGAGGACTGCCAATGCCCTCCTTGTGAGGGCATTGTCGTTTCAGGGGCTGGTCATTTCCCGATCGACCCACTAGTCGAGGGCGTCGTCCGAGTCGCCCGCAGCCTGGCGTTCGGCAATACGACGGGCGTGATAACGCTGAAAGGCCTCGTCGCCGTCATATCCCTTTTCCTGCACCCAGGTGAAGAGATCCAGAAATGTTCCCTTGCCGAAGGCTCCCGGCATGGTGCCCACCGCAGCCTGAGATACATCCACGCTACCATCGGCCTCTTCAGGCATGAATAGCCAGGTTGGGGTAAACATGATTCCCCATTTGGCAGCGGCTGTCTTTTCGGTCAGCACATCGCCGTCCAGATCGATCACTTCTTCGTCGCCGTACAGATTGTACTGAACGACCTTGTAGTGCTCACTGATGTAACGGACAACCTCAGGGTCCGCCAGCACGGTCTCATGCATCTTGCTGCAGTAGATACAGCCTGCCTGTTCGAACACGATGGCCAATCGTTTACCTTCGGCATTCGCTTCAGCCAGATCCTCTGCAACGTCTCTGAATGTCAGTGAAAACCATTCCTGCTTGTGCAGGCCGTCATCACCCAGTGTTGCCGCGGTCGCGCTCTGGCTGCCGAGTAGTGCCAGTACAAGTATCAGTCTTGCTGCCTTGATCATCATTGAAGGGGCCCCTTGCTTTTGTTTCGACCATTGCATGGTTCCACGGGCAAGCTGCCTGAGCAAGAGGACAGGGGGCCATTTTGCGACAAATGCGCCTGGCAGTCGGCCGTCAGGCTTTATTCTGCACTCGAGAAGTCAAAACATTGACCTGATCCGATATTCGAGAACATTTTGCTCGAATGTGGGGTTCAGAATCGCTCGCCTGTGAAAAAGCGGAACAGGCAGGTTTCCATGGCAGAAAGTGACACTGTGACGTTTGACGCCTGATGTGGTCGTCTGGTGCCATCTTCCAACGATGTAACCCTCGGGTTCCGCCGACTGATTCAAGGTTCGTCGACTGGGGCACACGCCTTGCTCCACTCAACTTGATCACGGTAGGAGCCGAGATGAATAACTCAATCGATACAAATTCATTGTTAACGCAACTTCGAGTGATGGCTCGGGATGCAGGTATACCTTCGTCGGAGGAAGTGTCTCCGGGGGCCAAGCCTGCGTCCGATGGCATCGAGTTCTCGAAGGTTCTGGAAAATTCTGTCAAGCAGGTGAATAACCGAAATACAGAGGTCAATGCACTGCGCGAATCATTCGAGGCGGGCAATCCCAACGTGGAGCTCGCTGACGTCATGATCGCCGCGCAGAAAGCACGCATATCCTTTGAAGCCATGACGCAGGTACGTAACAAGATGGTGGCAGCCTACAAGGAAATCATGAGTATGCCTTTGTAATGCCAGCCATCGCACCGATCGTTTTCCTAATCCACACGCTTGCGTGTCATTGATACTGCAGATAGCTGATACACCATGAGCGATGCCAACTTGATTAACGCCCAACCCCAGGGAAATGCGGTGGCGGCGACCTTGCTGAGAAGCCTGGCTGCGCCGCAGCTGGGTGCCTTGCTGGTCGTGGCGACGGCGTTGACTCTGGGAGTCGGGCTGATCATTTGGACCATGCGGCCTGACTATGTGCCGGTTGGCGGGCAGGGGAGTCGTGAAGACTCCCTGCAGATCATGGAAATGCTCAACAGCTCGCAAGTGCAGTACAAGCTGGACCCATCAACCGGACTCGTGCTGGTGCCGCAGGATCAAGCCATGCAGGTACAGATGAGCCTGGCTGCCAGTGGTCTGGTATCGGATCAGAAATCAGTCGGCCTGGAATTGCTGCAGCAAGAGCCTTCACTGGGAACCAGCCACTTCACCGAATCTGCCCGCTACCAGCACGCGCTGGAAACCGAACTCAGTCGTACCATCAGCAGCATGCGCAACGTCGAATCAGCGCGTGTGCATCTGGCCATGCCGAAGCAGTCGGTGTTCATCCGTGACCGTGAGCAGGCTTCTGCATCGGTCATGATCAAGGCAAAACCCGGCCGCAGCATCGAAGACGAGCAGGTGGATGCCGTCATCAATCTGGTGGCCTCCAGTATTCCCTATCTGGAAAGCGGTCAGGTCACTGTCGTGGATCAATGGGGTCGCCTGCTTTCTACCGGCGATGATCAGACGGGCGGTGCCACGCGGGATCAGTACCAGTACGCACGCAAGCTGGAAAAACTCTATTCAGATCGCATCGAGTCGCTGTTGACGCCCATTGTGGGAGCAGGGCGGGTCCGAGCCATCGTTACAGCGGATCTGGACTTCAGTCTCAATGAGCAGACTCAGGAAAGCTACGAGCCGGATGCAGAGCAGCTGCGCAGCGAACAGCTCGATACCCAGATCAATCGCAATGGCGGTGCTGCCGAAGGTATCCCCGGAGCTCTGACCAATCAGCCTCCTGGTAACGGTACTGTTGATCCGGGTGAGGCTGCCGGGGAAGACGGGGCCAATGGCGGTGTGGAAAGCGAAAACTCCAGTTCGGTTCGCAACTACGAGCTGGACCGGACAATCACTCATGTCCGTCAGGTACCAGGAAGCGTGCAACGCATTTCTGCAGCGGTCATCATCGACGATCGTCTCGACATGAGTCCTGAAGGAGAGCCCATCAGAACGCCTCTGACCGATGAGGAGCTGGCCGAGTACACCCGACTGGCACAGGAGGCTGTCGGCTTCAGTGAGCAACGAGGTGACAGTGTTGTTGTATTCAATCGTGCCTTCAAGCCGGTAGAAGAGATCCTGCCGATCGAGCCGCTTCCAATCTGGCAACAGAGCTGGTTGTGGACCATGGTTCGACAAGTGCTGATCGGTCTTTCAGTCTTGTTGCTGGTACTGCTGGTCCTGCGACCTGCAGTCAGACGCCTGGTGCCGGTTCAGGACAAGGCGGCCCTGGCGGCACTGGGTGTTGATGGAGAAGCGCTGCCGGAGGGAGCTGTATCAACCGAGGTCACTGGCAAGGTCGCGTTGGAGGGTTCTCCTGCTTCTCTGGAACCACCGCCAGTCATCTATGGTGATATTCTGAACATGGCTCGGGCCATGGCAGCTGAGGATCCCAAGCGTGTTGCGAAAGTCGTCAAGGACTGGGTCTCCGAGCAGTAATGGCTGAAGAGGACAAAAAGTCGGAGGGGGCGGGCGCGTCCCCTGACAAGCCCGGGCTGAGTGGCTCCTGCCAGGCTGCCATTCTGTTGATGGCGCTTGGAGAGGAAGAAGCCGCGGGCATCTTGCAGCACATGAAACCCGCCGAGGTTCAGGCTCTGGGTGAAGCGATGAGCGCCATCAATGGGGTAACCCAGCAACAGATCGGTGACACGCTTGATCAGTTCGTCAATCGCGTGCGCAACGAATCGTCTCTGGGGCTGGAGTCTGCCAGCTACTTCAAATCGACACTCACACGTGCACTGGGCAAGGACAAGGCGACCAGTGTGCTGTCTCGCATGCAACCGGCTGATGATGACCAGGGCCTTACGGCTCTGAAGTGGATGGATCCACGTGTCGTTGCCAAGATCATTCGCAATGAACACCCGCAGATCATGGCAACCGTGCTGAGCCAGCTGTCGCGAGAGCAGGCTGGTCTGGTTCTGGACCTGTTGCCCGAAGGCCTGCGCTCGGACATCATCATGCGCATCGTGCAGCTGGACAAGTTGCACCCTGCGGCGCTTGCCGACCTGAACGAGGTGATCCAGGAGTTGTTCGAGAATAATGCAACCATTGAACTATCGGGATTGGGCGGTGTGCAGGTAGCTGCCGAGATTCTCAACGGCGTCTCCAAGGATTCCGAAGAGTTGATTCTGGATGCGATAGAAACAGCCGATGCGGAGATCGTCGAGAAGATCAAGGAAGGTATGTTCATCTTCGAGAATCTGCTCAATGTATCTGATCGTGATACCCAGACGATGTTGCGAGATCTATCGAACGATGATCTCATCGTGGCGCTGAAGGGCGCATCCGAAGAGCTGCAAGCCAAGATATTTCGCAATATGTCGTCACGTGCAGCAGACTTGCTGCGTGATGATCTGGATGCCAAGGGACCTGTCAAGTTGTCCGATGTGCAGGAATCGCAGCGAGCCATACTGGTGACCGCGAAGCAGTTGGCTGATGATGGCAAGATCTCGCTAGGCGGCAAAGGAGACGACTATGTTTAGAGTGCTCTCGGAAGATGAGGCGAAGCAGGTTACGCGCTGGCAGGCCCCTGAACTCAAGGGATCCGTGCCGGTTGCCAATACCCGTCAGGTTGCAACTCCAGTACGTCTGGGGGAAACCATGCCTGGTAGGGCGGCATCGGGAGCCCGAGGGAATAGCGCCCGGAGTTCGTCATCAGGGGCGGGCTTGCAGTCAGAGGCCAACTCCATACTGTCGGACGATTCGATTGTTTCCGGCTCGGGAATGTCTGATGCAGCGACAGGCAGTGTTCCCATGTCCGGCGGTCAATCGGCTGACATGCTGCAGACCAGCTACGATGAAGGGTACAGCTGCGGTTACGCAGAAGGCAACGCACAGTTGCATCAGCAGTCGGTACAGCAGCTGCAGGCGCTGATCAATACGCTCGGCAAGCCTGCATTGAAAGTGCCGGATGCGGAGCTGGAGCAGGAAGTCATGGCGCTGTCTCTGGAAATCGCCCGTCTGGTGTTGGGACGCGAATTGCAGATGGATGAGGGTGCCATGTCGTCACTGGTTCGTCGTGGTATCGAACAGCTGCCCAACGCCGGCAAGGCGAACGTCAAGGTACATTTGCACCCGCTTGATGCGGCGATGCTGGAAGAAGTGGCTCAGCTGCCGGAGAACGTCGATATTGTCCTGGACGGTAATATCAAACGCAGTGATTGCAGAATCGTGTCAGAAGCCAGCACCGTACACGGTGGACTGGACGACTGGCTGGCTCTCGTCGGTGCGGAGTTGGGTATGACTTCGCACTCGGCACAACAGGCCTGACCCGCATGAGCGACTCACACGTGGCGAACCCTCCTGAGTCGCTCACCGAGCGTTTGCGTCGACGTCGCCTGGCTCTGGCAGAGCCGGAATTGCCCGTAGAGGGGCGGCTGAGCACATTGCGAGGTCTCACTCTGGAAGCTGAAGGCTGCCAGGCAGAGATCGGTTCCAGATGCCTGGTCGAGACGACCAGTGGCACCGATATCGAAGCGCAGGTGGTTGGATTCAATCGTGGGCGAACCTTGCTCATGCCGACCAGCAGTGTTGCCGGATTACGATCTCATGCGCGTGTCAAGCCGATAGCCGGCCAGCTCAGCGCCCCCTGTGGTGATGAGTTGCTGGGGCGAGTCATCGATGCAAAAGCCCGACCGATCGATGGCCTGGGTCCCTTGCATACCTCCTATACAACCCCTCTCATGGGGACTCCGATCAACCCCTTGCACCGGGCGGGTGTGCGTGAGGTGTTCGATGTCGGGGTTCGCTCGATCAATGGTCTGATCACACTCGGGCGCGGACAGCGAGTTGGCTTGTTCGCAGGTTCGGGTGTTGGCAAGAGTGCCTTGCTGGGCATGATGACTCGTCATTCCGAGGCTGAAGTCACCGTCATCGGGTTGATCGGTGAGCGAGGCCGTGAAGTGAACGACTTTGTTCGGGAAACTCTGGGAAAGGAGGGGATGAAGCGAGCGATAGTCGTCGCAGTTCCCGCCGACCAGCCGCCGCTGCTGAGATTGCAAGGTGCCATGATGGCAACGGCTATTGCCGAGAGCTTCAGGGATCGCGGTCAACAGGTCTTGCTGCTGATGGACTCTCTGACCCGCTTTGCTCAGGCGCAGCGGGAAATCGGACTGGCAACCGGCGAACCGCCCACCAGCAAGGGATATCCGCCATCGGCATTTGCCATGCTGCCGCAGCTGGTCGAGCGGGCCGGTAATATGGCAAATGGAGGGTCCATCACGGCCATCTACACCGTGCTGGCCGAAGGCGACGATCAGAATGATCCGATTGTCGATGCGGCCAGAGCAGTACTCGACGGGCACATTGTCCTGACCCGAGCCTTGTCGGATGCCGCCCATTACCCGGCTATCGACATCGGAGCTTCTGTGAGCAGGACGCGTTCGGCCGTCAACAGCAATGAACAGGAGCAGTTGATTCGGCGTTGTCTGCAACTGGCAGCGGCCTATCGGGCACAGGAGGACATGCTGCGAGTCGGTCTCTACAAGGCCGGCACGGATCCCTTGCTGGACCAGGCCGTCAGCTTCTGGCCTCGCTTGCAGGCCTTCCTGCAGCAGCCTGCGAACACTGGTGTGTCCATTCGCAGTTCCAGAGAACAGTTGGCAGACATTCTCGGCAAGCCAGCCACTCGTCAGGCCTGAACTGCGGCGTTCGCGTCGCATGTAACAGAGTCGTCAGCGAGAAACGGGCCTTGACGGCCCCAGGCCGGACCTTCCGCCATTGGCCGGGTTCCGCCTCCCAGTCCACCCTGGTCGAGGATTTCAGCGTCAGGGCTGCCGGCGGTCTCGTGTTTGCGCCGAGATTGTAACCTTTCGTGTCAACTAACCCCGGATGGGTAACTTCGGCTGTACTGCCGCGCGTTCGTGCCGACATGAGGGTATGCATTCAACAAGTACCTCTCCATGAGCTCTGGTCAGTTGTCAAAACTTGAAACCCTCTCGCAGACGCGTGCCGATCAGACACGCAGCGCTGTCGAGCAACAACAACTGGAACTTTCGATCATGGACAGGCAGCACCGGGAGCTGAAAGCGATCAACAGGGAATATCAGGAAGGCGTCATCGGCGACAAGAGCATTGCTCCTCAGCTATTGGCACAGCGTCGTGCATTTGTTGCGCAATTGACGGAAAAACTCGATTTGTTGAGCGTACAGCGCCAGCAGCGTGAGCAGATGCTGCATGCCAAGATGGCTGAGCAGAAGGAGCACACCGCACAGACTGCTGCCATAGGTTCTCTGGTTGAAAAGCGACGATTGCATGAAGCTCATATAGAGGCGAAGCGGGATCAATCACAGCTGGATCAGGCCGTTCAGGGTCTGCAGCATGTGGAAAAGGTGAATTCGGAGGATGAGCATGTCTGAACCGTCGAACAGTTCGGTCCAGGGGCTGATCAGCTCGCTGAAGGCATCCGCAAAGACTGCGGTTGTCAAAGGCGATGCCAGACCCGGTACGGTCGCGGAGGATGGAAAGGCATTCTCCCGTGAGCTGGATCAGGCGCTGGAAAAGCAGTCAGCTGTGACACCGCTCACATCCGGCAAGCCGCAGACCAGGGACGCCGGCAAGAATGCCGTCGCTGCTGACCCGGCAAGTTCTACAGCCGTACTGGTGGAAGCTGCCAGTCAGGAATCACAGGAACAGCTCACGTCCGGTGTGACAGTTGCCAGTACGGAAGAAGCCTTGCCTGTGGGTGTCAGTGGACAGAAAGCGGAACCGCTTCAACAGTCCGCCGAGGCAATCGCAGCCACGCCGCCTTCGTCTCCGACTGCCGAACCCGCTGACGCTGCGGTGGTAGAACCCACTGCGACGGTGTTGGCCGGAAATCCTGACACTCTGCCGGACGACGCGGCGAAGGATGCATCGGCATTGTCTCTTCTGGAGGGTGCGGCTCAGGCTGGCCAGTCCTTGAAATCAGAGGTTCCTGACAAAGCGCCGGTAACGCCTGATCAGCTTGTACCGACGCCTGTTGCCAGCCCCGCAAATGCGGTGTCGGCCACGACAGTGGAGGGCACTGCTGCCTCCGAGAGCGATGATGCTACCGTCCTGGCAGGTAACGTCAGGGCTGCCGTTTCGCCACAGACACCGGCCAGCCCGCTCACGCCGTCCGTTGTACCTGCACCGCCAGCTTCGCCAGCACAGACGGCGCCGCTGACCCAGGCAGATACGGCGGCGCCACCAGTGCCCCTGACTCCGGCAGATTCGCTTGCGCAGTCTGTACCGTTGCAACCGGCAGCTCCGCTATCGCAAACCGCGCCGTTGACACCGGGAGCTCCGCTCTCGCCATCAGCAGCGAAGGAATCGCTTTCGCAATCTCTACCGTTGACACCGACAGCAGCGCTTGCACAGGCAACGCCATTGACACCGACAGCACCGCTGTCACAAGCAGCAACGCTGACAGCGGCAGTACCGCCTGAACAGTCAGGTACAGATGGTGGTGTCGACTCACAGTCCCTGCTTGCGGCCTCCGAAGGGAAGCTCGTTCTGCCAGGGTCCTCTGACGCTCGAATCCCGGTGGCACTCACGTCTGGCAAGCAGGCGGCAGGTAATGTTGCAGGACCAGCTGCGGCTCCGGTAGTCGCTGACAGTACGATCAATGAAGAGCTCGTGGCATCGCGGCCACTTCAAAACGCTTCTCCGGTCCAGCCGGCAGAGGTGGGAGAAGTCATCTCTCAAGCCGCTCTGGCAGCTCGGTATCGTTTCGCGACGAATGATTCAGGCACTCGGGTTTCAGCACCGGTCTCCGGTGGGAATGAAATGCCCGTTCAGGCTTCGGCTGGCAGTGTCGATGGTCAGCCGGTTCTGAACAATCAGCCAGCTCTGGTAGCAGGGACTTCCGGCAATTCCTTGACGGCGCCGGGTGCTGAAGGAAAAACCGAGACTGTTGCAGGACAGCTACCGGTGACTGCGACGCCTCCGGGGGATGGCCAGCCTGTCTTGCGTCATGAAGATCTGCTCAAGGCTCTGCAGGCACACCGAGCGGCGCTGAACGACTCGATCTCCTTGCCGGGTACGGCATCCGGAACGTCGCCTGCCGAGGCTCTGCTCAAACCGGCATCGGCGGATAACCTGTTCCTTCCAGTGACGGGCGGCATTGTTACTGCTCCGGTGATGCAACGCACTGATGCTGTTTCTGCAGCTCCTGTCAGCGCACCCTTCGAGTTGCCACTGATGGCTGAAGATGCGGATGTCTCCATGGCGAGTAACCTCAAGTGGATGGCAAAGGAGGGTGTGCAGAACGCAACCGTGACAGTTTCTCCCGCGGGTATGGGACCGATATCCATCAAGGTCGGCATGGAGCAGGACCAGATGAGCGTGTCGATAGTGGCCTCACAACACACGACACGAGAGGCGCTGGACGCCATGCTGCCGCGTTTGCGTGAGCAGTTGGCCGGGCAGGGGCATGAAAGTGTGAAGCTGGATGTCTCCGATGGTCGTGGAGAGCAGTCCAGAGGCGGTAACGGCCAGATGTTTGCAGGTACACGTAACCCGTCCGATACATGGACACAAGGTGATCAGAGTAACAGTGGTAACAACGGTAATCAGACAGAGTATGGCAATTCCAACGGTTCGACAGTCGATACAGACGGACACATGGCTGAAGACTTGCAGCGTGTTGCACTCAGAGCCGCAGCAGGATCTCGAACATCCTCTGCATTTGATGCCTATGTCTAACGGAGTTGTTGCATGAAGAAGATGATTCTCATTGCTGTGGGTGCCCTGGCGCTGGTGGGAATCAGTGTCGGTGCATCCCTGTTTCTGACCGGAGCGCTGAACAAGGAGCCGGCAGCAGGGGCGGCGATGGAAGAGGCGGAACCGCTGCCTGAAGAGGTCCATTACTACAATGTGCAGCCCGAGTTTGTCGTGAACTTCAAGGGCAAGACCCGGGTGAAGTTCCTGATGATCGAAATGGTAGTAGCCAGTCATGACGAGGAAGTGCCCGTGATCCTGAGTGATCATGATCCGGAACTTCGAAATTCCTTGTTGATGCTGCTGGCGGAGCAGGATAGTGAAGTACTCAAGACGGCCGAAGGAAAGCAGGCATTGCGTGACGCTGCGATGGCACGAATCGATGAAGTGGTCAGTAATCACTACAAGCCGGAACGCATACTGGATGTGTTCATAACGCGCCTGGTCATGCAATAGATCAGTTAGCAGGCCGGCCCTGAAAAGCCGGTAGCTTTGATAGCCGAGATAAACATGGAACAAGAGAAACAGTCGGCCACGGTGTACGATTTCGTACATCCGGGTCACAAGCTGAACCGGCAATGGCCGGTGCTGGATTTGGTCAATACACGTGTTGCCACCGCGTTCGGTACAACCTTGAGCGAGCGGCTGCAGATCTCCTTGCTGGGAAAATCCCTGCAAACGACGCGTGGCAAGTACATGGATTGTGTCGAGGCGATGGGTGAGACCTGTGTGGTCCACGAGTTGTCATTGAGTCCGCTTACCGGCGTCATCTGGTTCTGTATCGATGCCAGCATGATATCGGCGCTGGTTGACAGCTATTTCGGCGGCAAGGCCACCATCACGCCGCTGGAGAAACCCCGCGAACTGTCACGTACCGAACGTCGGGTCGTGCAGCATGTGATAGCAGCCCTTGTCGAGTCCATCACTTCTGGCTGGTCGATGGTGTTGCCGCTCAACACAGCCTTGATCGGTCCGGTCGAGGTCAGCAGGCTGAGAAATGCCTCGCTGGAGCAGGTCATGGTGACCAGTGAGATGCAGTTGCAGCTGGGAGATCTGGAATTACCCTGTCAGCTGATCTATCCGTTCGAAATGCTCAAGCCGCTGAGTGCACAGCTGCAACACGAAACGCCCAAGGCATCCGCGCAGGACCTCGAGTTCAGCAAGGCCTTGCGATCGGAGTTGATGAATTGTGAACTGGATATTCGAGGCGTGCTGTCCGAGACAAAGATCACGTTGGGAAAGCTGCTGGAGCTCCAGGCCGGGGACTTCATCCCATTGAGAGACGTTCGTAATGTCTCTTTCAAGACGCAGCAAATGCCATTGTTCGATGCCCGTGTCGGCAACAGCAATGGACGAGTTTCCGCCAGCTTGTCTCGCTGGCATTTACCTGGCGGTCAATGAATCATGCCTGAAGACAATACAGCAACTGAAATGCATGACGACGAAGACTCCGGTGCTGCAACCGAGGCGGAGAACGCGACCTCGGTCGATCCTGCAGCGAATTCGGAAGCCGCAGGTGACCCTGCAGGCGCCCCCGGAGCCGATCAGGTACGACCCGTAGAGTCGCCGAACATGGCTGCCAATCCGTCAGACGGGCCGGATGATCGGCCGACCGCCGATATCTCGATGATTCTGGACATACCGGTCACGCTGTCGATGGAGATCGGGCAGACACGCATCTCCATCAGTGAGTTGCTCAAGCTCAGCCGGGACTCTGTCATTGAATTGCAGCGAATGGCTGACGAACCGATGGATGTACTGGTAAACGGCACGTTGGTTGCTCATGGAGAAGCAGTGGTGGTCGGTGATCGCTTCGGCATACGCCTGACCGATGTCATCAGTCCGCAGGAGCGGTTGAAGAAATTTGCCTGATTCCATACCGGTAAGGGACGGGCCGTAGCAACAGATTCAAGTCAAGACAGTAGTAAACCTGCCTGCAAGAGCGACAGGTCAATTCTGAAGGAGAAATTCATGTTTCGACGGCCTGCGGCAATCGGTCTGCTGTTGTGTAGTGTCTGCCTGGGCAATCCGGCTATTGCGGCAGAAACGAGCCGTCCTGTCATTTCCCCGCTGGCAACACTTGGCAAACTGGCCATTGCCTTGTTGCTGGTATTGGTGGTCTTCTGGGTTTTCGCCCGGATCATGCGCCAGTTGCAAGGTACCCGAGGCACGATACACAGTGGTCTCAGGGTTGTCGGAACCCTGTCACTGGGGCAGCGCGAACGAGTGGTTGTCGTACAGGCCGGTGATGAGCAGCTGGTGCTGGGAGTGACTGCCAGCCAGATCAATACACTGCACGTTCTTGCCAAACCACTGGCCAATGCCGGCACCGAAGAACTGGGTGATTTCCGCCAGAAACTCAGTGCTGCGCTCAAGCGTCAGGTTGCCGACTGATGCACACCGGACAAGCGGCGGCGGGCAGGGTGCGATGTCGCCTGCGGCAGAACGTGAAGGGCTTCCATCCTCTGTGCCTTCTGACACTACTGGCCCTGATTTCCATGCCCGGTGTCAGCCATGCTCAGGCAGGTATTCCTGCGCTCATCATCGATGCAAGCGAAGGTGGTGGCGAGACCTGGAGTCTGAGCCTGCAGGCATTGGCTCTGATGACGATGCTCACTCTGCTGCCGGCAATCCTGTTGCTGATGACATCGTTCACGCGCATCACCATCGTGTTGGGAATATTGCGTACGGCAATGGGAACACCGACAACGCCATCCAATCAGGTGATGATCGGTCTGGCATTGTTTCTGACCCTGTTCGTCATGCGTCCGGTGTTTACCGAGATTCACGATACGGCAGTCAAGCCCTTCATGGCAGAGCAGATCAGTGCCGAAACCGCCATCATGAATGCAGCAGTTCCCTTCAGGAAGTTCATGTTGCAGCAGACACGCGACAATGACCTGCAACTGTTTCTGGAGCTCTCCGATTCACCACCGCCGCAGGGCGTTGAAGACATTTCCTATTGGGTATTGCTGCCTGCCTTTGTCACCAGTGAACTCAAGACGGCTTTCCAGATCGGTTTTCTGTTCTTCATCCCCTTTCTGATCATCGATCTGGTTGTCGCCAGTGTCCTGATGTCCATGGGGATGATGATGTTGTCTCCGCTGATCATTTCCCTGCCATTCAAGCTCATGCTCTTCGTGCTGGTGGATGGCTGGAATCTGGTTCTGGGTACATTGGCCGGCAGCTTCTTCGTCTGATGCGCTGGACAACTATCAGGAGGGCATGACATGACACCCGATATGGTTATCGACCTGGGACGGCAGGCCCTGACTACCACGGTGATGCTCAGTGCACCCTTGTTGTTGGCCGCTCTGCTGACAGGACTGGTCGTGGGCCTGTTTCAGGCTGCGACCCAGATCAACGAACAGACCCTGAGTTTCATACCGAAACTGTTGTCGATGGTCATCGTCCTGATTGCCACTGGACCCTGGCTGTTACAGGTCATACTGGATTTCACCTCCGAGCTGATCGTGGAAACTGTTCCCAGAATCATAGGTGGCTGATGTCAGCCCTGACGATCACCGCAGAGCAGATCAATGGTTACGTGGGGCTCTTCATGTGGCCGCTGTTCCGCGTTGCAGGTCTGCTGTCCATCATGCCGGTACTGGGTGGTGGAGAGGTGCCGGTCAAGGTACGTGTCGGGCTTGCATTCATGATTACCCTGCTGATCGTGCCATCGCTGGATCCGATGCCGCAGCTGGACCCTCTGTCACTGGATAGTGTCCTGATTTCTGTCCAGCAGATGTTCATCGGTGTCGCCATGGGCCTGATGGTGCTCATCGTGTTCAATGCCGTGACCATGGCAGGGGAGAGCATTGCTGTCACCATGGGACTGGGTTTTGCGATGCTCAATGATCCGCAGAACGGCAGTCAGGTACCGACGGTGAGTCAGTTCTATCTCATCATGGCAACTCTGTTGTTTCTGGCCTTCAACGGCCATCACGCCATCCTGTTATTGCTGACCGCCAGCTTTACCTATCTGCCCGTTGGCCAATCTCTGGGAGAAGGTGCAATCTGGGTGTTGCTCACCTGGGGAGGAATCATCTTCAAGGGGGCCTTGACCATCGCCTTGCCGGCACTGGCGGCCATGTTGACTGTCAATATCATCATGGGTGTCATCACCAGAGCGGCACCGCAGCTGAATCTGTTCTCCGTGGGTTTTCCCATTACCATGACAGTCGGATTTCTGTCCATCCTGTTTACCTTGCCGTCTTTTCAGGTGTCATTCGAGTCGTTATTGCATCTGCTTGAACCAACCATCGTCGCGTTTCTGAGGGGCTGATACCGTGGCAGGAGCACCCGACAGCGGCCAGGATCGCACAGAAGACGCGAGTCCCAAACGCCTTGCCGATGCGCGAAAAAAGGGCGATGTGCCCCGCTCCAAGGAGCTCAATACGGTACTGATGTTATTGGCATCGCTGATCGGCTTCGCTGTTCTGGGCAGTAGTGGTGTGCATGCCTATCGGGATCTGGCCAGCCATCAGTGGCAGATCGATCGTGAACGAATATTTTCGGATAATGCACTGCTCAATGGACTGCTGACACCTTTTATCGAGGCGTTGTGGATCTCCGGCCCGTTTCTCCTGTTGATGTTCCTTGCCGTATTCATCGGTCCCTTGTGCATGGGGGGCTGGGTGTTCAGCACCTCGTCGCTGAAGGTTGATCCGAGCAAGCTCAATCCGCTGAAGGGCCTCAAACGCATGGTGGGGCTGCAGGGTCTGGTCGAGCTGCTGAAATCCCTGATGAAAGTCATCCTGCTGGGGTGGGTGGCGGTCTTGCTGATGGAAGGGCATATCGATGACTATCTCAGCCTGGGAGTTCTGCCACTGGATGAGGCAATCAACAAGATGTTCGTGGTCATCTTCACGATTCTGATGATCCTGGTGCTCTCACTCAGCCTGGTGGCGATGGTCGATGTACCGTATCAACGCTGGAGTCATGCAAAGAAACTGCGCATGACCAAACAGGAGGTGCGTGACGAGAGCAAGGAGCAGAACGGTAATCCCGAGGTCAAGGCCAAGGTGCGGCAGATGCAGCAGATCATGGCCAATAAACGCATGCTGACCGATGTGCCGGATGCTGACGTCATCATTGTCAATCCGACCCACTATTCCGTAGCCCTGAAGTACAGCGAAGACTCCATGGCTCCGGTAGTTGTCGCCAAAGGGGTGGACCATATGGCGCTCAAGATCCGGGAAATCGGCAAGGATGCCAAGGTGTCCATATTCAGTGCGCCGCCGCTGGCCAGAGCCCTGTATCGACACACTGAAGTCGGTGAAACCATACCGTCCGAACTTTATCTTGCCGTAGCACAGGTATTGGCCTATGTGCTGCAGGTAAAGAAGCTGAGTTTCGCAGACCAGCGTCGTCTGGTGCCACCAACAGATCTGGAGGTGCCGCGATCGATGCAGGATAAAAAGGATCAGTAGACCGGACCATCATGAAGAGCATTCACCTTGAGCCAGAGGCTGTTACAGCAGCACCCAACTCTGGCATTACACAGACCGGCCAGTGTCGCATCACGGCTTATCCGGTTCAACGGCCTGCCGCTTTTGCGGGGCGAGCCGTAACAGGAAAGAGGTGATTCATGAGCATGGAGAATACAAGAACCTTTTTCAAGGAGTTGCAGCTGACCGGACTGGGCGCACCGTTTCTGGTGCTGCTGATGCTGGTCATGATGGTCCTGCCGATCCCGGCCATCGGGCTGGATCTGCTGTTCACGTTCAATATCGCCTTGTCCCTGATCGTGTTGCTGGTAACGGTTTACACCAACCGACCACTTGAGTTCTCCTCATTCCCGACCGTTCTGCTGGTAGCGACCATGTTGCGCCTGTCTCTCAATATTGCGTCCACTCGAGTGGTACTCATCGAGGGGCACACGGGGACAGCATCGGCCGGGCAGGTCATTGAATCGTTCGGTAACTTCGTCATTGGCGGCAACTATGCTGTCGGATTCGTGGTGTTTGCGATTCTGGTCATCATCAACTTCGTCGTGGTCACCAAAGGTGCCGGTCGTGTATCAGAGGTGAGTGCCCGCTTCGTTCTGGATGCCATGCCAGGCAAGCAGATGGCCATCGATGCCGACCTCAATGCAGGTCTGGTGGATCAGGACGAAGCCCGGCAGCGTCGTTCGGATATCGCACGAGAAGCCGATTTCTACGGCTCCATGGATGGTGCCAGCAAGTTCGTGAAAGGGGATGCCATAGCCGGTTTGCTGGTGCTGTTCATCAACATCATCGGCGGCCTGGCCGTCGGTGTTGGCCAGCACGATCTGAGTTTTGCGGAAGCCGCACATAACTACACACTGCTGACTATCGGTGACGGTCTGGTTGCCCAGATTCCGTCATTGCTGCTGTCCATGGGAACAGCGGTCATCGTGACACGTGTCTCGGCAGCCGAAGACATGGGTGAACAGATCACCATGCAACTGTTCAAGGATCAGCGGGCTCTGGTCATTACCGCCATTCTGATCGGCCTGCTGGGACTGGTTCCCGGCATGCCGAACCTGGTCTTTCTGACGCTGGGTGGTGGCCTGGGGGCGTATGCCTGGTACACGCGTGACGCCTACAAGGAGAAGCCGGAGCCCGAGAAGGAAGACGTCAGGCCGGAGAAACCTGCAGAGCTGAGTTGGGAGGATGTTCAGACGACCGATATCCTCGGCCTGGAAGTCGGCTTTGGACTCATCCCGTTGGTGGATGCCCGTCAGGGCGGCAAGTTGCCCGACAGAATCAAGGCGGTACGTCGCAAACTTACCGAAGAGCTGGGTTTTCTGATTCATGCGGTGCATATCAAGGACAACCTCGACCTGCCACCTACTCGCTACCGGATATCCATTCTTGGCGTCACTGAAGGTGAGGCCGATCTGCATCCCGACAAGGAATTGGCGATTGGTAGCGGAATCGAGAGCAGCACGCTGCAAGGTATTGCTACCAAGGATCCGGCCTATGGCATGGATGCGGTGTGGATTCGTATCGATCAGCGAGACAGTGCACAGGCATTGGGTTACACGGTTGTGGATCCGGGCACGGTTATAGCGACACACATGAGCAAGTTACTCATGCAACACGCCGGCAGTCTGCTCGGTCACCAGGAAGCTCAGTCACTGCTGGATACACTCAGCAAGAGTGCACCGCGACTGGTCGAGGATCTGGTTCCCAAAATGTTGCCTCTACCTACGGTGGTCAAGGTGTTACAGAATCTGCTAGATGAAGGAATACCGGTCAAGGACATGCGTTCGATCGCTGAGACACTGGCCGAGAAGGGGACTCATACAACCGATTCCGAAGATTTGACGGCAGCGGTTCGTGTGGCTCTACGACGCCAGATCACCGGGCAGTTGACCTCATTCGAAGAGACACTGCCAGTGATCACGCTGGATGCGGAGCTGGAAAAATTGTGCCTCAGTTCTGTCGAGTCTGAAAACAGTGGCGGTCTGGGGATTGAACCCGGACTGGCTGAACGTCTGTATCAGTCTCTGGCCGAAAGTGTGCATCGCCAGGAAGTCAATGACGAACCAGCCGTACTGCTGGTCAGTCCGAAGTTGCGTCCATGGTTGGCTGGAATGGTCAGACATACCATTCCGCTGTTGAAAGTACTGGCCTACAACGAAATTGCTGAAAACAAACGGTTGAAGGTGATTGCGAATATCGGCGGCGAAGCTGTCGCTTGATCTATCTGTCGCTGAAAACTCTGCCGCCAACCCAATGCGAATCCTGACATGCAATTGAGACGATTTACTGCTGATACAACCCCTGCAGCCCTGGGTGCGGTCCGAATGGCATTGGGCGATGATGCCATTATTCTGGCAAATCGCCGGGTCGGGGATCAGGTCGAGATCATCGCGACAGCGCAAATGGACGACATGTCCGCGCTGGCCGAATCCAGTACCGATGAGGTCACGGCTTCCATGGCAGCGCGTCCAGCCGAGTCACCGCAAATGTATGCGGATGGCACGATGGCAGCCTTCGGACCTTCCAGCCCTGTCCGTATCGACGCTGATGCAGAGCCCGATTACGACCGGGGCAGGACGGCTGAGAAACCGGTCAGGTATTCGGATATCAAGGATTATGGTGATACGTCGGATATAGCCGATGACAAGGTTTCCATTTCTGGCCAGGGTTCTGCGGCTCACGACACTTCCAACGGGAGTTCGCCGTTGCTGGGTGAACGCAATGCTGCGGTACTGCGACCACGAGAAGCAGGGCAGAACAGTGCCAACAGCGGTGCTTACGGTGGCAAGCCGGCAGCCCAGGCAGGGCAGCGCGCGGTTGTTGCACCAACGCTGGAATCGCTGGCATCCGCTCTGACATCGCAATCGCAGGTGCTGGAACAGCATTTCCGTAGTCTTGAAGTCAACCTGTGGGGAGTCAATGCACCCAACCGCAGCCTGCACCTGCAACAGTTGCTGTCACTGGGAATTGGTGCCGAGCTGGCTGTGCGCCTGGTAGAGCGCTGTGCGGCCGAGTTGCCGGCCGATACTGCTATCCGCCAGTCTCTGGCAACGCTCAAGTCTTCATTGAATATTGCGCGAGACAAGAGCTTTGATGTACCCGGTGTGACGATCATGTACGGACCTCCAGGTGCTGGCAAGACGACTGCCCTGATGAAACTGGCTACCGAGCATGTCAGGCAACATGATAATCAATCGATCGTCATCATCTGTGCGGATACCCGTCGTATCGGTGCATTCGAGGAGCTTCAGGCCTACGGTCGACTATTGGGTGTTCCGACTGTACACGCGCATGACATGGCTGAATTGACAAGTCTGGCGACAGCGTTCCAGCACAAGAAGCTTGTCCTGATCGACCATACCTTGCCAGAGGACGAAAGGTCGGTACCGCTACCGCGTTCTCTTCTGAGTCCGTCGAACCTGGATACAGTAAGACATCTGTTCGCCTTGCCGGCCACGGCGCAGGCGTCAACCGCAGACGCCTTGATCAGGAAGCATTGCAGCCACAAGCAGCAAATGCATCTGGTTCTGACGAATCTGGATACGAGCGCCCGGTTCGGTGAATTGCTCAATGCCATCATCCGCCATGAGACGCCAGTGGCGTACTGGTCGGATGATGCCAGCGTGCAACGTCCGCTGGAGCGGGCGGATGCGTCGGTACTGATTGCGACGGCCGTTGCCATGAGAAAACGCATCGACCAGTCAACTGACGATCAATGGTTGCAACGTCTGATTCAACCGTCAAACCAGGTATTCCCCACGCCAACGGAGGCTGCTGAGGGATCAGTACAGAATCGCGCATGAATGTACTGCTTATAGCCAGTCTGGGTCTGACGGTATTGGTTGCCGTCATTTGTGTCCTGCTCCATACCCGACTGACCACATTGCAGGGGCAGGCAAGAACACAGCGTGAACAGCTGGATCGTATCGAGGTTGGTATGCATCTGTTGGCTGATCTGCATGACGACATGCGCAAGCGTGTGGATCAATTGGCGACCGATGTTCTGCAACGCGAGATCTATCAGAACGCGGACGATCGTCATGAGAATGCCATCAGGGATGCCAGGGCAGGGTGTGATGTCAGCATGCTCGTACAGAGACACGGTCTGTCCTCGGACGAGGCGGCGCTGATTCATGCACTTCATGGAAAACCACCGGCTGAACCACTGGCTGATGCCGAGACGGAAGATTCGTCATCACATACCTGGTCCGGAGACATCTGATAAATGGATATCGCAACGCTATTAGGCCTCTTTGGTGGACTCGCTGTCATCAGCTCCGCGATCTTCCTGGGTGGCAGTGTCAGTACTTTCGTCAACATCCCCAGTCTGGTGGTTGTTGTGGGTGGCACCTTCATGGTGACGCTGTGTCAGATTTCCCTCTCACAGTTCCTGGGCTCGTTCAAGGTGACACTGCGTGCCTTCATGCACAAGTCCATCGCACCCGAAGCTCTCATTGAAGAGGCGATCACGCTGGCCGATGTCGCTCGAAAGGAGGGCATCCTTGCGCTGGAAGGACATGATATTCAGGACCCCTTCCTGGATAGCGGCGTAAAGCTGTGCATAGATGGTCACTCGATCGATGTTGTGCAGAAGATGCTGTCGAAGGACATCAATCTGGAGCTGCAGCGTCAGAATATCGGGGTCATGATGTTCAAGTCCATCGCCGAGGCAGCCCCGGCAATGGGCATGATCGGAACCCTGATCGGTCTGGTACAGATGCTATCCAACATGGATGATCCGAAATCGATCGGACCTGCCATGGCGGTAGCACTGTTGACCACACTGTACGGCGCAATCATCGCCAATGCTGTCGCCTTGCCCATCGCGGCCAAGCTGAAGGCGATCAGCAGCGAAGAACGTCTCAACAAACTTCTGGTCCTGGAGTCGGTCTCCGGCATTCAGGAGGGGATAAACCCTCGCGTTCTGCAACAGCTTCTCACGGCCTATCTGCCTGAGAGCAAGCGTGAAGCCGCGGCAGCAGCCAAGTGATGCTGACGAGACAGGACTGACCAGACGATGGATGACGATAACGAATGCGAAGAGTGCGAAGCGGGCGCACCGGCATGGATGGCAACGTTTGCCGACCTGATGTCCTTGCTGATGTGCTTCTTCGTGCTGTTGCTGTCATTTTCCGAAATGGATATTCAGAAATACAAGCAGGTAGCCGGTTCGATGAAATTCGCCTTTGGTGTACAGAGAAAGGTGGAAGCCGACACGATACCGCGAGGTACATCGGTCATCAAACAGGAGTTCTCGCCGGGTACGCCGTCTCCTTCAGCCATTCCGGTCATGAAGCAGCAGACACAGGATGATTCTCGCGATGAGCTTCGAGTGAACGCCAGCGTATCGCCGGAAATCGAAGAGTTGCTGGCCAAGATCGAAGAGGGGATGAAAAAGGAAATTGATGAGGAGGTTGTAGAAGTGGTGTTGCTGTCCGATAGTGTCATGCTGCGAATCCGAGAATCAGATGCCTTTCCTTCTGGTAGTGCACGAATGCAATCGGGCTTCCTGCCGGTGCTGGACAAACTGGAGACCCTTCTCGATGAGGAGCAGGCAGACAGTAGAATCATTGTCTCAGGACATACCGATAACGTGCCTATTGCAACCACGCTCTATCCGTCGAACTGGGTGCTCTCTGCAGCCAGGGCGGCAACCGTGGTGCACTACCTGTCCGAGGTCCGTACCATCGATCCCGGTCGTATCGAGATACGTGCATTTGCCGATACGCAGCCCGTGGCGGACAATGACACACCTGAAAATCGCGCCAGAAATCGTCGCATCGAAATCAATATCAGTGTGCCCGAGGAGGAATACTGATGGCTGGGGATGAGAACCGCAGAGAAGGATTCCGCATGGACGACCTGCTGAAATTGCAGGTCAAGACCGTGGACCAGGATGACCCCGACGGCGTCTTCGCCGATTTTGACGCTTATCGGGTGCGCACCTGTCTGCGATCACACTTGCGCAATCAGAACGAGAACCGTCTGCCGAAGTTGCAGAGCATTCGCAAGCGTGATTCCGAGGTAGCGGATTATCTGGAGCATCTGGAAACACAGATTGCTCAGTTGGCAGCGCGATTGTCGAACGACAGTGATATGGAGTTCGGTGACATGCAGCAGGAGACTGCGGTCAACATGTCGGCAACCGGACTTCGTTTCTGTACGGACCTGCCTGACCTGGTGCCAGGACAGTTGCTGGAGCTTGGCATGTTGTTATCGACAAGCGGTACCGAAGTCGTGGCTCTGGCCGAGATACTCAGAGTCGAACCTGCCGAGAAAGAGATGCCGGAAGGTGAACACACGGTGAAGGTATCCACTCAATTCACGAAGATACATCCCGATGACACGGAAGCCATCATCCGTCATATGGCGAAACTGCAGTTGCTGCAGTTGCAGGCCAGACGCAACCAGTATGATTCTGACGATTCGGAATGAAGGGGCAGCCGCCAGCGATGCAAGTCCCTGACATGAATGTCAGGGAGAAACCTTGCTGTGGGGCGTAGTCGCCTCTCTAGGCGTCCAGCGGCATCTGACTGAGCTGGGACAATGCCACGAATCGGGCGTCGCGCCAGTATCCCGCGATGACATCCGGGTGCAGGGCTATCGCCTTGCCATCTGTATCCCGCTCGACAACCCAGTCATCCGGTAAGCCGGAAAAACCGTACTCGAGCGCGGGGAAACCATCTTCAGTCTGTGACAGATGGGCTTCTCCGGTTCGCTTGTTGCAGAATGCCGGTTGCATGCCAGCCAGAAAGTCGGGCAGTATGCTGGACGCGCTGGCGGTGGCCGTGTGTGAGGAGGCTGTAGTCATCATGATGCAGATCCGTGATGCCTTGGCGGCATCTTATTGTTCTTGTTTTTATTGGAGTGGCAAGCTGCTGCTTCAGCTATAGCTGCAAGGGCTCATGTTGCTGGTTTTTTCGTATCCTTTCTTGGCGTTGACCTGGGCTCGCATACCTCGCGATTCTTTCAGCAAGGCTTCCTTTGCGTCTTCTATGGTTTTTCTGATTGCCGAGTCGAGCTCCAGAACATCCTTGCTCAAGGCGCGGTATCCATCATCGGCCAGTGGTTGATTTTCCCGACTATCGGTATCGTCTGCCGGCAGAGATCCAGAGGTATCCGGTCTTGCCGCTGCCCGCACCGCGGGTGTCAGGGCGAAGGGTCGTTGCCCTGAGGAAATGGCGGGCTCCGAGAGCGCGGAAGGGTGCAGCTCTCGTGCGTGCTCGGGGTAGTTCAGTATGATCCGCCGTTCACCGTCCAGCCGGGATAATTCGGGCCAGTTTTCTGCCTTGGCCTCAATCAGCATCAAATGCATGATGCTCTTGAGTTGCTCCAGCTGGTCGATGGACAGACGGGGGTTCATGCCGCTACCTGCTCCGGGGAGATCGCCTGCCAGGCATCCTTCAGAATTTCGATAAGCCCGGTGCAGGTCGCCAGGCTTTCATCATCCTTCTTCTGATTGGCTGAAATCAGGGTTGCAGTAATGAAGCTGTAGAGTTCAAACAGATTGCCTGCCAGCTCATTGGTCTCGTAGTCCTTGAGACTCGCCTGCAGCTCCTGAATGATGGCTATGCTCTTGTCGATATGTACATGCATCTGATAGCCCCTGTCCTCCTTGAGGTGCTTTCTGGCAATGGAGATATTGCTCAGAGCACCGTCATAGAGCATCGCTATGAGCTGGTGAGGGGATGCCCCCTCAACCAGCGTTGAGCGACGTACGGATTGATATGCTTGTAGTGTCATGTTTAGTAGGTGTAGGTGGTCAGCTGGCTGGCCAGATATCCGCTGGTGTTGTTTAGGTTCGTGACGGCAAGATCCATGGCGGTAAACTGCGCTCTCGTTCTCGCACTGATCTTCTCCAACCGGTATTCAAGTCGGTCGATCTGATCGTCGATCGTGCTCTTGCGCGTATCCACACCATCCTCACGGATGGAAATGACGCCGCCGGATTCGGTATATTCCTCGACCAGATCGCTGAACCGGGACGCAAGTCCGTTGTCAGCGTCGGCAAAGGCAGTGACGTAACGGTTCACACCGGCATCGAGTGCTTCATTGAAGGCGGTATCGTCAATACTGAGCGTACCGTAGCGGTCAAAGGTGAAACCCAGTTCAAGGGCAGTCGTGCTGTCTCCGTTGCCAAGGTCAACACTACCCTGGAAAGCTGCACGCATACGGCTGTCGATTCCGCGGGGCAGCTGATCACCCTGAAGATCGGACGTTGCGAGCGCCGTCATTGTCGTGGCCATGGCGTTGTAGTTGGTGACGAATGCGTCAACCGATTCCCGCAGTGAGGTGGTATCACGCTCGGAGCTCACTGTGGCCTTGCCAACACCGGTCAGGTTCAGGGTGATGCCTTCGATGGCATCCGTGATGGTGTTGGATGAGCTGGTAACCGTGAAGCCATGCACGATCAGACTGGCATCGGTTGCTTCCGTGGCTTCGGTGAATCCGCCATCGGTATCGCCCAGAGGAAAGGTGCCGGCCCGAGTGACATCGATGATGCCAGCCGTACCCGCTTCCTTGGCCGTCAGGATCAGACGGCTGCCACCATCGACGTTGATGATGCTGGCAGAGACCGAGGTGTTGTCTTCGAGGTCGTTGATGGCATCGCGAAGGCCTGTCAACGTGTTGTTGCTGTTGTCGATGACGATATCGAACTGGTTGTCACCCGCGGAGAACTGCATGGTGCCATTGTCTACAGCGGCGTCTGCCGAGGCATAGGCGGCACTGGCCAGTCGATGGTTGGTTGCCAGGGAGAGTACTTCGATGTCAAGGTTCTGAGCGATCTCACCACCACTGGCAACGGCGGTGAAGACTTCCTCATCACTACTGGTGGCTACAAAGGCGCCAAACTTCTGGTCACTGCCCAGAGTGGTGACGGTATCCTTGAAGGAGCTGAGAGAGCTCTTGACCTTCCCGTACGCACTCAGCTCAACGTCGAGCGCTGCGCGCTTTTCGTTCAGTGTGTTGACAGGTGCTCTTTCCAACTCGTTGAGCTGCGACAAGATGCTTTCGACATCTATTCCTGAGCCTACCCCGGCTGCTGTAATCATGACTGTTTACCCCTCTCCTGGCGAGTGGTGTGAGTACCTCGGGAGAAAACTCCCGAGGCCGAACTTGTTGCTACTTACTTGTGCGGGTAACGATTACCCGAGCAGTTGCAGAACACTCTGTGGTGCAGAGTTGGCCTGCGATACCATCGCATTACCTGCCTGTTGCAGAATTTGCGAACGCGTCATATTGGCAGTTTCCACCGCGAAGTCAGCGTCGATGATACGACCGCGTGCAGCGGCCTGGTTTTCCATACCCACCTGAAGGTTGTTGATGGCACTTTCAAAGCGGCTTTGCATGGCACCGAAGTCGGCACGAGAAGCGGTGACTGTATCGATCATGGCATCAATGCTGTCGATAGCGCTGGCAGCCCCCGACACATCCAGGATATCCACACCAGAGATGGTTGCAATCTGCTTCAGTTCGATGGCCAGAGTGTTGGAGCTATCGTTATTTGCACCAACCTGAAAGACGACTTCCACACCGGAAGCAGCGGATGCATCCAGAACCGACTGACCGTTGTAAACAGTCGTTTCAGCGATTCGTCCGATTTCCTCATTCAGCGCGGTGAATTCGGCATCGAGGTTCTCGCGGTCACTATCGGAGTTGGTTCCGTTCTTGGACTGTACGGCCAGTTCACGCATGCGTTGCAGCATGTTGTTCACTTCCTGCAAACCACCTTCGGCAGTCTGGGCCAGTGAGATACCGTCATTGGCGTTGCGGATGGCGACGTTCATGCCGCGAACCTGGGTATTCATGCGTTCGGCGATGGCCAGACCAGCGGCATCATCCTTCGCGCTGTTGACTCGCAGGCCGGAACTCAATCGTTCCATGGAGGTTGACAGTGAAGACTGAGACTTGGAGAGATTTCTCTGAGCCGTCAGTGACATGACGTTCGTGTTGATTGTTTGTGCCATTGTATTACAGGTTCCTGGAGTATCGGAAATTCCTTGTCATTATGAGATGTGGCGTCTTCTCCTGAAGTAGATCGGCAAGCGAACCATGCGCACATGGAACGGTTATCGGGCGTTGCTGCCCCCAACTGAAGGGAACTGATTCAAGGTTCTGAGAGAATCAGGGAAACCGTGTGAATGGTCACTGTGGACCGTGTCCTGCAGGCCTCTCGTTCAGTTCAAGGGGAGGCGTGGCGAGTGAACCCTGCGCATTCAATGACGGACAATAAAAAGGCCTCGGGAGAACTCACCGAGGCCGATCTGGCGGACTACTCTTCGACTGCGGGATTATCCAAGCAGTTGCAGAACACTCTGTGGCGCAGAGTTGGCCTGAGAGACCATGGCATTGCCGGCCTGCTGCAGGATCTGTGAACGCGTCATGTTGGCAGTTTCCACTGCAAAATCGGCATCCACGATACGACCACGAGCAGCGGCCTGATTCTCCATGCCTACCTGCAGATTGTTGATGGCACTTTCGAAGCGGCTCTGCATGGCACCGAAGTCAGCGCGTGATGCCGTAACATCATCGATCATGCTATCGATGGCAGAAATGGCTCCGGAAGCGCCTGCGACGGTCGCTACCGTAGCAGCAGCGATGGATGTGACTTCCGTCAGGGCGATAGTCAGAGAGTTGGCTGCACCATTGTTGGCTCCAACCTGAAAGCTGACACTGCCGCCTGCACTGTTGATTACCGACTGACCGTTGTAGACAGTCGTTTCAGCGATACGGCCGATTTCTTCGTTCAGGGCCGTGAATTCGGCATTGAGGTTTGCGCGATCGCTGGTCGAGTTGGTGCCATTCTTGGACTGCACGGCCAGCTCACGCATGCGTTGCAGCATGTTGTTGACTTCCTGCAAACCACCTTCCGCTGTTTGTGCCAGGGAGATACCGTCATTGGCGTTGCGGATAGCGACGTTCATGCCACGGACCTGCGTGTTCATGCGTTCGGCGATAGCCAGACCTGCGGCATCATCCTTGGCGCTGTTGACTCGCAGGCCGGAACTCAATCGTTCCATGGAGGTTGACAGTGAAG
>CBDUIJ010000042.1:0-26047 GCA_965367215.1 uncultured Granulosicoccus sp.
TGAACGACGAACAACGTCAGGCTATCTATCACGACACTGCCCACCATCTGTATGCGCCGCGGGTGTAGGGCTTACAGCACAATGGTCATGCTGCATGTCGAGGCACTGCAACGCACCAGCAGGAAGTGCTTGGGCCTGTACTTGCCATCGACGTCGTACCTCGCTGGTACCGGCAGGTTGTTTCGAGTCGCGGGCCACCGCTGGGCTGATATCGCAGCATCACGTCCCGCTTTCAAGCTGTACGTGCCTTCCCCGGTTTCCGATTCAGAGAACGAGCCGATCGCATTCCTGTGAGCGGCTGCTGTGCTGCGCGTCTGTCTCATGCGTATTCACGGCAGCGCTCTGGTGTATCTGCGCGTTCTCACTCAGCCTGATGCTGGGAACGACCGGTGATCGATTGATTGAAATCGCCGCCTCTCCGGGCGTCGTGCGTGTGGTGCTCAGGTACTTTCCTGGTCAAGCCCTGTTGGTAACAGTAAATGACCGAGAAAACCCGGAGTAGGCTGCAATGGCTTTCTCCGGTTCACCGTCCAATTGCTTGACAGAGGCCAGAACGCTGACGCGGCGCCTTGCCGGGACAGGGTCATCGGGATATGTTACGAATGTCATGATCATTCCCGAGAGAAGCGAGACGATGTTGAGCAAGGAACAAACCGGTTTCTATCAGGAAAACGGCTATCTGATGATTGAAAACGCCCTGAGCGATGAGCAGTTGCAGCTCCTTCAGGGAATCACGCACAACTTCATCGAGGCGTCGCGACAAGTCACTCAGAGCAACGATGTCTATGATCTGGATGACGGGCATAGTGCAAGTGAACCGACGTTGACTCGAATCAAGCTTCCTCACACGCAACACCCGGCATTCTGGGAGAGAATCACTTCCATGTTGAGCCCATTGGTCGGGCCGGATATTCGTCTGCATACCAGCAAGCTGAACACCAAGGCACCCGGTGGTGGTGCAGCGGTGGAGTGGCATCAGGACTGGGCTTTCTACCCACACACCAATGACGATATGCTGGCAGTGGGCATCCTGCTTGGCGATGTGGACATCGACAACGGTCCGTTGCTGGTCATTCCCGGCAGCCATCGGGGGCCCGTGCTCAGCCATATGAACAATGGTGTATTCAGTGGCGCCATCAACCCGGATGATCCTGCGTTCGATGTCAGCAAGGCAGTAGCGCTGACCGGCAAGGCTGGCAGCATGAGTGTTCATCATGTGCGTACGCTGCATGGCTCGGCGCCCAACCTGTCGGACCGGGCTCGCCTGTTGCTGCTCTACGAATGTGGCGCCGCCGATGCATGGCCGATTTCAGGCAGTACCAGTTCGTTTACTGGCATGAGCCAGACAGAGTTCTGGCAAGCTCTCAACGAGCGAACAATCTGTGGTGAACAGTCCATGCAACCTCGACTGGTCGATGTGCCCATCCGGATGCCCTTGCCACCGCCGCCGGACAGTTCATCGATTTTCAGGATGCAGCAGAGCAGTGGCGCGAAGAGTGCCTTTGCCTGATAGGCATGGCCACAGGGTCATCGTCATGAAATGGCGCTATAGTCGCTGAACTGTTTTCACGCCTTGAACCCGCGGAGTATTCCATCCATGACGCAGCTCATTTCGGGTCACACCAGCTTCATTGCGCACCTGGGTGTGCCAACCGAGAGCTTTCGTGCTCCGATGATCTACAACCCGTATTTCGAAGCGCGGGACATTGATGTGGTGGTCGTGCCCATGGGCTGTGAAGCCGAGGATTACGCCGCTTTCCTGCCGCTGCTGTCACGCCAGCGCAACTTCATTGGGGCACTGGTCACCATGCCACACAAGATGACGACGCCGGCATTGCTGGATGAAGCCAGTACCACCGTACAGATATGCGGTGCCTGCAATGCCGTCAGGCGTGATGTGAATGGCAAGCTTGTCGGTGACATGTTCGATGGCGAAGGCTTTACTCGCGGCCTGAAGAGAAAAGGGCGAACGATCGAAGGTTCATCTGCGCTGGTAGTTGGCGCAGGTGGCGTCGGATCATCCATCGCAGCTTCACTGGCCGAGTCCGGTGTGAGCCGCATGGGTCTGTTCGATATCAATGCCGAGTCGACTGGGCGCCTGGCCGCGAAGCTGCGCCAGCACTATCCGCTTATCGACATTACCAGCGGTTCCAATGATCCTTCGGGGTGGGACATCGTCATCAATGCCACACCTCTGGGTATGATGGCCGGTGATCCCATGCCGCTGAATGTTGATCGACTGTCGCCGGATACCTTCGTTGGGGAGGTGGTCATGAAGCAGGAAGAAACCGCGTTTCTCGCCGCTGCCAGAGAACGGGGCTGTCTCACCCAGATCGGTACTGATATGCTGTTCGAACAGATACCCGCTTATCTGGAATTCTTCGGCCTTCCCACCACCACGCCGGAAGAGCTTCGCAAGTTTGCCCGCATACACTACTGAGGAACAGACCACCATGGATTTGCCAAAGAACCACTTCAAGGCCGCATTGAAGGACGGCCGTCGACAGATTGGATTGTGGTGTTCCTTCCCGGACTCTGGTGCTGTAGAAATGCTGGCTGGATGTGGTTATGACTGGTTGTTGCTGGACACGGAACACGCGGCCATGGGACCGGTGGATACCATGCCTCTGATGCAGGCTGCAGCCCCTTACGATGTCACCACCATCGTTCGACCCGGCTGGAACAATCCGGTTGAAATCAAGAAACTGCTGGATTGCGGTGCACAGAGTCTGTTGATTCCCTATGTGCAGAATGCCGAGGAAGCCCGAGACGCTGTCGCGGCTGTGCGTTATCCACCCGCGGGCATCCGAGGGGTAGCCGGCATGACACGTGGCAGCCGCTATGGGGCCATCAAGGATTACGCGAAAATAGCGCATGAAGAGATCTGTCTGCTGGTGCAGGTAGAGACCACAGAGGCACTGTCCAATATTGAAGAGATCGCAGCGGTCGATGGTGTGGATGGCATGTTCATCGGCCCGGCAGACCTGGCAGCCTCCATGGGTCATCCCGGCGAGCCCTCACACCCCGAGGTAAAGGCAGCTGTTATCGACGCTGTACGCCGTATCGGCAAGGCTGGCATGCCTGCAGGTATTCTGACGCTGGATCAGAGCTTTCTGCGGGAAGCGGCCGATGCCGGAGCCTTGTTCATTGCTGTGGATACAGACGCTGGCCTGTTGAGGCGCAATGCACTTGCTCGACGCGCAGAGTGGCAAGACTGATAGCAGATGAACCTGGCGGCTGAACACGCTGCCTGGAAGGTCCGATGATCGAGCAGTCTTGCATTATCTCTTGGCGAACTGCTCGATTTTTCGATGTGATCTGCACATCGTCATGATGGTGGTAGCAGTTTCAAAGCTATCAGCTGAATATTCGAGGATTTATCTTGGCCCTGATTGCACGCTATCTGTCACACCCTCAAGTCACTATCGATCCTGCCTCTGAAGTCATGTCATGGTCACTGAGTGAGACAGGCCAGGCCAGGGTGAGCGCCCTGGTGGATTCCCTCGCATTGGCCGGCACCACCAGAGTGATTTCAAGCGCAGAGACCAAGGCCATCGAAACGGCCGCACCCTTGGCTGGGAAGCTGAACTGCCAACTTGAGATCAGAGAGCTCATGCACGAGAACGATCGCTCATCGACAGGTTTTCTGCCGCCGCAGGAATTCGAGTCCGTCGCCGATCAGTTCTTTGCGTCACCGGCAGCGAGTGTCAGAGGCTGGGAAACAGCCCTGCATGCACAGCAGCGAATCGTCTCTGAAGTGGAAAAGTGTCTGGAGAACCCGGCTACAGGGGATGTCCTGTTCGTCGGGCACGGTGGCGTGGGCACTCTGTTGCTCTGCCATCTGCTGGGAGTGCCCATCAGCCGGGAACTGGATCAGGGAGCCGGGGGCGGAGGCAATTGTTTCGCCTTCTCCCTCGAGTCCCGTCGCGTGTTGCACCACTGGCAGCCAATGGAACGCCTGATACAAGGTCAGACGTCCACTGTCTGACATCAATCGGCAGCCTACAGGTCGATCTCTATGACACCACCGTCTTTCAGGGCCCGCGACTGACACAGGATCATGGAGGTTTCGCGTTGCGATTTCGACAGAACGAAATCCCGATGCTCGACTTCCCCTGCATTCAGAGTGCATTTGCATACGCCGCAGATGCCGTCGCTGCATTTGACGTCCACGGCTATGCCGTTTTCATTCAGAACATCGGCTGCACTCTTGTCCGCCGGTACCGAGAACTGCTGGCCACTGCGTGACAGTTTCAGCGTGAATTCGTGGTTGATGTACTCAGGTTGCTCAGGCACGGAGAAATATTCAAGATGGCGTGCTTCCTCGGGAAAGCCGGCCTGTTCGGCGGCGTGCATGACACTGTCCATGTAGCGACTGGCACCGCAGGTATAGATGTGCCAGCCATTCGTGTAACCACTCAGAGCCTGTTCAAGATCAAGGCGACTGCCTTCATCACTGACATGCAGGCATACCTTGTCATGCCAGGGAACCCTGGCAAGATCATCGAGAAAGCCCATGGTGGCGCGAGAACGCCCCGAGTAGTGCATGATGAAGTCGCGACCCTGTGCGTGCAGTTCGTGGGCCATGGCAATCATTGGCGTGATACCGATGCCGCCGCCCATGAGAAAGCACTTGCTTGCCTCGGCCGACAGTGGGAAGTGGTTGATCGGCCTGGAGATGAACAACTTGCGGCCCGGGGTGAAGATACGATGCAATAATGCCGAGCCTCCGCGACCGCCATCTTCTCGCAATACGCCTATCTGGTAGCTTGAACGATCCGCAGGATTACCGGACATGGAGTATTGCCGCAGATACTCAGGGGCGACCACCAGGTCCAGGTGCGCGCCGGCCTGCCATTCGGGCAGCTCGCCGCCGTGTACCGGCTTGAACTCGTATTTCGAGATACCTTCCGCCATAGGCTCTGCGCGACTGATTTCCACCTGAATGACGGGGCTTTCGCCTTCTGCGGTATAGCGATGGATGACTGAGCTGTCGCCTGCATCCAGCCGGGCCTTGTATTCCCGAGCCGAGATCATCGCCTTGTAGGCTTCGATTCCCGCCTCACGATCCATGGGAAAGGGGTAGGGATAGGGATGCGGCGCAAGGGGGGCCGGGTAGACAGCCAGCGTCTGGTCTTCGAACTTCAGGTCCAGATCCTTCTGCAAGCCGCGTTGGTTGACAGGTTTGGTGGTGGGACGGTAGCCACCGTCCTCGTTGATCTCGAGGTCCCACCACCACTTCTTGACCGGGTTGAGGCTGCCGTTGTCCACCGCGTCATCCAGCTTGCTCAACAGAGGCGCCATTTTCGGAATGTTCATGGCAGCCCAGCGAAAAGGCGATTCCTTGAAGATCCCTTCCAGATTCCACGGGCAGGTTTTCATGCATCGGCCACACATGGCACCGCCCGGTGTGGTTATCCGGTAGGTCGTGCATTTCTGGCTGTCGGACTTCCAGATTTCGTAGCCGTTGAACATGGTTTTCGGACCGGCGGTGATGGCGCCCGAAGGACATTCACGGGCGCACTTGTTGCAGCTCTCGCAAAAGGTCTGCAGACCGAAATCGATCGGCTTGTCGTGTGTCATCGGCAGATCGGTGGTGACCGTTCCGGACTTCAGACGAGGCCCGAGGTAGGGGTTGAGAATGACTTCCCCAATACGACTGACTTCGCCAAGCCCCGACAGCAGCATCAACGGGGGTTGTAGTACTTCACCATCCATGACGGTATGTGCCTTGGCGCTGTAACCCAGGTTGCGGATCTGCCTGGCGATGACGCCGCCGAGCAGCGAGAATCTGAGATAGGCGCGCATGGACTGCGCCACGGCGATCCAGTCATCACCGGAGGAGCCATCCATCGTCTCGTAACCCTGGTCGATGACCATGCTGATGGCCTGATCATGTGGCGGCTCCAGAACTTCGCCACGAGCATCATGGCTGTACCATGTCCATTCCGGACAGCGGGAAATGCCGACAGCATCGATGCCCAGAAAGTAGCTGGTCGCCTTGACGAGGTTGGCGGCCTCGGCCGGATCCAGTTGCACCTTGTCCGCCGAAGGGGTGCCGTCCTGCAGCAGGACAAAGGCACCCAGTGCTCTTCTCTGAGCCATTGAAGGCGCAGCCTTGCGAACGTAGTGGCCTCCCTTGGCAGCATCCTGCAGCTTCTTTCCCATATCGCCGAACTGCGCTCGTGCAAACATGTCAGCACGTTTGGGTACACGCGCTACCCGAAGCTCGTCGATGAAGGTGGTCGGCTCTTCCACTCGCTTGAGACGTTCGAAGGGATGCGCGCCATCAACGAAGCGTCGCCTGGCATAGGGCACCGCATTGGCGGCATTCTTGTTCGAGCGGGTGCCCAGTTTCCAGGTCAGGCCAAAGGCTGAGGCAGGCTGTTGCGATAGCGGCAGCAGCGGGTAATCCGTTGCCATCTCGAAAGTGGTCGTGACTGCTGACAGGCCGAACCGGGTGCCGATGTAGGGATGGTTCAGTTCGCCGTTTTCGACGGTTGCCAGTCCGGCACTGACTGCCAGTCTGTTCAGGTCCACATCGCTACTGGTGACGGTATGGGCACGTGCATCATGACCCAGCACACGCAGGTAGTTGGCCAGCACCACTGCTGTCTCTGCTGCGAGCAAGCCTGCACGATGAGCATGGGCATCAGTGATCCATTGTGTACCCGGTTCATCCGGCAGGATGTCTCTCGGGTTTTCGTAGAGAAAAACCAGTGCATGGGTATGGTTGTCGATACCGGGCAGCTCGGCTTCCATCGATTCCTTGAGATCCGCCATGATCATGTCGATGCCGGAAGCCAGGGTCTTGGTCTGGGTCGTCTTCAGGTCATGCGCCAGTTGCTCGACGTCGGAATTGGAAAAGGGACTGTCCAGCAAGGCCGATTCAGGCAGGAGGCAGCTGCCTACCACCGCGGCATCGGCAAAATAGCCGAAAGACTTCAGATGTTCGGTTCGCGCCTGCAAATCAGTGGGGGCCTCCGCTATTGCCTTGTTGACCAGGCCGCTGCGGATGGCATCGAGCATGGCCTGATGCTCACGCATCGCGTTGACGATAGAGTGAGGCTGGTCGGCACGCTCGAAGCTGAGCGGCTTCATCGCAGGCACATCCGTGAGTACCGTGTCGGTGTCGGATCGAGCCAGTAGTTCAACCGGGTAGGGTCCCAGGTGTGGTGGCCTGTTCTTGCTGGAGAATAGTCGACTCATGAATTATCCATCGATAGTCAGAACATGGCCTCAGGCAGGAACAAGGCAATCTGCGGCATTGCCACCAGGATCATGATGCATACGATCATGGCTACCCAGAAAGGCAGGATGCCCTTGAAGATATCCGACAGCGGCACATCGGGAGCCACGCTATGCACGACAAAGCAGTTCACCCCCACCGGTGGACTGATCAGGCCCATTTCCAGCACCAGTACCATGATGACGCCAAACCAGATGGGATCAAACCCCAGGCCTGTAATAACCGGAAATACGATGGGCAAGGTGATGACCATCAGCGACAGACCCTCGATGATCATGCCGAGAAACAGGTAGAGCACCAGAATCATCAACAACACGATATACGGTGAGCTGCTGAAGCCCAGCACCAGTGTCGACAGCGCTGTCGGTAGTTCGCTCAAGGCCACGAAGGGGGAGAACACCATGGCACCGATCAGTATCAGAAAACACAGGCCGGTGGTTTCCAGTGTTCCCTTGACGGCAGCGATGAAGCCGGAGACACTCAGTCGTCGTCGCAGAGAGGCCATGATGATGGCCAGAGCGGCACCGACGCCGGCAGCTTCAACCGGTGTGAACAACCCCAGATAGATGCCACCAATGGTGATGACGATGATGCCGAATACGGGGAGGGCCTTGAGAAATGTGGCGGCGCGACTTTGATGACTCTTCTCCGGTGCCATACCACCGCTGGCGGGAGAAAAATGCACAACCAGCATGACCGTCAGCACGAACAGGGATGTCAGCAGAATACCGGGCAATAGCCCCGCCATGAACAGTCGGCCGATACTCTGTTCGGTCATGATGGCATAGAGTACGAATCCGGTAGATGGGGGCAGCAGTATTCCCAAGGTGCCGCCGGCGGCAATGGCGCCGGTTGACAGGCGATTGCCATAACGGCGGCGCTGCATTTCCGGGTAGGCAACTTGCCCCATGGTGACCGCCGAGGCAATCGATGAGCCAGACAAGGCCGCAAAGCCTGCGCACCCGACTATCGTGGCACTGGCAAGACCTCCTTTCAGGTGTCCCACCAGCGCATAGGCTGCGTCATACAAGTCCCTGCTCAAGCCGGCCTGCGAGGCGATATTGCCCATCAGAATGAACAGCGGCAGCACCGAGAGCGAGTAGAGCGTACTGACCGAGAAGGTCTGCCCGGTCATCAGCATGACTGCCGATTCCGGTGAGTTCAGTATGGCAGAGCCTGCCAGGCCAACGGCCAGCATGGCGATACCCACCGGAACTCGCAGGAAGATGAGCAGGAGCAGCACCGCAAAGCCTGATACACCAATCCATTCAGGACTCATTATCTGCTGATCTCGTTGATCGTTCGGTAGCTGATTCTTGCCCGTATCAGAAATGCAACTGCGGTGAGGGCGAATCCGCCCGTCAGAATCAGATAGAACAGTTGGTACGGTATGCCAAGCAAGGTGGTCTGCTCGGCAAAATCGCGAGCATCAGCGCCTGCCTGTATCAGCACGTACGACAGCAGCGCGCACAGGGCAAACCCCAACAGGTTTCCACCGGCCGTGATGATTCTGCAGGCACGATCGGGGAGCATGGCCACGATTCCTTCTATGGCCACCGCCTTGCCGCAGTACACGCTGATGGGCAAGGCAATGGCAACACAGCAGACCAGGAAGGCTTCGCTGAGCTCCTTGGCACCCACGAAAGGCAGGTTCAAGGCTCGCATGACGGCGTCTGACACCGAGGTGCTCATGAGCGCAACCAGGCTGATGGCGCCAAGAGCAATCAGCAGCCCGCCAATGATTCTGATGAACATGTAGTTTCCAGTAGCTGCTTGTCAGTCAGATCGTCTTGTCGAATGGATCTGACGGGAAGCGTAATGAATCAGCAGACGTGGGGCCTCATTCACTATCCTTGAACGGCGAGAGTGCGGAGAAGGCAGTGATTTCCTCCTCAGTCAGAGAAATCATTTCGACGCCACTGTCCGCTGCCAACGTCATGGCGCTATTGCCGGCGTCGGCAAATGCCTGGGCGGCTTTCATGCTCAGAGCTTCGCCTGTCACTGCCTGTAATTCCCGGCGTTCGTCATCGCTCAGCGCCGCGTAGGCATCCTTGTTCATGGCCAGCAGAAAGCTGTAGACAGAGCCCGGGATATTGACGGTTGCGTATTTGGCCACTTCGTGGAGCTTGTAGGATGAAAACGCCGTTGGACCGATGTAGATGCCATCGACCACGCCGGTGCTGAGTGCCTGATACGCTTCCGTTGGTGACATGTTCACCGGAACACCTCCCCAGGCAGAGATGACGCTGGCCATGTTCTTGCCAGCGACGCGGATCTTCAGGCCAGCCAGATCTTCAGGTGTTCGTACAGGCTTGTCTCGGGTAATCATGATCGTGGCATTGTTGGCCCAGAAAGCCAGAGGCACGGCACGATTTACTTCGTCTTCTATTTCTGCGGTATTTTCCCACATGGCCTGCGTCGCCTGTATGCCGTTGGCATAGCGGCCCGGTATCTCATAGCCGGTGAGAACCGGAAACAGGTCTGCCGAGAAATCCGGCAGAATGAAGGCAAGCTCGGCCACACCCGTTGCAACACGCTTGTATTGTGCCTTGGGGCCGGGGCCCAGTTCTCCCGAGGGATATACCTTGATTTCGGACGTTCCTGCCATCGCCTCATTGTAGGCTTGAGCCATGGGCGTCATGACCTGGGCATCCATGGGATGAGTGGGCGGCATGAAATGCGCCAACTTCAGGACATCGGCCTGAGTGGTCGCAGACCACAGCGCGACCGCTGCCAGTGCTCCAGTACACAATGCTTTCATGATGATCTCCGAGAACGTGGTGAGGTAAAACGCTCAAGTGAATATATGTGCAATATGCACATAAGATGTGATCATTATGCCAAAGTGTTTGCTTATAGCAAGAGAAAACTTGCAAGTCCGGAAGCTGATTGGAACAATCCATGTGCAACAGGCACGCTTTGTTCCGGGAGGAACCTTGAACAGGAAACAGAACATCGACAATCACAGCGCGCAGGATGGTCTGGGCTATTGCCTGAGCAGAGCGGCCATGCTTATCCAGTCTGGCGTGGATGAAGCACTCATTGAAGTGGACTTGAGCCGATTGTCCTGGATCGTGCTCGCCTGTATCCACTTTGACGGTATCCAGGCGCCCAGTCAGATAGCAAAATTCGTGGGATTGGAGCGAACAGCGGCCTCTCGTTTGATCTCCAGGCTGGAAGAGCTGGATTACGTCAGACGAGAGGCCGACACTACCGATGGTCGTGGTTATCGTGTCATACCCACCAGGCGCGGTATTGAGGTTTGCAACAGGGCACCTGCACTCATCCAGTCCGGTATGCGCCCCTACCTGACAGATCTGTCGGAAAACGATGTTCAGCAACTGATTGGTCTGCTGAAGCGCGTCGGGTCTGACGTTGTCGCAATCTGGAATGCGGATAACGTGAAGCGAGGTAGCCAGGCGCGCAAAGGATAGTTGCCATGGAAAGAACTGACTGCCTGGATATCGATGGTCGACAACTTTGCGTGTTATTGACCTGGCTTGATCGTTCCAGCTTCTGAACAGTCTATCATTGCCTCTTTGAACCCTAACTGGAGCACGACATGAATTCCTTGATCCCCGATGGTTGTCTATTGGGCCGCGTCTGGAACAGCGGCGCGCAGGGCCCTTCAGTAGTGACTGTCAGGGATGGACAGTTTGTCGACATCACGATCCGATCCGCATCCACAGTGCGGGATATCTGTGAAATGGATGACCCGGCCGCATATGTCCGTGCAGCCGATGGTCCGGTACTGGGGTCGGTTGAACAGATCCTGGCCGCGACAGTAGGCGACTCGAGTCAGACACATCTTCTTGCTCCCTGTGACCTGCAAGCCGTCAAGGCCTGCGGTGTCACGTTTGCCAATTCGATGGTCGAGCGTGTGATTGAAGAGCAGGCCGCGGGTGACCCCACAAAGGCTGAAGGTATCCGCCTGCGAGTGCAGGCAGTCATCGGCGATAGCCTGAGTAATATCCGCGCTGGATCCGAGGAGGCTGCACAGATCAAGAAGGCACTGATTGCTGAAGGGATGTGGAGTCAGTACCTTGAAGTTGGCATCGGTCCCGATGCCGAGGTGTTTTCCAAGGCGCAGACCCTGTCTTCGGTCGGTACCGGGGCCGATGTCGGCTTGCATCCGATTTCGAGCTGGAACAATCCTGAACCGGAAATCGTGCTGACGGTGTCATCCAAAGGCCGCATCGTTGGTGCCACACTTGGCAATGATGTCAATCTGCGCGATGTCGAAGGGCGTTCCGCGCTGCTGCTAGGCAAGGCCAAGGACAATAATGCATCCTGTGCCATCGGCCCGTTGATCAGACTGTTCGATGATGGCTATACGCTGGATGATGTTCGTTCAGCCGAGCTCGATCTGCGAGTGGAAGGCACTGATGGTTTCGTCATGGATGGCGCTTCGTCCATGAACCAGATCAGTCGTGACCCGGCAGATCTCGTGGCACAGACCATCGGTCGCCACCATCAGTATCCCGACGGATTATTGCTGTTTCTGGGCACCCTGTTTGCGCCGACTCAGGATCGCGACGTACCGGGAGAAGGGTTCACCCACAAGATCGGTGATGTCGTGACTATCTCGACTCCGGCCCTGGGCGCTCTGGCGAACACGGTCAGGTTGTCAACCGAATGTGCCGAGTGGACCTTTGGTGTCAGCCATCTGATGCGCAATCTGGCGGCTCGCGACCTGCTTTAACCGCTGCTTGATAAGACGGTATTGCCATCATCGAGCTACGTATCAGTAGGGCGGTAAAGGCTTCGCGTAAATGCTTCAGTTGCACCCGGTTCGCAAACAGGCGAGAATCCCAGCAGGTCACTTCTGTGTTTTTCGCAAACGACAAGGAATCAACGCATGAATAACGAAGTCTTTATCATCGATGGCGCCCGCACGCCGATTGGAACTTTTGGCGGCTCTCTTGCCGGCCAGGCTCCGACCGCACTGGCCAGTCTGGTTACCAAGGAGGCGATGAGCCGCAGCAAGGTTGATCCTGCGCACATCGGCCATGTCGTCTTTGGTCATGTCATCAATACCGAACCTCGCGATATGTACCTGTCTCGCGTTGCGGCCATTGATGCGGGTATCAGCGAGGTAGCTCCAGCGTTGACGGTCAATCGTTTGTGCGGTTCTGGTGCGCAGGCCGTGGTGTCCGCTGCCCAGCATCTCATGCTCGGTGATGCCGAGCTTGCCATTGCCGGTGGCGCCGAAGTCATGTCACGTTCACCTTATATCCTGCCGGCAGCACGCTTCGGGCAGAAGATGGGCAATGCACCCATGGATGACATGATGCTGGGTGCTCTGTCCGACCCCTTCGGTGCCGGTCATATGGGGGTCACCGCTGAAAACGTGGCTGCCGAAAACGGTATCAGTCGTGAGGATCAGGACACTTTTGCTGCGGAAAGTCAGCGCCGTGCACTGGCCGCGATTGAAGCCGGTGTCTTCAAGGATCAGATCGTGCCGGTCGAGATCAAGTCACGCCGGGGAACCACCGTCTTCGATACCGATGAGCATCCGAAGCCTGGCACAACGGCTGAAACACTGGCAAAACTTCGTGCCGCCTTCAAGAAGGACGGTACGGTCACGGCAGGTAATGCCTCTGGCATCAATGACGGTGCGGCGGCGATGGTATTGGCCACTGGCGCTGCAGTCGAGAAGCACGGACTCAAGCCTCGTGCAAAATTGCTCGGTTACGCGCATGCCGGTGTTCGCCCTGACATCATGGGAATGGGGCCGGTTCCGGCAGTACAGAATCTGCTCGCCAAGTTGGGCATGACGCACGACCAGTTCGATCTGATTGAATCCAATGAGGCATTTGCAGCCCAGGCCTGGGCTGTCAACAAGGCATTGGGTCTGAACACAGACAAGGTCAACCCGAATGGCGGGGCCATTGCATTGGGTCATCCGGTTGGTGCGACAGGTGCCCTTCTGACGGTCAAGGCCATGTACGAGCTGGAAAGAAGCGGTGGTCGATACGCCATCATCACCATGTGTATCGGTGGCGGACAAGGTATCGCTCTGGCCATAGAACGCGTGTAGTGAACTCTGCGGCGTCAGTATCCTCGAGTGTCACTTCATACACCGCTGGCGCCGCCGTCCTGACAGGCCGTTCTTGAGCCGTCTTGTGTCGCATGGATGAACATTCTCCGGAAGCCATGGCATCGTGGGATGCAGACGCCACGGTGGACTGGTTATTGAAGGAAGGCCGACTTCTCGCCACCGTCGATGACGTCACTCATCAGCTCGGTCAACGTCTGCTCGATGCTGGCGCACCGCTGTGGCGGTTACGCTTGTCGATGCGTACCTTGCACCCACTGGTCGCGGCATCCACGTCCATCTGGGAGAGGGACGAGAAGTTCATACCGCCGGTTCAGACAAGTCATGGTGTCGAATTGCGTTCCGAATACATCGGTAGCCCCTTCCAGGCAATCGGTAACACCCGTTCGAGTTTCAGACGACGACTGGAAGCGCCTCTGAGTGACTCCGAGCACAACGTGCTGCATGAAATCAAGGCGCGAGGTGGCACAGACTATTTCGGACTGCCACTGGAGTTTACCGAAGGCGCCATGGCCATTCTTGCCTGTTCCACCGATAGAAAAGGTGGTTTCAGCGATGCTGACCTCTCAGAGTTCAGAAAGGTTGCTGCCGTTCTGGCCCCCATTGCTGAAGTGTTCAGTGAAAAGAAGGTGTCCTCCGCCGTAGCCAACGCCTATCTTGGCGCACGCACCGGGCAACGCGTCTTGAGTGGGCAGATCACCCGAGGCAATGTCGAGAAGATCAAGGCGGCCATCATGATCAGCGACATTCGCGACTGGACCGGCCTGAACACTCGCTGCAGCGGGGAGGCTGCTCTGGCAATGGCCAATCGCTACTTCGAAATCGTGGCAGATGCCGTTGAACAGAACGGCGGAGAGCTACTGAAGTTCATTGGTGACAGCGTGCTTGCCATCTTTCCGCTTGAAGGGGATTCCGATGGTGCTGCAGACGTGTGTGCGAGCGCATTGCAGGCTGCCCAGCAGGCCGTCGACGTTGCTCGACATCTGGAACCGCCACTGGGGCTGGAATTTGGTATCGGCATCCATTTTGGCGAGGTGTTTTACGGCAATATCGGTTCAAGCACCCGGATCGACTTCACCGTCATGGGGCAAGCCGTCAATACGACTGCACGCATGGAAAGCCTGTGCAGGAAATACAACAGACCCATCCTCTTTTCAGAGGATTTCGCCAGCCAGCTGTCGCAATCCACCGTGCAGGTCGCCGAAGAGACATTGAAGGGGTACGATACCCCTTTCAGGATTCTGGCAACTGTCCAGGATCAGTAGGGAGCAGTGCAGGAAGTTCATGATCCTGCAGGCAAGTTGATTTTCTACCAAAACGTTATGGCCGCGAAGAGCCAAAGGACCATTCATGACGTCGACAGAAGCAGGCAACGACATCGCAGCCTTCAAGCAGCGACTCGATTCGATCCACACGCGCATGGCAGCCGCCTGCCAACGATCGGGCCGCGAGCCATCGTCGGTCAGGCTGTTGCCGGTGAGCAAGACGGTGTCTCTGGCGTCGATCCGCACCGCGATCGATGCTGGTTGCAGGATGTTCGGGGAGAACCGGGTGCAGGAAGCCATGCACAAGGCAGAGTCCATTCAGGACCCGGATGTCAAATGGTCGGTCATCGGTCATCTGCAGACCAACAAGGCTCGCTATGTCGCTCGCTTTGCCCATGAAGTGCAATCGCTGGACAGCGCCAAACTGGCTCAGGTGCTTGACAGGAATCTGCAGAAACAGAATCGTCAGATGGATGTCTTCGTGCAGGTCAACAGCAGTTTCGAAGCCAGCAAATACGGGCTGTCGATAGAGGAGACGCCAGCATTCGTGCAATCACTGCAAGAGTATCCGAATCTGCGTTTCTGCGGCCTTATGACCCTGGCCATCTTCGATGCAGAAGAGCAGGAAGTCAGAGCCTGTTTTCAGCGCATGAGCCGCTTGCGTGAGCAACTGCGTGAGAATGTGCTGGCTGCTGATGTGCGCTGTGACCTGTCAATGGGCATGTCCGGTGATTTCGAGATGGCGATAGAGGAGGGGGCTGACGTCGTGCGTGTAGGTCAGGCCTTGTTTGGTGCGCGAGGTGTACCGGACAGTCATTACTGGCCGGGTATACATGAGGGGGCGAAGACGTGAAGACGCCTGCTGTCGGTTCAGCTCCTGTCATCGTCTCCATCCAGTCTCAGCTGGTCTATGGCTGCGCCGGGAATAGCGCCGCTGCACCCTTGCTGCAGGCTCTGGGTGCTACGGTGTATGCCGTGCCGACTGTCCTGATGTCCAACACCCCTCACTATGCCACGGTGGCAGGCCTTGATCTGCCAGCAGACACTGTAGCGGAACTGTTGAAAACCACTCTGGACCGGGTGCCGGCCGATTCACTGGACGCCATTCTGGTGGGGTACATCAGAGACCCCGGAATCGTCATGGCTGTCGCCGCCTTCATTGATCAGGTGCGTCAGTCAAACCCTGGCGTCACTGTACTGATCGATCCTGTGATGGGGGATCTGGACTTGGGCCTGTACATACCCGAAGAGGTCAGCAAACTGGTTTGTGCCGAGCTGGTGCCTAGGGCCGATATCTGCACACCCAATGTGTTCGAAGCCAGTGTGATGACAGATTGCGTCAATGCCTCAACGGCTACCGTACTGACGAATCTGTCGAGCGTGGATATACCGATCAAACTGGCAACCGGTATCGATCTGGAAACACCGGGTGATACGGTGACAACCCGACTGTGGTCCGAGGGGCAAAGCTGGAGACTGACATCCCCACGTGTCAACATTCGACCAACAGGTACCGGGGATCTACTGGCGGCGGCGTTTCTGTATTTCTGGCTGACTACGCAGAACGCTGCTGATGCGCTGCAGAACAGCGTGGGCGTGGTTCATTGCCTGATGCTCGATGCTGCCAGCCGGCAATTGGGCGAGCTGGAACCCTGGTTGATTCGTTCTCTGGATGAGATCGATCACACGAAGTTCACATTGGAGTCTGCAGGATGAGGTTTGTCGGTTTCTCTACAGTAAAACCGTGCTGACAGGCGTGCCTCCCGTCGTACCTGCAACCACATTTGCCAGCGGCACTTATAGCCGTGCCTGCACCCATTGTTCGATGGCCTGCTCGCTGGCTTCCAGCAGCTCTGCCTGATCTTCGGTAAAGCTCTGAAAGTCGGCCGAGCTCATCTGACCGATTCCACAAAGTACCGGCACTCCCCGTTCCATCGCCAGCGCGATGACGCTGGCGAAGCCTTTGCCCTGCGCCTCACTCTTGCTGAACTTGTTGACGATCAGCAACTGAGGCAATGCCTCATCGGTCGACGAACGCAGCAGGCTCTCCACCTCCCAAGCAGCATTCTCCAGCGCGCCGGCATCCAGACGACAGCCTTGTGAGAGGGGCCCCAGATCGGCGGAGATGGAGTACTGACTATCCGTTCCCAGAATGCGCAGAGTCATGTCGCATCGAGTCCGGTCCTGCCGTTCGACATCGCTCTGCACCGCGCCGGCAAGTCTGACCCCGCGCTCGGCCAGTTGCATCGCCAGTGCGCTGAGCAGTTGGTCGACCTGACCCGCTTCTGCTGCGGGCACACCCGCCAGTGCAAAGCCTTCGATAGTCATGCTGGATACTCTGATTGTTGAGGCTGTCAGTATAGCGAAGAGTGTCCGGTATTATTCTTTAACATGCATCCAGTAAGTATGTTAATGTTCCGGCGACTGTTCACCGTCGACAACAAGGTAGATAACGGGTGCTGAATCAACACGTTATGGTAAATGCTCATGGCTGAATTGAAAGAGGTCCAGGGTGCCGCTGACACCTTGCCGGACAAGCGTGATTTCGCCCTGTGGAATCTGGGTTTTCGTCCCTTCTATCTGGTCGCAAGTACCTATGCGGCGCTTTCGATTCTGATCTGGGCCGCGCAATTCTCGGGTTGGCTTCCGCATACCTTCATCACGGGTCCGGTCTGGCATGCACATGAAATGCTGTTCGGCTTCGTGCTGCCTGTCATCGTGGGGTTTCTGCTGACTGCCGGGCAGAACTGGACAGGACGCAAGACCCTGAGCGGCTATCCCTTGATGGCGCTTGTCCTGTTGTGGCTCAGTGCTCGTGTATTGGTGATGAGCCCATGGGGCTGGGCATCGGCTGTGGCCAATGCCGCCTTCCCCTGGGTGGCTGCCGCTGTACTGGCTGTGCCGTTCATTCGTGCAGGTGTACGCCGAAACTATTTCTTTCTGGCCTTGTTGTTCCTGCTTGGCGCAGTATCACTCGGCATTCACGCGACCCACCTGACGTCGCTGCAGGCGCTGGATTGGCTGAACATGCAGATGGCGCTGGATATCGTGCTGTTCATCATGGTGGTCATGGCCGGCCGTGTGACTCCACCGTTTACGGCCAACGGCGTTCCCGGCAGTCAGCCGAAGCGAATTGCCTGGCTGGAACGTGTGGCACCGGGTCTGGTTCTGGCTGTACTGGTCGCTGACATCACCTCCCTGCATGGCACCCTCATGGCATTTGTCCTGTTGCTGGCGACGCTGGCGCATGCGCTGAGGCTGTCATTGTGGCAGTCATGGAAAACAGTCGGCACGCCGTTGGTCTGGGTTCTGCACTTGGCGTACGGCTGGATAGTCCTGCACCTGAGCCTGCGTACGCTGGCCGAGATCGGCTGGCTCAGCAGTTCGACGGCGATTCATGCATTGACGGCTGGAGCCATGGGCACACTGATCATCGGCATGATGACTCGCACGGCCCGTGGACATACCGGCCTTGCCCTGAAGGCTGATCGGTACGATGTCACGTGCTACCTACTCGTTCAGGCCGGGGCTGTTGTTCGGGTCTTCGCTCCCTTGCTGGTACCCGCGCTGTTGCTACCTTCCATTCTTGTATCTGCGCTGTTGTGGTCTGCAGCATTCGCGCTTTACGCGGTGCGCTACTGGCCTTTACTGACACGCGCTCGCGTGGATGGTCGTCCGGGATGAGTCATCCAGCCCGCGCCGGATGGGGCGCGGGCTCATTGGCTCAGAAGATTTTCGTACTTACCGTTCAAGCGTTAACGTGAGCAAGTTGCCTCAGAAAGAACGCGTCAGGCGCGGGCGGCGTCCCAGACATCACACAGGCTGGTGTAATTCTGCGTCATCGTGCTGATGGCCTGGTCGTCGTCTACCTTGCCTGTCAGCCAGTCACGCGCCGTGTTGCCGAATATGGTGCGACCCACGGCGAAGCCCTTTACCAGCGGAAAGCGCGCAGCCAGTGCAAACGAGGCTGACAGTTCGTCGGCAGGCGCGTCCAGACCCAGCACCACGATACCTCGAGTCCGTGGATCATTGCTCTCTATCGCCTCCACCGCGGCAGCCCATGCCTTTTCGGTCTTGAACGGTTCCAGCTTCCACCAGTCGGGAAACACTCCGGCCTCATAGAAGCGCTGAATGACCGTGGCTGTGGTGCTGTCGTCAACCGCTCCCAGTTTCGATGGAATGACTTCCAGCAGAAATTCGAGCTGGTTGCGACGTGTGGCATGGAACAAGCGCTGAACCGTGGCAAGCTGAGAGTTCCAGGTCGCCGCGTCATCATCCGGATGAGCAAAGCACAGGCACTTCACCACCTGGTTTCGTGGCCATTCGATCAGACCCCCATTATCGGGACCGAGTTGCGGTTCGAGGGTCAGCGGATGAGAGCCCGGCCATTCCACGGGTCGACCCAACCACAGTCCACTGCCGGCCGCCTGGTGCAGGGCATCCTGTCCCAGTCTGCCATCACACAATATGCCGTAGCCCGGTCGACCTTGCGCAACGGCATTTGCCGCCTTCAGGCACAAGGTCTTGAAGTAGCCGATTTTCTCGGGTGTTGCGCCCTCCATCTCCTCGAACTGAATCCGGTGGTCGAAGGCAAAGACGCGCAGAGTGGACCAGTCCCCCTTGCGATTGCTTGCCCAGTGCACCTGTTCGAGTTCGGCATCGTGACGCAGGGCCTTTTCGCGAATACCGCGCTTGAAGAAGAATTCCAGTTCTTCCCAACTTGGATAGGCGGGTGTGCATCCGTGGCGTGACACGGCGAAGGCACCGCAGGCATTGGCATACTTCAATGCCGTTGACCAGTCGGCATCGTCAAGCCAGCCTTTCAGCAGGCCCGACATGAAGCCATCTCCGGCACCCAGCACATTGAAGACCTCGATGGGAAAGCCAGGACCCGCCTGACCCTCGTCCAGAGTGTCCGGTATGTCAGCAGTGAAAGCCACGGCGCCATCCGCACCGCGTTTGCAGACCAGGGTGGCTGCTGTCAGGGCTCTGACCGCACGCAGGGCGGTCACGGTGTCGGTCGAGCCTCCGGCGATATGGAATTCTTCTTCGGTACCGACAATCAGATCGAACAGTGGCAGGCTGGACTGCAGTTTGGCGGTAACCGCTTCGCTCTCCACGAAACGGCTCTCACCATCACCATGGCCGGCGACACCCCAGAGGTTCGGACGGTAGTCGATATCCAGCGCTGTTCGCATGCCGTCCTCACGAGCAATACGCAGCGCCTTGAGTACTGCCGCCTCGGTGCGAGGGTGACTCAGGTGGGTACCGGTCGCTACCACCGAGCGAGCCTGACGAATGAAGTCGGGATCGATATCGTCTTCGGACAGACCCATGTCGGCACAATTCTCACGATAGAAAATGAGTGGAAACTGTTCCTTGTCACGAATGCCCAGCAGCACCAGGGCTGTCAGACGATCAGGGTCGATCTTCACACCGTGTGTATTGACGCCTTCGCGCGCCAGTTCCTCGATGATGAAACGGCCCATGTGCTCGTCACCGACACCGGTGATGACAGCGGACTGAAGGCCCAGTCGAGAGGTGCCGCAGGCGATATTCGTGGGACTGCCACCGATGTACTTCTGGAACGATCCCATGTCCTCCAGACGGCCGCCGATCTGGGCGCCGTAGAGATCGACGCTTGAACGACCGATGGTAATCAGATCCAGAGTTTTCATGGTAAGGCTCGAAGGGTTGGCCGGTGCGAGTGGTGATCGCGACAGAATCAGGAATACTCGATGCTGCCACAGCAACGGCCAAGCTTAACGCTAAACCACATCTCTTGTTAAGAGTCGCTACCCGAGGACGGATGAATCATCAGGCTCATCCGATCAGCTCGTCACTCTTGTCGTTCCAGTCGCTGCTGCAACTCGGTTTGCCTGAACGATGACCACCTGTCTGTTGATACCCAGAGCTCATGAACCACTGTTTTTCGTGAATCTGCCGGTCTGGTAATGGGAGTTACATTGGCTGTACAATTTCCTTGATAAAGGTCAAGCGTTGCGTCTTGTGAGAATCCAGTCAAAGCAGGGACAATAGCCGGCTCACGCGGGCATCCCCATTCACGAACTCTTCAATTCAATGAACCTTACAATCCTGGCACTTCTGGCCTTCGCGCCGATTGTCCTCGCTGGCATCCTGTTGATCGGGATGCGAATGCCGGCACGATCGGCCATGCCCATCGTCTACGTGGTCACCGCATTGATTGCGCTGTTTGCCTGGCAGATGAGCTTCAACCGTGTGCTGGCCTCGACCCTGCAGGGGCTGATTCTCACCATAGCCATTCTGTGGATCATCTTTGGCGCCATCCTGCTGCTCAATACGCTCAAGTATTCTGGTGGTATCAAGGCCATTCGCAACGGCTTCTCCGGGGTCAGTCCGGACAGACGCGTGCAGGCCATCATCGTTGCCTGGTTGTTTGGCTGCTTCATCGAAGGCGCTTCGGGTTTTGGTACGCCGGCCGCGGTGGCCGCGCCACTCATGGTGGCGCTGGGTTTTCCCGCTCTGGGAGCAGTCGTTGTCGGCATGATGATCCAGTCCACGCCGGTGTCATTCGGTGCGGTTGGCACGCCTCTGGTTGTCGGTGTCACCGGTGGTCTGAACAAGACAGCCATTTCCGAGCAGCTCGGTGGGGTTGGCCTGGGATGGGCCGACTATTTCAATACGGTGGTCTCGGAAGTTGCCATCATTCACGGCATTGTCGGTCTGTTCATGCCGCTGTTTCTGGTCGTCATCATGGTGCGCTTCTTCGGCGAACGTCGTTCCTGGACCGAAGGTCTGTCCATAGCGCCTTTTGCCTTGTTTGCCGGTCTTTGTTTTGTCGTGCCGTACACGTTGGCAGGCGTTTTCCTGGGGCCTGAATTCCCGTCGATGATCGGTGCCATGGTTGGCCTGGCTATCGTTGTTCCCGCGGCTCGCAGAGGCTTCCTGATTCCGAAGGATCACTGGGATTTTGCGCCGTCGAATCTGTGGCCGGCCGACTGGAACGGTTCCATGGAAATCCGTCTCGATGATGATCCGACGCAGCGAACCATCTCCACGCTGATGGGCTGGGTGCCCTATGTTCTGCTGGCCGTGATACTGGTTGCCTCTCGCGCCATCGGCTCCTTCAAGGACTCACTGACATCGATCAGCTTCGGCTGGGCCGATATTCTGGGCGAACAAGGTGTGTCGGGCAGCATACAGCCGCTGTATCTGCCCGGAGGCATCCTGCTGATGGTGGTGATCATCACCGCGTTTCTGCATCGAATGAAACCGGCAGATCTGGGCAAGGCTGTCGGCGAGTCCACTCGTACACTGCTGGGTGCAGGCTTCGTCCTGATTTTCACCATTCCCATGGTTCGCATACTCATCAACTCGGGCGTCAACGCGGCAGACATCATGTCGATGCCTGTGGTCATGGCCCAGTTCGTGGCCAACAGTGTTGGCGAGGTCTACCCTCTGTTTGCGCCTGCCATTGGTGGCCTTGGTGCATTCATTGCCGGCTCCAACACCGTATCGAATCTGATGTTGTCCGATTTCCAGTTCAACGTGGCAGCCAACCTGGGTCTGTCCACCGCACTGATGGTGGCCTTGCAGGCAGTCGGCGCAGCTGCCGGCAACATGATCGCGATACACAATGTCGTCGCAGCTTCCGCAACCGTGGGCATGCTGGGGCGTGAAGGCACGACCTTGCGCATGACCATCATCCCCACGATCTATTATTTCCTGTTTGCCGGTATTCTGGGAATGATTGCGTTCTACAGTCTGGGCGTGAGCGATGTGCTCATGTCACTGGCAACACCTGGATAACCGAACTGATTCACTGCCATGAATAACAACGATCTGATCAGCCAGCTTCACGCCATCGCTGGCCGGCGACACGTGCATACTGACGCCCGCAAGTCAGAGCGTTTTCGAAAAGGCTTTCGATCCGGCGAAGGCGAGGCGCTGGCCGTGGTCCTGCCGGGGACCTTGCTGGAATTGTGGCGAGTGCTGAAAGTCGCCGTCGAGGCGAACAAGATCGTGATCATGCAGGCTGCCAACACGGGGCTCACCGAAGGCTCGACGCCCAATGGCAGTTACGACCGTGATGTGATCATCATCAACACGCTCAGGCTCGACAAGATCCATCTGCTGGACCAGGGCAAGCAAGTAGTGAGTCATCCCGGTGGCACGCTGTACAAGCTGGAGAAACTGCTCAAGCCCTTGAACCGAGAACCCCATTCTGTCATCGGCTCATCCTGTCTGGGCGCGTCGATCGTTGGCGGCGTGTGTAACAACTCAGGTGGATCACTGGTGCAGCGCGGGCCGGTGTACACGGAGTTGTCACTGTTCGCCCAGCGACAGGCAGATGGTTCGTTGGCACTGGTCAACCATCTGGGTATCGAGTTGGGAGACACGCCTGAAGAAATGCTGGAACGACTGGAAAAGGGCCAGTTCGAAGACAAGGATGTGATCCCTGATGCTGGCAAGGCGTCTACCAGCGTCTATCAATCTCGTGTTCGCGAAGTGGATGCGGCAACGCCTGCACGTTTCAATGCGGATCCGTCGCACCTGCACGAGTCTGCCGGTTGCGCTGGCAAGCTGGCAGTGTTCGCCGTGCGGCTGGATACCTTCCCGTCGAATACGGGCGATCGAGTCTACTACCTGGGCACCAATGATCCGGCGGAGCTCACTACATTGCGTCGCCGTGTACTGGCCGAGTTGCCTGAGTTGCCCATCAGCGGTGAATATCTGCATCGGGATTGTTTCGATATTGCGCGCACCTACGGCAAGGACACGCTGCTGATGATCCATTGGCTGGGCACGGATTTCCTGCCGCACTTCTTCTCATTGAAAGGGCAGGTGGATGCGCGCGCAAAACGCCTGTCCTTTGTACCTGATCACTTCAGTGACAAGGTTCTGCAGTTTTTCAGTCGCCTGTTGCCAGAGGCCTTGCCCAAGCGCATGCTGGAGTACCGCGAGCGCTTCGAACACCACCTGATACTGAAGGTTGGTGCCACGATAGCGGATGACACCGAAGCACTGCTCAACGACATTCTGGGTCGTGATGGCTGGTTCGAGTGTGATGCCAAGGAAGGCAAGAAAGCCATGTTGCATCGTTTTGCTGCCGCGGGTGCGGCGGTTCGTTACCAGGCCACCCACAGCGAGGAAGTGGAAGACATCATCGCGCTGGATATTGCTCTGAGGCGTAACGATACCGACTGGATCGAGAACCTGCCGAAGGATATCGATGATCAGTTCGTCACCAAGCTCTACTACGGCCATTTCTTCTGCCACGTCTTTCATCAGGACTATGTCGTGCGCAAAGGGGCGAATGCGGCGGCAATAAAGGCGAAGATGCTGGCGCTGCTCAATCAGCGCGGCGCCGAGTATCCTGCCGAACACAATGTCGGTCATCTGTATGAGGCGAAACCGGCTCTGGCAGATTTCTATACGGATCTTGATCCGACCAATTCCTTCAACCCCGGCATCGGCAAGACATCCAGGCAGCAGCGTCTGCCCCAACAGGAAAGCGAGCTTGTTGAATCCTGATTCATGCAGGGCGTGGGGTCGTTGGTAGCTGACGGTTCTGGTTCAAGAACCCTGACCTGTTACCGATAACAAGGTTATTGCGTGACATATTTACAAGCAATGGCCTGGAAGGCGGCTATTGGCGCAAAATCATGTGGCACTGCACCAAAAGCGTGCAAAATATCCCTGTTCGGCCAACTTTGTAACGGTGAGATGCCTTGAACTGGTACGTATTGACCAGAACAAATGTGAACTATAGGCACTACACTCTTTCCCGACATTGACTTTTATCAATGCTGCGTTGCAATATATGACGACAACATGAATTCGGAGTGCTGAATGAATTATTACACCAACGAACTGACTCGTTCGGCGCTCTTACCTTGGCGCATGCAAAGCCATATGCTGCGCCAGATCGTCGAAACGCCGTTGAACCCCTGGCCTGAGGGCTACTCCAAGCGCTTTGTCTCTGCTTCCTGCGCCATGTTCGAAAACATGACCCGGCGATACGGGAAACCGGAATGGGAAATCGACAGTACGAAGGTTGACGGTCTGGAAGTCTCTGTCACTGAAGATGTGGTTTCTGACCGCACCTGGTGCGACCTCCTGCATTTTGCTCGAGACGAGGAAGTTTGTGGGCAGCGAAACGACCCTAAAGTGTTACTTGTTGCACCAATGTCAGGTCATTACGCAACATTGTTGCGCGGTACCGTCAAGGCGATGCTCCCTGAGCACGAAGTCTATATCACTGATTGGCGGGATGCGCGCGATGTACCGGTGGGCTCAGGCTCGTTCACCCTGGATGATTTTGTCACTGAAATCATGGAGTGTGTTCGCTTTATCGGTGAGGACGTACACGTCATCGCCGTATGTCAGCCAGCAGTTGCCGCCATAGCCGCAACCGCTGTCATGTCTGCGATGAAAGACGAGTGCACGCCGGCTTCGCTGACACTTATGGGAGGGCCGCTGGATACGCGCCGCAATCCTACTGCCGTGAATGAATTTGCGGAATCCAAATCAATCGAATGGTTCAAGCGCCACGTCATTCAGCGCGTGCCGTGGCCGAACGCCGGTGCCATGCGTCGCGTCTACCCCGGGTATATCCAGCTGTCCGGCTTCATGGCCATGAATCTCGATCGGCACATCGAAGCGCACAAGTCTGTGTTCAACGACATGATCACGGGAGATTGTGACAGCGTTGATCAGCACAACAAATTTTATGATGAGTACCTGGCTGTGATGGATTTGCCAGCCGACTTCTACCTGGAAACCGTCGAGCGGGTGTTCCTCGAGCATGCGCTGCCCAAGGGGAAGTTTACCTACAAGGGCGAGGTCATCGACCTGGGAGCCATCAAGGACACGGCCATCATGACGGTTGAAGGTGAGCGAGATGATATCTGCGGCATCGGACAGACCGAGGCGGCCCATGACCTTTGCCCCAACGTACCGGATGATAAACGCTGGCATTACATGCAGCCGGGTGTCGGTCACTATGGGGTTTTCAATGGCACTCGCTGGCGCACGGAAATCCAGCCACGCATTCGTGAAATGATTCGAACAGTTCGTTATCAACGACAGGGTGGAGACAGCTCGACAAAGGTCGCCTGAAAGGTTGTTTGAAAGTCGACTGAAGGGTCGGCTGAAAGGTTGTTCGAAGAGTCGACTGAAAGTTCATTCGAAAGTCGTCTTCAACATTTCCCGGCATGGTGCCTGAGGGGTCGCGCAAGCTGCGTTGGCCGATTCAGGCTTCGGGGCAACTCGGCTGCCGCCCGGCAGGCGAGGCCTCGCCGGTTTACCTCGGCTTCAATGAAAGCGTTCCAGCCATCGATCGATATCGGTCATGACGCGATCTCGACGTTCCGGCGTTTCATTGAGCAGTTCGTGAAAATAGCCGTCGTATTCTCGTACCGTCAGATACTGCGGCGGCGCTTCACCGGCAAATTGACGTGTCTTGTCAGGGTCCGCAACCGTGTCGGCTCC